>DASSLA010000022.1:0-4430 GCA_035689885.1 Marmoricola sp. | reverse complement strand
ACTGCCTTGGTGTCGACGATCAGGCCGGGCGGGACGTTGAGGTAGCCGAGGTCGCGGGCGATGCCCATGTTGCGCACCATCGAGCGCCCTACGTAGGCCACCTTGCGCCCGTGGTGGGCCGCGGCCTCGAGGACCTGTTGCACCCGGTGCACGTGCGAGGCGAAGCAGGCCACGATGATCCGGTTGTCGCTGCTGTGGAAGACCTGGTCGAGCACCGGCGCGATGCTCTGCTCCGACGTGGTGAACCCCGGCACCTCGGCGTTGGTGGAGTCGGTCAGGAAGAGGTCGACGCCCTCCTCCCCCAGCCGGGCGAACGCGCGCAGGTCGGTGATCCGGCGGTCCAGCGGCAGCTGGTCCATCTTGAAGTCGCCGGTGTGCAGGACCATGCCCGCTCCGGTGCGGATGGCCACGGCCAGCGCGTCGGGGATGGAGTGGTTGACCGCGACGAACTCGAGGTCGAAGGGCCCGAAGCGGATCCGGTCGCCCTCGGCGACGATCTCCTGGACGGTGTTCTTCAGCCGGTGCTCACGCAGCTTGCTGCCGACCAGGGCGAGGGTGAGCTGCGAGCCCACCAGCGGGATGTCGGCGCGCTCCCGGAGCAGGTAGGGGACAGCGCCGATGTGGTCCTCGTGCCCGTGGGTGAGCACGAGCGCCTCGATCTCGTCGAGCCGGCCCCGGATGGCGTCGAAGTCGGGGAGGATCAGGTCCACGCCCGGGTGGTTCTCCTCGGGGAACAGCACCCCGCAGTCCACGACGAGCAGCCGTCCGTCGTACTCGAAGACGGTCATGTTGCGACCCACCTCGCCGAGCCCACCGAGCGGGATCACCCGCAGGCCGCCCGGTGCGAGCGGGCCGGGTGCACTGAGCTCGGGGTGCATGTGGCTCATCGCAGCAGACCCGCCGCGTCGAGCGCGGTGCGCAGGGCAGCGACCTCGCTGTCGTCGAGCGCGGCCAGCGGCCCGCGGACACGTCGGTTGTCGAGGACGCCCTGCAGCTCGAGCGCGGCCTTGGCGGTCGTGGCGCCGTAGTTGGGCACCCCCATCACCGCCTCGATCACCGGCACCAGCCCGGTGAAGGTCTCCAGGGCGCCGGCCGGGTCGCCGGCGTCGTACTGCTCGATCACGCGGTGCAGCTGGGGGCCCGCGGCGTGGCCGACGACCGAGACGATGCCGCAGCCGCCGTGGGCGAGGTAGCCGAGCAGCAGGGCGTCGTCGCCGGAGTAGACGTCGTAGCCCAGGTGCCGCAGCGCGATCGTGTCGAGCGGGTTGCCGGTCGCGTGCTTGACGCTGCTGACGGTGTCCAGCTTCGCCGCCGCCTCGTACGTCGACATCGCGATCGCCTGGCCGGTGCGCCCCGGGACGTCGTACAGCATCACCGGCAGGCTGGTCGCACGGGCGACCTCGGTGAAGTGCTGCAGGGTGCCGGCCGGACCCGGCTTGTTGTAGTAGGGCGTGACCAGCAGCACTGCGTCGGCCCCGACCTTCTCGGCCTGGACCGCCAGCTCGACCGAGTGCGCGGTGGAGTTGGTGCCGACGCCGGCGATCACCGTGGCCCGGTCACCGATCGCGTCCGTGGTCGCGCGCACGATGTCACCGTCCTCGGCCACGCTCGTCGTCGGGGACTCGCCGGTGGTGCCGCTGACCACGACGCCGTCGTTGCCGTGGTCGACGAGGTGGGAGGCCACCCGCCCGACCGCATCGAGGTCGACGCTCCCGTCGGGTGCGAACGGCGTGACCATCGCGGTCAGCATCCTGCCGAAGGGCGCTGCTGGGAGGCTCATGCCGCCTAGGTTAGCCATCCACGACTCCGGCGCTCCGTGCGCGTAGGGTCCTGCGCATGAGCGAGCAGCCCCCTCCGAACGACCCCGGGCAGTACTCCCCCGCCCCGAACCCGGCGACCTCCGGGTTCATGCTCCACCACCTCGGCCAGGAGTACGGCCCCTACGGCTACGAGCAGCTGCGCCAGATGGCGCTGACCGGCCAGCTGAAGGGCGACTCGTCGCTGCGCGACCAGAACGGCGGCGGCTGGTTCCCCGCCAAGCACGTGCCGGGCCTCTTCTCCCAGAAGGAGTGGCTGGTCGCCGTGCTGCTCTCGGCGTTCCTCGGCACCTTCGGCGTCGACCGGTTCTACCTCGGTCACATCGGTCTCGGGGTGCTCAAGCTGGTCACCCTCGGCGGCTGCGGGGTCTGGACGCTGATCGACTTCATCCTGATCCTGCTGCGCAAGCTCAACGACAGCGACGGTCGTCCGCTCGCCTGAGCCGGCTCGCCCCTTCGGTCAGACCTTCGGCTGCACCTGCGCGGCCACCAGCTCGAGGTGGTCGAGGTCGTCGAGGTCGAGCACCTGCAGGTAGATCCGCTCCGCTCCCGCGTCGGCGTAGTGGCCGATCTTGTCGACCACCTCCTCCGGCGAACCGGCGAGCCCGTTGGCGCGCAGCTCGTCGACGTCGCGCCCGATCGCCTCGGCACGGCGGGCCACCTCGCGGTCGCTCGACCCGCAGCACAGCACCAGTGCGTTGGAGTAGGTCAGCGTCATCGGGTCGCGGCCGACCTCCTCGCAGGCCGCGCGGACACGCGCGAACTGCTGCTGGGTGAACTCCCGGGAGACGAACGGCAGGTTGAACTCGTCGGCGAAGCGGGCCGTCAGCGCCGGCGTACGACGCTTGCCCTTGCCGCCCACGATCAGCGGGGGCCGCGGGTGCTGCAGCGGCTTGGGCAGGCCCGGCGAGTCGACCAGCTGGTGGTGGCGACCGTCGAAGCTGAACGTCTCCCCCTCCGGCGTCTCCCACAGGCCCGTGATGATCGCAAGCTGCTCCTCGAGCCGGTCGAACCGCTCGGTGACATCGGGGAACGGGATCCCGTAGGCACGGTGCTCCTGCTCGAACCAGCCGGCGCCGAGCCCCAGCTCGACCCGGCCACCGCTCATCCGGTCGACCTGCGCGACGGAGATCGCCAGCGGACCCGGCTGGCGGAACGTCGCGGAGGTCATCAGCGTGCCGAGTCGGACCGTGGGCGTCTCGCGCGCCAGTCCGGCCAGGGTGACCCAGGCGTCGGTGGGCCCGGGCAGGCCGTCGGTGCCCATGCCGAGGTAGTGGTCGGAGCGGAAGAACGCACCGAAGGCCAGGTCGTCGGTCGCCTGGGCGATGCGCAGCAGCTGGTCGTAGGTGGCGCCCTGCTGTGGCTCGGTGAAGATGCGGAGTTCCATGGGCCCCAACCTAGAACGTCCCCAAATGTCGGTCAGCGACGCTCCAGCCATCGCACGACGTACGCCGGGTCGTGGTCGAGGTGTTCCTCGCGACGGGTCTCGGCCCACTCCGCCTCGTCGAACTCCGGGTAGTGGGTGTCGCCCTCGGGCTCCGCGTCGACCTCGGTGAGGACCTGCTCGGTGGCCACCGGGAGGGAGTCGCGGTAGACCCCCGCTCCCCCGCCGATCATCACCACGTCGTCGAGCTCCTCACCGACGGCGATCGCCTCGGCCACCGAGCGGGCGACGAGCACGCCCTCCCACTGCCAGTCGGGGTTGCTGGTCACCACGATGCTCTGCCGGTCGGGCAGTGGGCGGCCGATGCCCTCGAAGGTGGTGCGGCCGAGCACGAGGGGGTGGCCGACCGTCACCCGCTTGAAGTGCGCGAAGTCGGCCGGGATGTGCCAGGGGATGTCTCCCCGCAGGCCGATGACGCCGTTGCGGGCGCGGGCGGCGACGAGCACGACCCGGGTGGTGGGGCGCGTCATACGGCGATGGGTGCCTTGATCCCGGGGTGGGGGTCGTAGCCCTCGACGGCGATGTGCTCGAGGTCGAAGGCGTCGACCGAGGTCACTGACGGGTCGAGCCGCAAGGTGGGCAAGGGCCGAGGCTCACGGGTGAGCTGCAGCCGCGCCTGGTCCTGGTGGTTGAGGTAGAGGTGCGCGTCACCCAGCGTGTGCACGAAGTCGCCCACCCCGAGCCCGGTCACCTGGGCGACCATGTGGGTGAGCAGGGCGTACGAGGCGATGTTGAACGGCACGCCGAGGAACACGTCGGCCGAGCGCTGGTAGAGCTGGCAGCTCAGCTTGCCGCCCGACTCCGACGGTGCGACGTAGAACTGGAACATGGTGTGGCACGGCGGCAGCGCCATGTTGGGCACGTCGGCGACGTTCCACGCCGAGACGATGTGGCGGCGCGAGTCGGGGTTGGTGCGGATCTGCTCGACCACCTGGGCGAGCTGGTCGACGTGCCGGCCGTCCGGGGTGGGCCACGACCGCCACTGGTAGCCGTAGATCGGTCCGAGATCACCGTCGGCGTCGGCCCATTCGTCCCAGATCGAGATGCCCCGGTCCTGCAGCCACTTCACGTTGGTGTCGCCGCGCATGAACCACAGCAGCTCGCCGAAGACCGAGCGCGTGTGGATCTTCTTGGTGGTCACCAGCGGGAACCCGGCCTCGAGGTCGAAC
>DASSLA010000021.1:0-2119 GCA_035689885.1 Marmoricola sp. | reverse complement strand
CAGTTCGGCGTCGGCCTCGCGAGTGCGGTCCTGCTCGCCGGCATCCTCGTGGTCACCCTCGCCCCCGCCACCATCGCGATGATGGGCGAGGCCGCGTGGTGGCTGCCCAGGTGGCTCGACAAGCTGCTGCCGCACGTGGACATCGAAGGCGGCGGCCAGGAGGGCGGCGACGCCGGCAGGCCGGCCCCGGTCGCGCCCGCACCACCCGGCCCCGTCCTCCCCGCCCCGGTGCCGCACTAGCCCTCGCCGCCGCGGTTACGCGGCCACCCGGGGCCGACCGGCGGGTCGCCCTACCTGCTGCCCGCGAACGACGCCGTGTCGCTGACCTCGCTGCTCGCCGTCGACGACCCGGCCCGGCGGGTGGAGCACGGCCAGCTGCTCACCACGAGCGTCGCCAGGGACGCCGTCTTCTGACTGACGTGCCTACACGTTGAAGCGGAACGAAGACCCCTGGTCTCGGGTGTTGACGGTCACCGTTGGTTGAGGCCGGAAAAGGCGGTCTGAACTGCGCAAATGCGCTCGTGGAACCGTTGGACGTCGTGCCCTTTGCGGGGAAGCCGATGAGGCAGGTCCGGCGCTCGGACATCCCCGAGCAGCCGCGCGGCGAAGGAGCCGTCGATGAACGCCGACTCGATCCCGTCGATGCGGGCAAGCCCCTCGGCCAGCATCACCACCGGGCCGGTCGCGACCGTGAGGACCTGGCGCAAGGCGTCCACCAGCGGGGGGCAGGCGTTCGCGTTTACATCCCGCGCGGATAGCGTGTCCCCCGACCGGTGAGGAAGGACAAATGAGAGACAGGTTTGCCCGCGAGGTGTCGCGCTACAGCGCCGGCATCGTCGGCGTGCTCGGCGTCTTCGGGGCAGGGATGTTCGTCTCCGCACGTGAGCTCCCCCCGGTCCCACAGCTGCGCGAGCTTGAGGACACCTACGGATCGCTCGTCGGATCCGCCGAGGAGGAGTGGTGGACGACACCGTCGCGACCGGGTGGCGACGTGCAGACACTCCTCCCCGACGAGGTCGAGCCCGGCCTGCTTCTCGTCTCCACCGCGCAGCAGGACGAGGTGCTCGTCAGGGTCATGGACCGCGACGGAAATGTCGTCCACTCCTGGACCCCCGACTTCGACGAGGTCTGGCCCGAGGGCTACCGGGACTTCCCGCCACGCGTTGCTACGGCCGACCACATCTTCGGCCTCGAGCTGTTGCCGGACGGCTCGATCGTCGCCAACTTCGCCCAACAGAGCACCTTCCGCATGGATGCGTGTGGCGACGTCGTGTGGCGGTTGCCGAATCTCGGCCACCACTCCGTCGGCCTCGCCCCGGACGGAACGTTGT
Organism: Marmoricola sp.; assembly: GCA_035689885.1. GTDB lineage: Bacteria > Actinomycetota > Actinomycetes > Propionibacteriales > Nocardioidaceae > Marmoricola. Next base: position 788 of record DASSLA010000021.1, on the reverse strand, counting down.
GGGTCCCGGGTGAGAACTACATTCCTGCCGACGGCGAGGTGGACATCCCGAACGCCACGCCGCCGTTCCACGACTGGACGATCACGAACCTCAGCCTCGACGGCGAGCAGCTGCGCTCCTACTCGGTCGCCGAAATCCTGCGGGACAACGGGCTCGAGTTCCTGCTCTACCTGACCAGCCAGAACCGCAGCGCACCCCGTATCACCTCCGACCCGCTGCACTTGAACAGCGTGAAGGCCTTGCCCGAGGGCGTCCGGTCACGGCTGTTCGACCCGGGGGACCTGGTCGTTTCGCTGCGCAACATCAGCACCCTGCTGGTGCTGGACGGCGACACCATGGAGGTCAAGTGGCACACAACCGGGCCGTTTTTCCGGCAGCACGACCCGATCTTCCTTCCCGGAGACCGGATCTCTGTGTTCGACAACCGGCCGATCGCCGACGACGACGGCTCTCGGGAGAGCCAGATCTTGCAGGTGAACGCGCGGACGGGTGAGGCGACCGCCGTGCTCGGCGGGGACGGTCCCGGCGATGAGCCGTTCTACAGCGCGATCATGGGCGACCACGAGTATCTGGCGAACGGGAACATCCTGCTCACACCGAGCGACGAGGGTCGGGTGCTCGAGTACACACCCGACGGTCGCCTGGCGTGGTGGTGGCAGAACCGTCTTGACAATGAGACCAACGGACGTACCTTCGAGGCATCGGTCCTCCCGCCGTCCATGGACCGCGAGTTCTTCGAGGAGAAAGAGGCCGCATGCGCGAGTTGAACAGGTGGAGGCGCTTCGGCG
>DASSLA010000020.1:0-59053 GCA_035689885.1 Marmoricola sp. | reverse complement strand
CGGTCCAGTGGGACCGGGGCCTCGTGCGAAGTCTCAGCTCTGGGCTCAGATCTCGGGGTCTGGGGCCGGGGACCGGTCGTCGGAGAGCTTGTCGGTCTCGTCCTGGACGTGTGAGGCGACCTCACGGAGCTTGTCACCGTGCTCGCGGGCGTGGTGGGCGCAGAAGAGCAGCTCGCCGCCGCTCTGAAGGAGAACGCGGAGGTAGGCCTGGGCACCGCATCGGTCGCACCGGTCCACCGCAGTGAGCGGTGCGGCGCTGGGGGCTGTCGCAGTTGTCACTTCGGGCCTCACTCTCGTCTCGTGTGACTACCAACGACCGAGGAACCAGATCGTTCCTGCTCCCCGGTCGTTCGCCAGTCACAACATCCAATCACGCTGGATACTTCCCCGATGGTCACCCTCCCACCCCCTGGACCCGGGGTGGGCCTGCTCACATCACTGCGCTGAGTGTGCGCCTCCTGCTCGTGGCTCCGTGAGCAAATGGCTCAACTCATCCGCTCGTACCCGTTCCCAGCAAGTTGAGCACACCGGACAAGCGACCGGGCGCAGGCGACCCATGGCGCGTCGTCGTCGGGCTGTCGGAGGCGCTGGGTAGATTCGGACACGCGCCCACCGGCGTCGTCCCCGTCCAGCCAGGCACCCAGCCACCAAGCCGAGCACGCCACGAGGTCAGAACCATCGACAACACCTACAACGCCCAGCACCTGCTCGTCCTGGAGGGGCTCGAGGCCGTGCGCAAGCGGCCGGGCATGTACATCGGCTCCACCGACACCCGGGGCCTGATGCACTGCCTCTGGGAGATCATCGACAACGGCGTCGACGAGGCCCTCGGCGGCCACGCGACCAAGGTCGAGGTGACGCTGCACGACGACGGCTCCGCCGAGGTGCACGACAACGGCCGCGGCATCCCGGTCGACAAGGAGCCCAAGACGGGGCTCTCCGGCGTCGAGGTGGTCTACACCAAGCTGCACGCCGGCGGGAAGTTCGGTGGTGGCTCCTACGCCGCGACCGGTGGGCTGCACGGCGTGGGCGCCTCGGTGGTCAACGCGCTCTCCTCGCGGCTCGACATCGAGGTGGACCGCCCGCCGGCGACCCAGCACATCTCGTTCCAGCGCGGGGTCCCGGGCACTTTCGACGGGGAGGGGCCGGGCGCCGCGTTCACCCCGCGCTCCGGGCTGACCAAGGGCAAGCGCGTCGCCAGGAACAAGACCGGCACCCGCGTGCGGTTCTGGCCCGACCGGCAGATCTTCACCAAGGACGCCCACTTCCGGTACGACGAGCTGGTCACCCGCGCTCGCCAGACCTCCTACATCGTGCCCGGCCTCGAGCTGACGATCACCGACCTGCGCGAGGCCAGCAGGGACACCGAGACGGGCGACGCGCCCAGTGAGACGTTCAAGCACGACGGCGGCATCTCGGAGTTCTGTGAATACCTCTCCCACGGCGAGGGCGTCACCGAGGTGCTCCGGCTGCAGGGCACCGACACCTTCACCGAGACCGTGCCGCTCCTCGACGACAAGGGGCACATGACGCCGCAGGACGTCGAGCGCGAGCTGGTCGTCGACGTCGCGGTGCGTTGGGACACCGGCTACGAGACCGAGCTGCGCTCGTTCGTCAACGTGATCGCCACCCCCAAGGGCGGCACCCACGTGGCGGGCTTCGAGGCCGCGCTCACGCGCACCTTCAACGAGGCGATGCGCGGTGCCCGGGTGCTCAAGGTCAACGACGCCGACGTGGTCAAGGACGACATCCTCGAGGGGCTCACCGCCGTCGTGACGGTGCGGCTGCCCGAGCCGCAGTTCGAGGGCCAGACCAAGGAGGTGCTCGGCACCCCGGCCGCCCGGACCGTCGTACGCAAGGTGGTGGCGACGGAGCTGAAGAAGTTCCTGACCGCGACCAAGCGCGCCGAGAAGGCCCAGGCCAAGCTGCTGATGGAGAAGGTGCTGGGCGCCTCCAAGACGCGCCTGACACTGCGGCAGCAGAAGGAGACCCAGCGCCGCAAGAACGCCCTGGAGTCCAGCGCGCTGCCCGCCAAGCTGGCCGACTGCCGCTCCAACGACGTGGAGCGCTCCGAGCTGTTCATCGTGGAGGGTGACTCGGCGCTGGGCACGGCCAAGCTGGCGCGCAACTCGGAGTTCCAGGCGCTGCTGCCGATCCGGGGCAAGATCCTCAACGTGCAGAAGGCATCGGTGGCCGACATGCTCAAGAACACCGAGTGCTCGACGATCATCCAGGTGGTGGGCGCGGGCTCGGGTCGCACCTTCGACCTCGAGGCGGCGCGCTACGGGCGGATCATCTTCATGGCCGACGCCGACTCCGACGGCGCCCACATCCGGTGCCTGCTGGCGACGCTCTTCTTCAAGTACATGCCCGAGCTGGTCACCGCCGGGCGGGTGTTCACCGCCGTCCCGCCGTTGCACCGGATCGAGCTGGTCAACCCCAAGAAGGGGATGGACAAGTACGTCTACACCTACTCCGACCCCGAGCTGCAACGAAAGCTCGCTGAGCTCACCAAGAAGGGCGTGCGCTGGAAGGACCCGGTGCAGCGCTACAAGGGTCTCGGCGAGATGGACGCCGACCAGCTGGCCGAGACCACGATGGACCCGCGCCATCGCACGCTGCGCCGGATCACCGCCGACGACGCGGCCGAGGCGGCCGAGGTGTTCGAGCTGCTGATGGGCACCGAGGTGGCACCGCGCAAGGACTTCATCGTGGCCGGGGCCTACGAGGTCGACGCGGACGCCATCGACGCCTGAGCGTCCACCGCGCTGACCGGGCAGTTCTGGTTGCCTGCAGACCGCCGAGCGGGAAGTTCTGGTTGCGCGAAGTACGCCGAGCGGGCAGTTCTGGTTGCGGGGCCCACGGACGACCTCGCGGTGGGCGACGTCACATGCACCAGGCGCCGCGCAGCCGCTACGTTCGGACCGTGCCTTCCGACTTCGACGACCTTCTCGCCGCCAACCGCAGGTTCGCCGAGACGTTCGACCTCTCGGGCTTCGACGGCGTCGCCCACGCGGGAATCGCCATCGTCACCTGCATGGACTCCCGCATCGACCCGTTGGGGATGCTCGGGCTGAAGCCGGGGGACGCGAAGATCTTCCGCAACCCCGGCGGGCGGGTCACCCCCCAGGCACTCGAGGCGCTCGTGCTCGGCGTGCACCTGCTGCGTGTCGAGCGGGTCCTGGTGGTCCCGCACACGCGGTGTGCGATGGCCAGCTCGACGCTGGAAGAGCTGCGCGACCGCGTCGGCGACTCCGCTGGCCAGGATGCGTCGTGGCAGAGCTTCGGTGTGGTCTCCGATCAACGAGCTGCGCTGCTCGACGACCTCAGGCAGGTGCGTTCCCACCCCCTGATCCCGGACTCCGTGGCGGTGGGCGGATTCCTGTACGACGTCGACACGGGTCTGCTCGAGCAGCTGGGCTGACCTGCGCGCTTGCGTGCATCGACCGTGCCCGTGCGTCCGTGACCCGCTGGCCTGCTCCGGGCAACCAGAACTGCCCGGTCGGCGGGTTCAGGGCAACCAGAACTGCCCGGTCGGTGGCGCTCAGGTGGTAGCGCGGGTGCGGGCACCGGCGAAGCACACCAGCGCCAACACTGCCGCGACCACCGCACAGACCGCGGCGCCGAGGAAGATCGCGTGCAGCTGGGCGATGCCGGCGTCGGCGATCATCCGGGTGTACTCCGCGCACCGCGTGGAACCGCCCTCGCAGACCTCGTTGGGCGAGGGGATGTCGGCCTCCACGGCGTAGTAGCGCCGCAGTCCGATGGTGGTGAGCGCGGAGATCCCGACCAGCATCCCGACCATCCGCGCGACCACCAGCAGCGCGCTGGCCACCCCGTGCACGGCGTCCGCGGTGGAGGCGAGGAGGGCGGCGTTCACCGGGGCCAGGGCCAGCCCGAAGCCAAGACCGGTGAGCACCAGCACCCCGGAGGCGCCGAGGTGCTCCAGCGACTCCTGACCCCAGCCGGACATCACCCAGAAGCCCACGGCCGAGAGCACCATCCCGCTGGCGGTGATCGCGCCCGCGGGCATCCGGCGGACCAGCCAGCCGCCGATGAGGGCACCCACCGGCAGCGCGACCAGGAACTCCACGAGCACGAGGGCCGCCTCGAGCTGGTCGCCGCTCGCCACGGTCAGCCTGGCGAAGATCGGGATGTCGACCAGCGCGGCGATCAGGGCCGAGCCCACGAAGAAGCTCACCAGGAGCGCACCCCAGGCGGGACGGCGTACGAAAGCGCCGTGGGGCACGAGCGGAGCGCCGGAGCGGCGGTTGTGCAGCACGAAGAGCGCGCCCGCGACGGCGGCGACCGCGAGGTACCACGGGCCGGCGGGGGAGAAGACCTGCACCTCGGGGTCGGCGGTCGCGAAGGCCAGGATGATGCCGCCGAGCGCCACCGAGAGCAGCCCGGCGCCGACGAGGTCGGCCTCCCGGACCGAGCGCCACCAGTCCCGCAGGTCCACCAACGGGCGTCGCGTTCGCAGCAGCCAGGCCACCAGGGCGACGGCCAGCACCACGGTGACCAGCCCGGCGGGGGAGAACCAGATCGAGCCGCCCTCGGTGAACGGCACGAACGGCCCGCCCCAGGTCACCGAGGTCACCAGCCCCTGCGGCTGCCGCATCACCAGCAGCAGGGCCGTCAGCGCCAGCCCGAGCAGCACCAACCCGACCCAGTCGAACCCGGCGCGCGGATAGTAAGGAACGTTCGGGTTCGCGACACGCCGGACAGGAGGACCCGAACGTTCCTTACTATCCGGGGTCTGGCGGCGAAGGGTGGTGATCGCGGCAGCGAGGACGAGCCCGACGGCGAGGTTGATCCAGAAGATGTCGCGCCAGTCGCCCACGGAGAGCACCACGGCGCCGAAGAGCGGGCCCAAGACGCTGCCGAGCTCCTGGACCGCGCCGACCACGCCCAGCGGGACGCCGCGGCGCTCGGCGGGGTAGAGGTCCGCGACGAGCGCCAGGGTGACCGGCACGAGACCACCCCCGCCGACCCCTTGCAGGAAGCGGCCGGCGACCAGGCTGCCGAGGTCGTACGCCGCCGCGGTGACCAGCGAGCCGAGGGCGAAGAGCACGAGCGCGGCCACCAGCACGGGGGTGCGGCCGCGCAGGTCGGCGATCCGGCCGATCAGCGGCAGCATCGCGACGTAGCCCAGCAGGAAGCCACTGACGATCGGTGCGGCCCGCTGCAGCTCGTCGACGCTGAGGCCGACCGCGCCCATCATGTCGGGCAGCGCGAGCACCACCACGTAGGTGTCGGCGGCGGCGAACATCACCGCGACGGCCGCGAGCCCGAGCAGGAGGCGAGCCGCGCGTGGGGGACGGGCGGACGGGTCGGCGGCCTGCCCGCCGACGGACCCGGTGGTCATCGTGAGGCCCCGGTCAGCTCGTCGGAGGCGTGATCTCGACCTTCTGGCCGTAGCGGTCGAACTTCACGTCGTAGGTGGTGTCGCTCGTCCCGCTGAAGAACGTGCCGGTCACCTTCACTGTCCTGGCGCGGCCGTCCTCGTCGACACCGACGGTGGTGTCGTAGTCGGCCTCGGCGTCCGCGCTGGGGATGATGCGCTTCACCGCGGCGCCCGGGACGGTGCCGGAGTAGCTGGTCAGGATCTGGTCGCCGGACCGGGTCTCCTTGCCCTTCTCCAGCCCCTCCATCTTGGTGAGCAGGGCGGAGAGGCCGTTCTGCGGGTCGGCGAAGTCCGCCGGGTCGGGGGCGCCGTACTCCGCCGGGTCGATCACGGAGAACTTGGTCTGCAGTGGCAGCTGGGCGTAGACCTTCCCGCCCACCGACGTCACCGGCACCGTGGCGGTGAGCCCGTTGAGGATCACCTTGACGTCCCCCTCGAACGCGGGGTCCCGGGTGACCGTGCCGGTCGCGGCGAGTACACCGTTCCCGGACGACGGGGTCGACTCGGTGGACAGCGAGATGTGCACGCTGGCCGCCTCGTCGAAGTGCCTCTTGGCCTGCTCCATCACCTGGGCCGGCGACTGCTCCGGGGTCTCGTCGTCGTCCGAGCTGCCGCACCCTGCGACGAGCAGGAGCAGCAGCGCGGCCAGCACGGTTGCGGCGCGCCGTTGCAGGGTGGACTGGAGGGCCATGTCGTCAGCCTGCCACGTCCGGCGGCGCCGACCCCGCCAGCGCGCTGGAGACGGGCCCGGCGACCGCCGCGATCGGCTGGCTGCCCGGGACACCGGAGCCGTCCCGCCGCGCCACGGGCTCGGGCAGGTCGACCGGGGCGCCGGAGTCGGCTGCCGCCCGGGCGGGGGTGGCACCCGCCCACGCGAACACCAGCACGTCCTCGCCCTTGAGGAACCGGTGGCAGCGCACCCCGCCGGTGGCCCGTCCCTTGGTGGGGTACTCGGTGAACGGCGTCACCTTGACCGAGCCGGTCTCCGTGCCGGGCAGCGCCGAGCTGGAGCCGGAGACCGAGACGAGCACGGACTCGACGGGGTCGACGGCGGTGAACGACACCACCCGCGCTCCGTTGCCGAGCTTGACGCCCGCGACGCCGCCGCCCGCGCGCCCCTGCGGGCGCACGTTGGAGGCCGCGAAGTGCAACAGCTGCCCCTCGCTGGTCACGAAGCACAGGGACTCCTCGCCGGTGCGCAGCTCGGTGGCGCCGACGACCTCGTCACCGTCCTTGAGCGCGATCACCTGCCAGTCGTCCTTGTTGGCGAGGTACTCGGCGTTGACCCGCTTGACCACGCCCTGGCGGGTGCCGAGGGCGAGCCCGGGGGAGTCGGTGTCGAACCCGGTCAGGCACAGCGCCCGCTCGCCGTCGAGGGTGATGAACTCGCCAACCGGTGCCCCGCCCTGCAGGTTGGGGTGGTTGGCCGTGCTGGGCAGCGTCGGCAGGTCGAGGACGCCGAGCTTGACCACGCGACCGGCGCTGGTGACCACCCCAACCTCGCCGCGCGCCGTGCTCGCGACGGCGGAGACGACCACGTCGTGGCGGGTGCGGCCACCGCCGTCGCCGGGGAGGTCGAGGCTGGTGGTGCGCGCCAGCAGCCCCGAGGAGGAGAGCAGGACGTAGCAGGGGTCGTCGGCCACCTCGAGCGGCGTCGAGGCCGCGGTCGTGGTCTGCCCGGAGGACTCCAGCAGCACCGTGCGCCGCGGGGTGCCGTAGGTCTTGGCCACCTCCGCCAGCTCCTCGGAGACCACCGCCCGCAGGCGCTGCTCGTCGCCGAGGATCTCGTCGAGCTGCTCGATGGTGCGACGCAGCTCGTCGGCCTCCTTGTCCAGCTCGATCTTGGAGAACTTCGTCAGCCGGCGCAGCGGCATGTCGAGGATGTAGTTGGCCTGCACCTCGGTGAGGTCGAAGACGCTCATCAGTCGCTCGCGGGCCTGCTCGGCATTGTCGCTGGAGCGGATCAGCTGGATGACCTCGTCGATGTCGAGGATCGCCAGCAACAGTCCCTCGACGAGGTGCAGCCGGTCGGCCGCCTTGCCGCGGCGGAAGTTCGAGCGCCGGCGTACGACGTCGAAGCGGTGGTCGAGGAACACCTCCAGCATCTGCTTGAGCCCCAGCGTGCGCGGCTGGCCGTCGACCAGCGCGACCGCGTTGATGCCGAACGACTCCTCCATCGGGGTGCTCCTGTAGAGCTGCTCGAGGATCGCCTCGGGGTGGAACCCGTTCTTGACCTCGATCACCAGCCGCAGGCCCTTCTCGCGGTCGGTGAGGTCCTTGACGTCGCTGATGCCCTGCAGCTTCTTGCCCTGCACCAGCTTCTTGATCGCCGCGATCACGCGCTCGGTGCCCACGCCGTACGGGAGCTCGGTGACGACGATGCCCTTGCGGCGCGCCGTGACCGACTCGATCCGGGCGGTGGCGCGCATCCGGAAGCTGCCGCGTCCGGACTCGTAGGCGTCGCGCACCCCGTCGAGCCCGATGATCTTGCCGCCGGTGGGCAGGTCGGGCCCGGGCACGAACCGCATCAGTGCGTCGAGGTCGGCCTCGGGGTGCTTGATCAGGTGTCGCAGCGCCCGCACCACCTCGACGAGGTTGTGCGGGGCGATGTTGGTGGCCATACCGACAGCGATGCCGGAGGCACCGTTGACCACCAGGTGGGGGATCGCGGCCGGCAGCACCGACGGCTCGAGCTCGCGCCCGTCGTAGTTGGGCCGGAAGTCGACGGTGTCCTCGTCGATGGAGCCGGTCATCGCCAGCGCCGCGGGAGCCATCCGCGCCTCGGTGTAACGCATCGCGGCGGGCGGGTCGTCCGGCGAGCCGAAGTTGCCGTGCCCGTCCACCGTGGGCAGCCGCATCGACCACGACTGCGCCATCCGGACCAGGGCGTCGTAGATCGCGCCGTCACCGTGCGGGTGGAAGCGGCCCATCACCTCGCCGACCACGCGCGAGCTCTTCACGTGCCCGCGGTCGGGACGCAGGTTCATGTCGTGCATCGCGTAGAGGATCCGGCGCTGCACCGGCTTCAGCCCGTCGCGTGCGTCGGGCAGGGCGCGCGAGTAGATGACGGAGTAGGCGTACTCCAGGAAGCTCGAGCGCATCTCGTCGCCGACGTCGATGTCGACGATGTGCTCCTCGAAGTCCTCCGGCGGGGGTGCGGATCGGCGAGCCATGCCGGGATTCTCCCAACCCCCGGTGACGATCGGCGGCCGGGCGCGCCGTTCCGGCGCCGGACGGTACATTTCACAGCGTGACGGCACCGGATACCGACCTGTCCGAGGCGCCTCGGGGATACCCGGAGCACTGGGAGGCCGACGTCCTCCTCCGCGACGGGCGTACGGCGCACCTGCGGCCGATCACGCCCGACGATGCGGCGGGACTCGTCGAGTTCTACTCCCACGTCTCCGAGCAGTCGAAGTACTTCCGGTTCTTCGCCCCGATGCCCGAGCTCTCCGAGCGCGACGTCCACCGGTTCACCCATGTGGACCACCACGACCGGGTCGCGTTCGTGCTGACCGTCGCGGAGCGGATCCTCGCGGTGGGGCGCTACGACGTCATCGAGAAGGGCCTCGCCGAGGTCGCCTTCCTCGTCCAGGACGCACATCAGGGCCGCGGGATGGGGCAGCTGCTCCTCGAGCACCTCGCCCAGGCCGCCCGGGAGCGGGGCGTCGACCGGTTCGTGGCCGAGGTGCTGCCCGAGAACAAGCGGATGCTGCAGGTGTTCCGCGAGCAGGGTTACCAGGTCAGCGGCGGCTGGGACGAGGGTGTGATGCACCTCGAGTTCGACATCGACCCGACCGAGACCTCGATGGGCGTGATCGCCGCCCGCGAGCACCGCTCCGAGGCGGCCTCGATCGCCGCCTTCCTGCACGCCCGCAGCGTGGCCGTGATCGGTGCCTCCAGGCGCCGCGACACGATCGGCGCCGCCCTGGTGCGCAACATCGTCCTCGGCGACTACGCGGGCGTCGTCTACGTGGTCAACCCCGGCACCGACTCGGTCGCCGGGATGCCGTCCTACCCGACGGTCGGCGACATCCCCGGCGACGTCGACGTGGCCGTGGTCGCCGTACCCGCCGAGAAGGTGCAGGACGTCGTACTGGACTGCGCCGCCAAGGGCGTGCACGGCCTGATCGTCATCTCGAGTGGCTTCGCCGAGACCGGTGACGAGGGCCGGCGCCGGCAGCGCAAGCTGGTCGGGCTGGCGAGGTCCTACGGGCTGCGCCTGATCGGTCCCAACTGCCTCGGGGTGATCAACACCGCCCCCGACGTCTCGCTCAACGCCTCGCTGGCCACGGTGATGCCGCAGCGCGGCCGCGCCGGCTTCTTCTGCCAGTCCGGCGCACTCGGGTCGGCGATCCTCGAGAAGGTCCGCGGCCGCGGCCTGGGCCTGTCCACCTTCGTCAGCGCCGGCAACCGCGCGGACGTCTCGGGCAACGACCTCCTGCAGTACTGGGAGGAGGACCCCGCCACCGAGGTGATCCTGCTCTACCTGGAGTCCATCGGTAACCCGCGCAAGTTCTCCCGCATCGCCCGCCGGGTCTCGCGCAAGAAGCCGATCATCGCGGTGCGGTCGGGCCGCTCCACCCAGGGCGTCCCGATGGGCCACGCCGTACGACGGATCGCCGCGCCGCCCGCCGCGGTGGACGCGATGTTCCGCCAGGCCGGGGTGATCCAGGTGGACACGCTCGACGAGATGTTCGACGTCGCGCAGCTGCTGGCCCACCAGCCGCTGCCGCGCGGCGCCCGGGTCGCGATCGTGGGCAACTCCGACGCGCTCGGCCTGCTCGCCGGCGACGCGGCTGCGGCCAGCGGGCTGACCGTCACCTCGGCGCACGCCCTCGGCTCGGAGGCCACGGCTGAGGACTTCGAGGACGCCCTCGACCGGGCCATCGACGACGACGAGGTGGACGCGGTCGTGGCCGTCTACATCCCGCCGCTGGACGCCGGTGGCGAAGAGGTCGCCAACGTGCTGGCGGCGGTGGGGGAGCAGTCGGACAAGCCGCTCGTCTCGACCTTCCTCGGACGCGAGGGCGTCCCCGAGCTGCTCCGTGTCCCCGACGTGGCGGGCCACACCGCCGGTCGCGGCTCGGTGCCGTCCTACCCGGCCGTGGAGTCGGCGGTGCGGGCCCTCGCCCGCGTGGTCGAGTACGCCGCCTGGCTGGCCCGCGACGACGAGTCGACCGGGGTGCTGGACAACGTCGACCACGACGCCGCCACCCGGATGGTCAACGAGATCCTGATGGGCGCCGAGGAGGGCCGCGACCTCGCCGAGGACGAGCTGCGCACCCTGTTGGGCCACTACGGCATCGAGCTGTGGGAACGGATCCGCGTCGAGACGGTCGAGGAGGCGATCGCGGCCGCCGGGCAGCTCGGCTGGGACGTCGTGCTCAAGGCCAGCGCCGAACGCCTGCGGCAGCGACCAGACATGGCGCACGTGTGGCGCAACCTCGAGGACGAGCACGACATGCGCCACGCCTGGGCGGCCTCGATGGAGGTCATCACCGACCCGGCGCAGGCGGAGTTCGTGGTGCAGCGCACCGCGGGGCCCGGCATCCCGGTGGCGGTGGGCAGCCTCGAGGACCCGCTCTTCGGCCCGGCGGTGTCGTTCAGCATCAGCGGCGCGCTGACCGACCTGGTCGGCGACAAGGAGTACCGCATCCCGCCCATCTCGGCGCTGGACGCTGCCGAGACGGTGCGCGGGATCAAGGCCGCCCCCCTGCTGTTCGGCTACCGCGGCAGCGAGCAGGTGGACGTGCCGGCGGTGGAGGACCTCATCCGCCGGGTGGCGCAGCTGAAGATGGACCTGCCCCAGGTCAGCCGCCTCGACCTGCAGCTGGTGCACGCCACCGCCCACGGCGCATCGGTGCTCAGCGCCAGCGGCCGGGTGGAGCCGGTGGTCGACCCCCGCTCGGACTGGTTCGTACGCCGCCTGACCGCACCGGCCGCCGACACCCTGCCGGGCTGAACGGGGACCCGCCCGCGGCCTGTGCAGTCGTGAATCGGGCCGTCCCTGGCCCGTGACAGACTGGGCCCATGCGTTCAGTGACGTCCAGGGACCGCTTCGACGACCTCGTCGTGGCCATCGACAAGACCGGCTACTACCCGCAGGTCGTGGCCGCGGGGGTCCGCTCCGCGGTGGCCGGCGAGGAGGTCGTCTCCTTCCTGGTCCACCACGAGCCCACGATCGACCGTGACGAGGTGCGCCGCCACATCACCGTGGTGGTGCTCACCACCACCCGGCTGATCCTGTGCCACACCGACGAGCACGACCCCGACGACCTGCTGCCCGAGCCCTACACCTCGACCTCGAGCGAGGCGATCCGGCTGTCCTCGGTGCGCTCCGTGGTGGTCAACCGGATGGTGGCCAACCCGGCGAGCTTCGCCGGTGGCGGCCAGCCCACCCCCAGCGAGGCGGTGCTGACCGTCGGCTGGGGCGGGGTCAACCGGATCGACCTCGAGCCGGCGGCGTGCGCCGACCCGGAGTGCGACGCCGACCACGGCTACACCGGCGTGCTCGCCTCCGACGACTTCTCGCTGCGGGTCAGCTCGGCCGCCGACGGGCAGGACGCGGTCGACGACCTGCTGGCCTTCGCGGAGACCCTGTCCGAGCGCACCCACCGCTGACCCCCTCATGATCGAGGTGGACGATCCGCTGACGGGGTTCGTGGAGCCCGACTACACGGGTCGGTCGCTCGGCGACGTGCTGCCCGCCGCGGCTGCCGCCCTCGGCGTCGACGTCGGCTTCCACGAGACGGCGCTGGAGCTCCCGCCCGCCCCGGCGTACGTCGTGATGCTGGTCGACGGCCTGGGTCACGAGCTGCTGGCCGAGCACCGCGTGCACGCGCCGTACCTCCACTCGCTGCTGGGTCAGGAGCCCGCCACCTGCGGGGTGCCGTCCACGACCGCGACGTCGCTGACCTCGCTCGGCACCGCGATGACCCCGGGCGAGCACGGGCTGGTCGGGTTCACTGCGCGCAACCCGCGCACCGGCAAGCTGCTCAACCATCTCTTCTGGGACACGACCGTCGACCCGCTGGAGTGGCAGCCCAACCCGACCGCGTTCGCGCGCCTCGAGGCCGCCGGGGTGCACACCGCCGTGGTGAGCAAGCGCGAGTTCACCGGCTCGGGCCTGACCCGCAGCGGCCAGCGCGGGGCGGAGTACGTCGGCGCAGACGACGTCACGGAGCGCGTGGCCGGTGCGGTCGCCGCGGCCGCGCGCCGGCCGTCGATCACCTACGTCTACGACGGCGACCTCGACTGGCAGGGCCACCGCGCCGGAGTCGACTCGGTGCGCTGGCGCTCCCAGCTGCGCGACATCGACGAGGACGTCCAGGAGCTGCGCGACGCCCTCCCGCCCGAGGTGCGGCTCGTGGTGGTGGCCGACCACGGCATGGTGGACAGCTCCGCCGAGACCCACGTCGACGTCGACGAGACCCCGGAGCTGCGCCACGGCGTGACCCTGCTCGGCGGCGAGGCGAGGTTTCGCCACGTCTACTGCCACACGGGCGCGGTCGAGGACGTCGCCGCGACGTGGCGGGAGGTGCTCGCCGGCAAGGCAACGGTGCTCACCCGCGACGAGGCGATCTCCCGCGGCTGGTTCGGCCGGGTGTCGCCGGACGTGCGGCCGCGCCTGGGTGACGTGGTGGCCGCCGCCCACGACAGCTGGGCGCTGATGAGCTCGGCCGACTTCGCCTACGAGATGACGCTCGTCGGCCTGCACGGGTCGCTCACGCCGCGCGAGATGCACATCCCGATCCTGGTCTGCTGACGCGCGACCGGGCAGTTCTGGTTGACGTCAACGTGGCGACCGGGCAGTTCTGGTTGGCGCCAACCTGCCGACCGGGCAGTTCCGGTGCTACGCCGAGCGTTCGACCGGCCGCGACTCGTCGGTGACCCACTCGCTCCACGAGCCCGGGTAGAGCGCGGCGCTGATCCCCGCCACCTCCATGGCGAGGACCGCGTGCGCGGCGGTCACCCCGGAGCCGCAGTACGCCGCGACGGCACCGTCAGCCCCGGCGTAGACCCTGCGGAGCTCGTCGGCCGGCCGGAAGGTGCCGTCCGCGCGGAGGTTCGCGCTCGTCGGCACGTTGGTGGCTCCCGGGATGTGCCCCGCCACCGGGTCCACCGGCTCGACCGCGCCACGGAAGCGCTCCGGCTCCCTGGCGTCGACGAGCGTGCCGCTCCGGACGTGCTCGAGCACGTCGTCGACCGCCAGCACCGGCATGCCACCGGGTCGCACGGTGACGTCCCCGACCGGCCGGTGCTCGGGTCCGGTCGCGACCGGACGGCCCGCGGCCTGCCACGCGGCCCAGCCGCCGTCCAGCACCCGCACGTCCTGGTGTCCCGTCCACCGCAGCAGCCACCAGGCCCGTGCGGCGGCGCGTCCGGCCCAGTCGTCGTACACGACCACGCCGCGGTCCTGCTGCACCCCGGCGGCGCGCAGGGCCGCCTCGAGCACGCCGGGCTCCGGCAGCGGGTGTCGTCCACGAGGGCCGGGCGCCGAGGCGAGCGCCGTCGGCAGGTCGACGTACGCCGCCCCGGGGATGTGGCCGCTCAGGAACTCGGGCTGGCCGGGCGGACCGCCCAGCCGCCAGCGCACGTCGAGGAGGACGACCTCGTCGAGCCGAGAGGCGAGCTCCGCGACATCGATCAGTGGGCTCGTGGGAGAGGTCTGCATGGCATGATCCTCCCCGATGGCCGAACTCCAATTCTTCACCGGGACCATGGACTCCGGTAAGAGCACGCTGGCGCTGCAGACCAACCACAACCACGCCGCCCGTGGCCGGATCGGACGCATCTTCACCGCCCACGACCGCGCGGGGGAGGCCACCATCTCCTCGCGGCTGGGCCTGACGCACGACGCGATCGAGGTCGACGAAGGCTTCGACTTCTGGCGCTACGTCGTGCACGAGCTCACCCACGGCTCCCGGGTCGACTACCTGATCTGCGACGAGGCGCAGTTCTACTCCGGGCTGCAGATCGAGCAGCTCGCCAAGGTGGTCGACGAGCTCCAGATCGACGTGTTCGCGTTCGGGATCCTCTCCGACTTCCGCACCCACCTCTTCGAGGGCTCGCGCCGGCTCGTCGAGCTGGCCGACCGGATGAACACGCTGCAGGTCGAGGCGCTGTGCTGGTGCGGCAAGCGGGCCACCCACAACGCGCGCAGCGTCAACGGCGAGATGGTCACCGAGGGGGACGTGATCGTGGTCGGCGACGTGCAGGGGGCCGCCCCGGAGGACGCGGTCTACGAGGTGCTCTGCCGGGCGCACCACCGCCGCCGGATGACTTCCGCGCGGGCGAAGGCGATCTCGATGGTCGCCGAGCCGCTGCCCTTCGCCTGAGCAACCAGAACTGCCCGCTCGACAGGTTTCGCGCAACCAGAACTGCCCGCTCGGCAGATTTCGCGCAACCAGAACTGCCCGCTCGGCAGGTTGGAGGTCGGGGGAGTGCCCCGTGAGCTGGCGGGTCAGCTGCGGTGCCGCAGCACCGACCAGAGGATGACGCCCCCGACCGCCAGGCCGGCCACGGCCCCGAGGACGGCCCCGGTCACCCCGGCGAGCCCGCTGCCGAGCAGCCCGCCGACCACGGCGAGCAGCAGGCCCAGGACCACAGGCAGGGCGCGCACCATCATCTCCTCGAAGAACAGCGACATGAACGACGCGGTCCCGCCACGGCGGTCCAGCGGCGTCACGCTCACCACGGCGCGGCGCGGGATCGCGCCGTACACGTGCGGGAAGGTGTCCTCGCCGACGACGTCCTCGCGCCACGGCACGTCGAGCCGGTCGGTGTCGATGGTCAGCAGCACCAGTCGCTCCGGCACGTCGCGGTAGTAGCGGCCGAACACCCCACGCACCTGCTCGCGCCGCGCAGCGTGGATGAACCCCTCGTCGGCGAGGCTGCGTCCGTACGTCGACGTGGTGTAGCTGCCCGACCGTCGGGCGGCCTGCCAGTCGGGCAGGGTGGCGATGTGGAAGACCTGCACCGTGCCATCCTGCCCGGTGCCGGCTAGGACGCGGCGAGCTCGGCCACCCGTTCGCGCAGGCTCGTCCTGGCCAGCAGCGACTCGAAGATGCCGGCCACCTCCGGCACGGGCACGAGTGCGGCCTCATGGCCGGTCCAGCCGAAGACGGCCGCACCGTCGAGCTCGTGCACCTCGATCGGCGCACGGCCGGGGTTGAGCACCACCCTGCCCGCACCTCCGGCGGTCCGGTGCTCCTCGCAGTCGCAGGCGGACCGGAGGATCAACGTGGTCAGGTCGCTGGGCCGGTGGGCCGCGAGCCGGAAGCGGGCCCCGCGGGCGGTGAAGTGCAGGACGCGGTCGGCCGTCGGGTCACCCGCCGGGTCGGGCTCGCGGAGCCAGAGCGAGATCGGGACGGCGTGGCTCGCGGGCAGGACGGTGAAGCCACGGGCCGCGAGGGCGCGGGTCCAGATGGTGAAGCTCAGGGGAGACATGCTGGTCGTCGATTCTGTCGGCTGTCGGAGGACGCGGAGGCGCACCAGCCGGAGGCTGGTGTCAGCGACAGCGACAACAGAGGTTCAGCACGGGAAGAAGTGTGCCACAGGTGCGGAGCCCGGGTCAGTGAAGTCCGGGGGCGGAAAGCCGATCAAGCGGCCGAGGTCACCAGTGGACGCCCTTGAGCAGCCGGGCCAGCATCATCTGCTCGCTCTCCGGACGGCCTCGATCCTCCCCGCGTGCGGCGGCCGAGTCCGGGAAGACCTGGTAGGCGACGTGCAGCACCCGGAACATGGTCTTGGGCGCCAGGGTGTGCGCGAGCGCGCCGACGTTGCCGGTCTTGGTGTTGATCTCGTGGGGCCGCTGGACCAGGGCGCTGATCACCTTCGCGGCCGCCTGCGCGGGCGTGATCGCCGGGAACCGGTCGTACATCTTGGTCGGCGCGATCATCGGGGTGCGCACCAGCGGCATGTGGATGCTGGTGAAGGAGACGCCGTCGCCGACGAGCTCGCTGGAGACCACGTTGCTCCACGCGTCGAGCGCGGCCTTGGACGCGACGTACGCCGAGAACCGCGGCGGGTTGGTCAGCACACCGATCGAGGAGACGTTGACCACGTGGCCGGACTTCTGCGCCCGCATCTTCGGAAGCAGCCCCATCACCAGGCGGATGGCGCCGAAGTAGTTCAGCTGCATGGTGCGCTCGAAGTCGTGGAACCGGTCCTCGCTGAGTCGCAGCGAGCGGCGGATCGAGCGGCCGGCGTTGTTGACGACGAAGTCGATGTGCTCGAAGTCCTCGGACAGCTCCTTGGTCAGGGCGTCGATGGCGTGCAGGTCGGAGAGGTCGCACGGGTAGCAGTAGGCCGTCCCGCCCTGCGACTCGATCAGCCGCCGCGTCTCCTCCAGCTTCTCCTGGCCTCGGGCGACCATGATCGGCACGCCGCCGGCCTTGGCCACCTGGACGGCGGTGACCTTGCCGATGCCGGAAGAGGCGCCGGTGATCACCACGGTCTTGTTGGCCAGCGCCGTGACCGTGGCCGGGTCGCGCTTGATGGAGTCGTCGAGGTTCTCCTCCCAGTACGACCACAGCACCGAGGAGTAGGAGTCGAGGTCGGGCACCGAGATGCCGGAGCCGGCCAGCGCCTTCTCGGTCGTCCGGGAGGCGTAGATCGAGGGGAAGGAGACGTGCTCGAGGACCTCCGGCGGTACGCCGAGCCGGCCGATCGTCTGGCGCAGCGCCATGTTGACCGGGGCCGCCCGCAGCGCTGCGCCCAGCAGGTTGGCGGGCTGCAGCTGCCGGGGAAGGAATGCGGTCGGGAGCTTGGCGGTGACGCTGCGGTCGACCGGCAAGGCGAAGCGCGGCGCGTTGGCAGCCTTCGCGAAGGTGTTGATCAGGTCGACCGTGCTGATCGGCTCGGGGTTGACGAGGTGGAACGCCTGGCCGTCGAGTCCCGGCTGGTGGGCGATGTGGTCGGTGGCCTTGGCCACGTAGTCGACCGGCACCACGTTGGTGTCGCCGAGGTCGACGCCGACGAGCGGGATCCACCCGGGGATGGCCCGCAGCATCTTGAACATCGGGAAGAAGTAGTAGGGGCCGTCGATCTTGTCCATCGCGCCGGTCTCGGAGTGACCGACCACGACGGCCGGGCGGTAGACCCGCCACGGGACCGGGCACTCCTCGCGCACGATCTTCTCGGACTCGAACTTGGTGCGGTGGTACGGCGAGGGCAGCCGCTGTCCCTCGTCGAACATCGTCTCGTCGAAGACCCCGCGGTAGTCACCGGAGGCGGCCACCGAGGAGACCTGGTGGAAGACGCCGGCCTCGAGGCGTCCGGCGAGTCCGATGGCGTTGCGGGTGCCGCCGACGTTGAGCTTCTCGTTCAGCTCGTCGGAGGCGGTCATGTCGTAGATCGCGGCGAGGTGGAAGAAGTGGTCGATCTTCCCGCGGTGGTCATCGATCCACTCCGGGTCGACACCGAGGTCGGGCTCGCCGAGGTCGCCGACCACCGGCACCACGCGGTCGCTGCCCCACTCCTCGCGGAGTCGCTCGAGGCGGGGGAGCGAGCCTTCGCGGCAGAGCACGAAGATCTCGCCCTCCCGGTTGTCGACGAGCTCCTGGACGAGGAAGCGGCCGATGAAACCGGTCGCGCCGGTGACGAAGTAGGTCATGGAAGCACCGCACTCGGGTCGTTGGTGGACGCGTGTCATTCAACTCGCCGCGCAGCACGGCGTCACGCGCTGACCAGATACTACCGATCGGTAACTTCCGGTGTCTCCCTGAAGCCCGGGTGGCGGACGTGCCGCCGGTCACTCGCCCTTGCCGCCGCCGAACATGATCTCGTCCCAGGTCGGCACCGAGGCCCTGCCCTTGCGCCGCGACTTGCCCTCGCGCCGGGACCGCGTCGCGTCGTCCTCGGTGTCGGACGAGGTGTCGGTCGAGGCGGCGGACGAGGCGGCGGACGAGGGCTCCGCCTCGGTCCGGTCCGCCTCGGCCGTGGGCTCGTCCTCGACCGCGTCGGGGTCGGGCTCGTCCTCGACCGCGTCGGGGTCGGACTCGGCGTCGGACGCATCGGGGTCAGGCGTGACCTCGGTCCCGGGGGCCTCCGGGGCGGGGGCGTCCACCGTCGAGATCCAGTCGGCGTCGGCGGTGACCGCGTCGGGCTCGACGGCGGCGGCCGGGGACTCACCGCGGTCGCGCACCAGCTCGATGGCGTCGTCGCCCAGGGGCAGCTCGTCGTCGGCCGGGACCGCGGACAGGCGACGGCCCGACCGCTCGGCGCCACGACGGCCGGCGGCGGGGGCCTCGGACGGCCGCACCTCACCGGTGAGCACCTTGGCCTCGTCGTTGTCCGCGACGACGTAGCGCCCGGGCATGTCGTGGGTGAACTCGGCGCGACGGGGCCGGCCGTCGATCACGTACTCGGCGACGAGTGCCCAGCGGCCGTCGGGTCGTCGCCAGGAGTCCCAGCTGACGTCGTCCTCGTGCAGGGAGTGCTCGGCGAAGTAGATCTCGGCGGCCTCGCCGAGGGTGCGCGCGGAGCCGGACTCGCCGGAGCGGCGGCGCAGCGAGGAGCGCTGGGCGGTCTGGGCGACGTGCGCGCGCTCCGCGAGGACCGGTGTGGCGAAGCCCATGATCATCTCGACCGTGGTCTGGGCGGCCGCGGCCACGTCCTCCGGCGACTCGCCCGCGCGGATGCGTGCCTGGATGTCACGGGGCCGCAGGGCGCTTTCCATCTTCATCTCCAACTGGCCGAGTCTCGCGTTGTCGCCACGCAGAGCCGCGCGCAGACGCTTGTCCACGGGGACGGCGAAGTCCTCGCCCGAGGGGCTGACCAGCAACAGCTTGCTGCCGTCCTTGCTCAGCCCCACCGCGGTGAGGTCCTGCATCGTCGCCGACTCTCCTTCACTGGCATCTTCCACGGGCGAGCCTACTTCAGCGCCACGCACCCGGACGCCCGACGACTCGCCGCCGCGCGGCCCGGCCGAGGGACTCAGCGCAGGACTGGGCGCAGGACTCATCCAGGACTCAAACCAGGACTCTCAGCCCAGCACCCGGTCGAGGTAGTCGTTGCGGAACAGCCGGTCCGGGTCGAGGCGGTCGCGGAGGTGCTGGAACTCCTCCCACCGCGGGTACGCCGGAGCAAGATCGTCGGCGCGCCGGGTGTGCAGCTTGCCCCAGTGCGGCCGGCCGTCGTGCCCGCGCAGCACGTCCTCGACGGCCCCGAAGTACTCGGTGTGGTCGGTCTGGCCGTTGGTGTGCACCGCGATGTAGAGGGTCTCGCGTCCCGAGGACATCGACAGCGCGATGTCGTCCGCTGGTGCGACGCGGATCTCGACCGGGAAGCTGATCCGCCAGTCGTGTCGCTCGACGAGCGCGCGCACGTCGCGCAGGGCGTCGATGCCCACCTCCCGGGGGACGCCGTACTCCATCTCGCGGAACACGACGCCGCGCGGCGAGGTGAACACCTTGTGGGGAACGTCGGAGTAGGTGCGCTCGGTGAGGCCGCGGGCCGCCAGCTGGTTGAGCCTCGGCACCAGCGCGGGCGTGCGGTTGGCCAGCCGGTTCATCCAGCCGAAGACGCGGTTGGAGAGGAACTCGTCGTCCAGCCAGCCGCGGAAGCGACCCAGCGGCTCGGGGTCCTCGACGACGCGATTGTTGCGCTTGGTCAGCAGCCGGTCGGTGTGCGGCCACCAGTACATCTCGAAGTGGTGGTTCTCGGCGACGTGCCGGTCGAACTCGTCCACGGCCTGGGCCCACGACATCGGCTGCTCGTGGGCCTCGAGGGTGAAGAGCGGCTCGACGCGGAACGTGACCGACGTGAGGACGCCGAGGGCACCGAGTCCCACCCGGGCCGCGGTGAGCACGTCGGGGTTCTCCTCCTCGCTGGCACACAGCAGCGTCCCGTCGCCGGTCACCATCTCCAGGGACGCGACCTGGGCGCTGAGCGACCCGACCACCCCGCCGGTGCCGTGGGTGCCGGTGGAGATCGCCCCGGCGAGGGTCTGCTCGGCGATGTCGCCCATGTTGGTCAGCGACAGTCCCAGC
The DNA here is from genome assembly GCA_035689885.1 of Marmoricola sp. Lineage (GTDB taxonomy): Bacteria > Actinomycetota > Actinomycetes > Propionibacteriales > Nocardioidaceae > Marmoricola. The sequence continues at coordinate 38,650 of DASSLA010000020.1, read as the reverse complement.
CGGCACAGCCCCTCGTTGAGCTCCTGCAGCGTGGTGCCGGCCAGGGCCGTGACGGTCAGGGCCTCGCGGTCGACCGCGGTGATCCCGCGCAGGCCGGAGGGCCGCAGCAGCAGCCCGTCGGTGGCGGCGATGGGGGTGAACGAGTGTCCCGAGCCGGTCATCTTCACCCGCAGGTGCTGGTGCCGGGCCGCGACGACCGCCTCGACGACCTCGTCGGGGTCGTGGGGGGAGACCTCCTGCGCCGGGTGGGCCTCGACGAGCTGCGCCCAGTTGGTCCACGTCGTCATGGAGCGCAGGCTAGACCCACCCACGGTGGCGCGAGGCGCTCGGCGCGTAGGTTGACCCGAGTGACTCCCGGTACGACGAAGGAGCGGCACCGCGCCTGGGCGCAGACGGTCGTGGACGTGCTCGAGACCCCGTGGCCGTGGGGGTCCGGGCACTGGTCGCTGGGCCCGGACGACTGTGAGGTGACGCCGCACCGGCTGCACCCGGCCTTCCACGGCAGCGTCGACTGGCACTCCTCGGTGCACATGCAGTGGTCCGGCGTACGACTGCTGGCCGAGCACGCCGAGCAGCTCGGCCCGGAGGTGGGTGAGCGGCTGCGCCGGCTCCTGGACGAACGACTGACCCCGGAGCACGGGCGGGTTGAGGCGGACTACCTCCGCGCGCGGCCGTCGTACGAGCGGCCGTACGGGTGGGCGTGGGCGGCGATGCTGGCCGCGACCGTGCGCGACGTCGGGATCGGCGCGAGCTGGCGCGCCGCCACCGGCGCGGTGGCGGAGGTGGTCGCGGACAACCTGGCGGCCTGGCTGCCCCGGGTGGCGCACCCGGTCCGGCACGGCGTGCACGCCAACACCGCCCTCGCCCTCGCGCTGGCGTACGACGCCTTCGGCCGGCTCGACCGCGACGACGTGGCGGGCGCGATCGAGGCTCGGGCACGGGAGTGGTTCCTCTATGACCGTGACTACCCCGCCCGCTGGGAGCCGAGCGGTGAGGACTTCCTCTCACCGGCGCTGTGCGAGGCCGAGCTGATGCGGCGCGTGCTGCCCGAGGCCGACTTCGGGCCGTGGCTGGCCGACTTCCTCCCCGGCCTCGGCGAACCCGACGACCCGCTGCTCGGACGACCCGAGGTGCGCGACCCCACCGACGGCAAGTCCGTCCACCTGTTCGGGCTGTCCCTGTCGCGTGCCTGGCTGCTCCGCTCACTCTCGCGGCACCTGCCGGGCGAGCGCCGCGTGCACGCCTTGGCAGCGGCGGAGCGGCAGGTCGCAGCGGTGGAGGAGCAGATCGTGGCGGGAGACCTGATGGCCACCCACTGGCTGGTCTCCTTCGCGCTGCTCGCCGAGGACGCGCTGGCTCAGGCCGGCGGCTGAGCCAGCCGTCCGCCGGAGACGGCGTCGCGGCCGAGCGGCACCTCCCGGACCACGTGGCCGGCCAGCGCGGCGAGGAGGGCCGAGATCCCGCTGACCCAGAACGCCGCGATCCCGCTGACGTCGTCGGCGACCACGCCGGCGAGCCAGGCGCCGGGGGCGATGCCGGCGCCGATGCCGGTCTGCACGAATCCCATGGCCTCGTTGAGCCGGGAGCGCGGGGTGCCCGCCTCGATCACCGAGAACAGCGCGATCAGGGTCGGCGCCAGGGCGAGGCCGGTGACGAACAGTGCGACCGAGACCAGCACGAGGCCCGACAACAGAGGAATGGTGAGCGCCCCCGCCGCGAGCAGCCACATCCCGATGCGGGCCCGGGCGAGGGGTGACCGCTTCCAGTGCACGGCCCCCGCGACGACACCGGCCAGCAGGCTGCCGGCCGCGAACGCCGCCAGCATCAGACCGGAGGCGGCGCGGTTCCCCGCGTCGTCCGCGGTCGCGACGGTGGCGACCTCCTGGGCGCCGAACAGGCTGCCGAGGGCGATCGCCCCGAGGGTGAGCGGCAGCAGCATCCGCCAGGGCATGGGGGCGCGGGTGCCCTCCGGGCCCGGCCGGTGCGGCTCCGGCTCGGTGCCGCGCTGCGCGGCCAGGACCAGTGCGCCCACGACGCCGCAGACCACGGCCACCACCAGTCCGGTCTCCGGGGCGTACAGCGTGGAGAGGAAGGTGACCAACGCCGGACCGGTGACGAACACGACCTCGTCCACGACGCCCTCGACGGCGAAGGCGGTGTGGCGCTCGGCGTCGTCGGAGAGCAGCGCCGCCCACCTGGCCCGGACCATGGTCCCCACCTGGGACATCGAGGCCCCGGCCAGCGCAGCCAGGACGTGCGGCCACGGCAGCGCCCAGTCGTCGTGGATCGAGACGATCATCAGCCCGCTGGTCAGGGAGAAGACCAGCGAGTCGGCGTACAGCACCCGGTGCTGGCCGAAGAGGTCGGCCAGTCGGCCGTGCGGTACGGCGAACAGGGCGTTGCCCACGGTGAAGGCCGCCGAGACCCCGCCCGCCAACGCGTAGGAGCCCGAGAGTGCACTGACGAGCAGCACGATACCGAGCGTCATCATCGAGATCGGGAGCCGGGCGACCAGCCCGGTCAGCGAGAAGGCGAGGGCGCCGGGGTGGGCGAAGACCCGGCGGTAGGAGCTGAGCACCGGCAGAACTCTAGGCTGGGCCCCATGCCCCTCGACACCGATGTCGGGCGCACCCACGACGGGGTGCCCGATCCGCGGCCCTACGACGCGCTGCTGCTGGTCTCCTTCGGTGGTCCCGAGAAGCCCGACGACGTGGTGCCGTTCCTCCGCAACGTGACCCGGGGCAAGGACATCCCGGACGCCCGGCTCGCCGAGGTGGGGGAGCACTACTTCCGGTTCGGCGGGCGCAGCCCGATCAACGACCAGAACCGGCAGCTGATCGCCGCGATCCGTGCCGACCTCGCCGCGAGCGGCTTGGACCTGCCCGTCTACTGGGGGAACCGCAACTGGGACCCCTACCTGCGCGACGCCCTGGAGCAGATGCGCGACGACGGCGTGACGCGCGCCGCCGCGCTGCTCACCAGCGCCTACTCCTCCTACAGCGGGTGCCGCCAGTACCGCGAGAACCTCGCCGACGCGGTGGCCGAGGTGCCGGGTGCTCCCCGGATCGACCGGTTGCGCCACTACTTCAACCATCCCGGGTTCGTGGAGCCGATGGTCGACGCGACCCTGGCTGCGCTGGCCGAGCTGCCCGAGGACGCCCGTCGGCAGGGGCACGTGGTCTTCGTGACCCACTCGATCCCGGTGGCGATGAACGAGACGAGCGGCCCGCGCGGCTGGGCGTACGTCGCCCAGCATCGCGTCGTGGCTGCGGAGATCATCGAGCGGGTCCGTGAGGAGACCGGCCACCGCTACCCCTCGGAGCTGGTCTACTGCTCGCGCTCCGGTCCGCCGCAGGTGCCGTGGCTGGAGCCGGACGTCAACGACCACCTCGAGGCCCTCGCCGACCGCATGGCCGCCGGCGTGGTGGTGGTGCCGATCGGGTTCGTCTCCGACCACATGGAGGTCATCTACGACCTCGACACCGAGGCGGCCGCGACGGCCGAGAAGCTGGGCCTGCCCTTCGCCCGCGCCGCCACCGCCGGGGTGGACCCCCGCTTCGTGGCGATGGTCCGCGACCTGCTCCTCGAGCGTGCCGCGGTGGAGCGCAACGAGGACCCCGACCGAGCGGCGGTCGGCACCGAGCCGGCGTGGGACGTCTGTGCCGCCGGCTGCTGCCCCAACCCGCGCGGGGAGCGACCGGCGCTGTGCGGGCTCGACTGATGACGCCGGCCACGGCGGCGGATCCGGACCACCGGGCGCTGCTCGACCTCGCCACCGAGGTGGCGCGCGAGGCGGCCGAGCTCGCGGTCGAGCTGCGCCGGCGCGGCGTCGAGGTCGCCGACACCAAGTCGAGCCCGGTCGACGTGGTCACCGAGGCCGACCGCGCGGTCGAGCAGCTCATCCGCAAGCGCGTGCTCGGGAGCCGCCCTGACGACGGTTTCCTGGGTGAGGAGGGGGACACGGTCACCGGATCCAGCGGGGTGCGGTGGGTGGTGGACCCGATCGACGGCACGGTCAACTACCTCTACGGGCTCCCGGCGTGGTGCGTCTCGGTCGCCGCGACGGTCGGCGAGGACACCGTCGCCGGGGCGGTCGTCGCCCCCGCCCTGGGGGAGGAGTACGCCGGCGTACGCGGTGGGGGTGCCACCCGCAACGGCGTACCCGTCGAGGTGCGCCCGGTCCCGCCGCTGACGGAGTCGCTCGTGGGCACCGGGTTCGGCTACGAGCGGTCGCTCCGCGCGCACCAGGCTGAGTGCGCGGCCCTGATGCTGCCCCGGGTCCGCGATGTCCGGCGGATGGGGTCCTGCGCCCTCGACCTGTGCGCTGTCGGCGCGGGTCTCCTCGACGCCTACGTCGAGGAGGGACCCAACGCCTGGGACCACGCGGCCGGCGGCCTGGTGGCCCGGGAGGCCGGGGCGCGCCTCGAGCTCTGGCGCACGCCACGCGACAAGGACCTCGTGCTGTGTGCCCCCGTAGGGGCCTGGGACCGCTTCGCCGGGTTGGTCAAGGAGTGCGGTTTCGACGCCGACCGACCCGGCTCCGAAAGTCGTTAGGAAGCCCGCTTCGGCACCCGTTCGTGGCGCCCCGCGGGACGCCGGGAACAAGCGCGCCCGGGCGTGCGTTGTCGAGGTTCCCGGCGGGCGAAAGGAGCCCGAGTGGACCAGTGTCTGGTGCGGGTGTGCGCGAGGAGCGCGAGTAGTGCAGAATCTCCGCCGTCACGCGCATGCGAGCACGTTGCTGCCATCCGGGCGACAGCATCGTGGGACCTGGACAGCACCGGAATCACTCAAGGGAGCCGGGGGCAGAGGAGAAGGAATGGCGACCGACTACGACGCACCGCGCAAGACCGAGGAAGAGCAGAGCGAGGACAGCCTCGAAGAGCTCAAGGCGCGGCGTCACGACAAGAACTCCGGGAAGGTCGACGAGGACGAGGCCGAGGCCGCCGAGTCGTTCGAGCTCCCGGGGGCTGACCTGTCGCACGAGGAGCTGGCCGTCGAGGTCAAGCCCAAGCAGACCGACGAGTTCACCTGCATGAGCTGCTTCCTGGTGCACCACCGCAGCCAGCTGGCTGACGAGAAGAACCTGATCTGCCGCGACTGCGCCTGAGCAGTCCCTGCCGGAGCAGGTCCCCGCGCGAGGAAAGGGCCGTCCCCCCGTAGGGTGACGGCCCTTTCGCCTGCTCGATGCCCGCCGGGGCACCGTGGTCGTTCGAGGGGTCAGACCCCCTGGGTGCCTTCCTCGTCGCCCTGGCGCACGCCGGGCGGGAGGTGGCCGGTGGACTTCTTGTAGTAGTTCGCGGCCTTGCGGCCGGCGAGCATGCGGGCGATGCCGATGGCGGTGCCGCTCACCGCCGCCCACATCACGGCTTCCCAGACGTCCACGTCGGGATCGGCGGGGTTGGCCGGAGGGTTCTTCCCGGTCGCGGCCTTCCACGAGGTGTTCAGGCCCTTCTTCGCCACCGTCGCGGCGCCCAGGGCAGCCGCGAGCGAGAACACGGTCCACACCTTGGAGCTGTCCTGCTTCTTGTCCTTGGCCATCTCTGCCTTCCGTCATCCGCCGGGTTCTTCGATGGAGTACCCAATCACCCTAGGGAGAACCGGGCACGGCCTCCCGAAGCGCAGCGGCCAGACGCTCCGGCTGCCGCGTCGAGACCAGCCAGTACGGCGTCGGGTCGCGTGCGTCCTCGACGGGGAGCAGCACCGAGCGCTTCAGGTAGGGGCGCGTGACCAGGAAGGCACGCGCGTCGGCCTCGACGCCCATGGCCCGTCGCGTGCCCTCGGCGTCGAGCAGCCGGGGTACGCCGAGCAGGTCCACCGCGATGTGGGCCCGTCCGGCACGCAGCACGCCCTCGCTCACCCGCACCCGCACGGAGCCGACCCACAGCAGCAGTCCGAGCACGAGGACCACCAGGACGCCGGTGAGCGTGAAGGCCGCCCAGACCGGCATGGCCACCACGAAGGCGAGCCAGAGGCAGGCGAGCAGCATGGTGGCCTGGACCCACCAGCGCAACGGGACGTGGAGGCGCTCGTCGTAGACGGGACCGGACGCGGGCACGGGCCAAGCCTGTCACCAGCACCGTCCCGCGGCGCCGGTAGGGTCGCCGACCATGGTGCAGATCCCCGTCCGGCGTCTCGATCCCGAGCTGCCGCTGCCGAGCTACGCCCACCCCGGCGACGCCGGGGCCGACCTCCGGGCCGCCGTCGACGTCACCCTCGCGCCCGGGGAGCGCGCGCTCGTCCCCACCGGGATCGCGATGGCCCTGCCCGAGGGTCACGTGGCGCTGGTCCACCCGCGCTCCGGGCTCGCGGCGCGGCACGGCATCTCGATCGTCAACGCCCCCGGCACGATCGACGCGGGATACCGAGGTGAGGTCAAGGTCTGCCTGGTCAACACCGACCGCCGGGAGTCGTTCACCGTGCGGCGCGGCGACCGCATCGCCCAGCTCGTCATCCAGCGCTTCGAGACGGCCGCCTTCGTCGAGGCCGGCGACCTCCCGGACTCCGCGCGAGGCGCCGGCGGATACGGTTCGACAGGTGGGTTCGCACCGCCCGGCGACGAGGTGGCTGCCGAGCACGGCCGCGAGGCCCGCCTGGCAGCAGGTGACATCGACTCTGGAGGCACGTCAGCGTGAAGTTCGGCCGCAAGGCAGGCAAGGGCATCCCGGAGGAGGACGCGCCCCTGGAGGCCGACGCCGTCCCGGGTGACGAGCCCGCCGTCGAGGCACCCGAGGAGACCCAGCGAGGTCCGTTCGACGAGGACGACGTGGACACCGAGGACCGCGAGGGCGTCGACCTCGGCAGCCTGATGGTCACGCCTGCCGGGCCGATGGAGATGCGGCTCCAGGTCGACGAGCAGAGCGGTGAGGTGATGGCCGTGCTGCTCGTCGCCGACCAGGGCGCGCTGGAGCTCCGGGCGTTCGCCGCGTCGCGCGGCGGAGGGGCCTGGGACGAGCTCCGTCCCCGGATCGCGGCCGAGACCACCCAGATGGGCGGCACCGCCACCGAGGGTGAGGGACCGTTCGGGCCCGACCTGCGCTGCACGGTCCCGGTGCAGGCCGAGGACGGCCGCCAGGGCACCCAGGTCAGTCGGGTGATGGGCTACGAGGGCCCGCGCTGGCTGCTGCGCGCGACACTGATGGGCCAGCCTGCCACGGAGGACGGCGTCCCCGAGGTCTGGGAGGAGACGATCCGCCAGACCGTCGTACGACGGGGGCGGGACGCCATGGCACCCGGCACCCCGTTGCCGCTGCACCTGCCGCCCGAGGCGCGGCGGGTCGAGTGAGGCCGACGCACTGCCTCCCGCCGACCTCGCCGACGACTACGCTGCCGCCATGGCCGACCGTCCACTGAGCCGGCTGCGCGCCTCGATCAGCCGCTGGGCCAACCAGGAGGAGGAAGAGGCGCGTGAGCTGCGCAAGCACGCCGTCAAGGCCGGGCTGGTCAGCATCGCCGAGGCCCCCGACCGGGAGATGGTCGTGGTGCAGGGGGCTCTGCGCACCGTGACGCTGCGGCCGCGGGGCGGCGTACCCGCCCTCGAGGCGGAGCTCTACGACGGCACCGGCGTGCTCCACGTGGTGTGGCTCGGCCGGCGTCGCATCGGGGGGATCACGCCCGGCCGCACCATCCGGGTGCAGGGGCGCATCGGGGTGCAGGACGGTGTCCGGGTGCTCTACAACCCCCGCTACGAGATCCGGCAGGCCTGAGTGACCACCACCACGCACACGGTGGAGAGAGTGGTCCGCGAGCAGCTCTCCAAGGCGCTCGGCGGCACCCGCGGCATGCTCGAGGCGGCCGTGCCGACGATCGCGTTCACCGTCATCTTCCTGACCGTCCATGACCTGCGCCTCGCGATCATGGTGAGCGTCGGGTGCGCGGCGGTCCTGCTCGTCGTGCGCCTCGTGCAGCGCAGCTCTGTCCAGTTCGTGCTCAACGCCCTCGTGGGCATCGGCATCGGCGCCCTGTTCGCCTGGCGCGCCACCCGTGGTGGAGCGGATGAGGGGGAGGCGGCGCTCGCCTACTTCCTGCCCGGGATCATCTACAACGCCGGGTACGCCGCGGTCATGGTGCTCACCATCATGGTGCGCTGGCCGATCATGGGGTTCCTGGTCGGCAGCGTCGCCGGCGACCCGACCGCGTGGCACTCCGACCCCAAGGTGGTCCAGCTGTGCACCCGGCTCACCTGGCTCCTCGCACTGCCGTGCATCGTCCGGGTGGTGGTGCAGACGCCGATCTACCTCGCGGGTCGCAACGGCTGGTGGGACACCGACTCGGCGGTCGCCGCACTCGGCGTGGCCAAGCTCGCGATGGGCTGGCCGCTGCAGGTGGCCGCACTCGCCGCCATGGTGTGGCTGCTGACCCGCGACCACACCCCGATCGCCCCCGGCGAGCCCGAGCCCGACCTGGGCGGGCACGCCTCCGGGACGGGGCCGGCCTGAGGCTTCAGGCCTGCGCCTCAGCGAGTCGGACGGGGTCCGTGCTCAGAGGGCGCCAGCAGGCGCTCGAGCTCCTCCTCGATCTCGGCCGGTACGACGAACAGCAGCTCGTCGCCGGACTCGATGGGCTGCTCGGGGTCGGGGCGGTAGACCTGCCCGTCGCGCAGGATGGTGACGAGCGCGCAGTTCTCCGGGAACGGCACCAGGCCCGCGGGCTTGCCGACGAAGGGCGAGTCGGCCGGCATCGTCATCTCGACCAGGTTGGCGTTGCCCTGGCGGAAGGTGAACAGCCGGACGAGGTCGCCGACCGTGACCGCCTCCTCGACCAGCGCCGACATGATCCGCGGGGTGGAGACGTTGACGTCGACGCCCCAGGCCTCGGTGAACAGCCACTCGTTGTTGGGGTGGTTGACCCGCGCCACGGTGCGCGGCACCCCGAACTCGGTCTTGGCGAGCAGCGACGTGACCAGGTTGACCTTGTCGTCGCCGGTCGCGGCGATCACGACGTCGCACTCCTGCAGCCGCGCCTCCTCGAGGGAGGACATCTCGCAGGAGTCGGCGAGCAGCCACTCGGCGTCAGGGACCCGGTCGGGCTTGATCGCGGTGGGCGCCTTGTCGATCAGCAGCACCTCGTGGCCGTTGGTGATCAGCTCGCTCGCGATGGAGCGGCCGACGGCGCCGGCCCCGGTGATGGCGACTCTCATCGCTAGTCCTCCTCCTCCGCCGGACCGCTCTTGAGCCGGTCGTAGACACCGCCGGCGTTCTCCTCGCGCATCACGAGGTGCAGGATGTCGCCCTCCTGCAGCACGGTGTCGCGCTGGGGGAGCATGCCCTCGCCGAGCCGGTCGATCCACGCGATCCGGCTCTTGGTCTGCTGCTGCAGCCGGATGGTCGGCTCGGCCACCCAGATGTCGGGGACCGGCACCTGGTCGAGGCGGATCGTCCCGGACGGGTCGCGGAAGTTGGGCTCGGCCCCGGCGGGCAGGATTCGGCGAAGCACCTGGTCGGCCGTCCACTTCACCGTGGCCACGGTGGTGATGCCGAGACGCTGGTAGACCTCGGCGCGCCCGGGGTCGTAGATGCGCGCGACGACCTGCTGGATGCCGAAGCTCTCCCGGGCCACGCGGGCGGCGATGATGTTGGAGTTGTCACCGCTGCTGACGGCGGCGAAGGCGTCGGCCCGCTGGATGCCGGCCTCGGTGAGCACCCCCTGGTCGAAGCCGTAGCCGGTGACCTTGGTGCCGTTGAACCCCGGCCCCAGCCGCCGGAAGGCGTCGGGGTTGTTGTCGATCACGCTCACCGTGTGGTTGCGCTTCTCGAGGCTCCTGGCGAGGGTCGAGCCGACCCGGCCGCAGCCCATGATCACGACGTGCACAGCGGCCACACTAGTGCGTCCGTGCGCGGTGCGGTCGCAGGTGCTCTAGCCTCGCCGTGTGGGCATCGGAAACGTCTCGAAGCGTGTGCTGCTCGGACGCAAGCTCCGGAGCTCCCAGGTCGGCGAGACGCTGCTCCCCAAGCGCGTCGCACTCCCGGTCTTCGCCAGTGACGCGCTGTCGTCCGTGGCGTACGCACCGGACGAGATCTTCATCATGCTCGGCATCGCCGGGGCGACCACCTACGTATGGTCCTGGCGGATCGGGCTGGCGGTGGCCGTGGTGCTGCTGACCGTGGTGATGTCCTACCGCCAGACCGTGCACGCCTACCCGTCGGGCGGTGGTGACTACGAGGTCGCCACGGTCAACCTCGGGCTCACCGCCGGCACCACGGTGGCCAGCGCACTGCTCGTCGACTACGTGCTGACGGTGGCGGTGTCCATCTCGTCCGCGTCGCAGTACGCCTCGGCCGCCATCCCGTTCCTCACCGGTCACGAGGTGCTCGTCGCCAGCGGTCTGGTGCTGCTGCTCACCGCGATGAACCTGCGCGGGGTCCGTGAGTCGGCCAATTTCTTCGCGGTCCCGACGTACCTCTTCATGTTCGCGGTGCTGGGGATGTGCGCCTACGGGCTGATGCAGCTGCTGGGCGGCACCCTTCCCCAGGTGGCCAGCGCGTCGCTGGAGATCATCCCCGAGGAGGGCTGGGAGCAGCCGCTCACCACGATCGGCCTGGTCTTCCTGCTGGCGCGGGCGTTCTCGTCGGGCTGCGCGGCACTGACCGGGGTCGAGGCCATCTCCAACGGTGTCCCCGCGTTCCGCAAGCCGAAGAGCCAGAACGCCGCGACCACACTGCTGATGCTCGGGCTGATCGCCGTCACGATGATGCTCAGCGTGATCATGCTGGCCCGACAGATGGGGCTGCAGTACGTCGACCCGCACCACCTCGACCGCCTGCGCCAGGCCGACGGCTCCCCGGTCCCCGAGGGCTTCAGCCAGGACGCGGTGATCGCCCAGCTGGCCAGGGCGATCTTCGACGACTTCCCGCCGGGCTTCTACTTCGTGGTGACCGTGACCGGGGTGATCCTCGTGCTCGCCGCCAACACGGCCTTCAACGGGTTCCCGGTGCTCGGGTCGATCCTCGCCAAGGACGGCCTGGCCCCTCGCGCGCTCGGTGCCCGCGGCGACCGGCTGGCCTACAGCAACGGCATCGTCTTCCTGGCGGTGCTCGCCGTCGTGCTCATCTGGCTCTTCGACGCGCAGACGACCCGGCTGATCCAGCTCTACATCGTCGGTGTGTTCGTGTCCTTCACGCTGAGCCAGCTCGGGATGATCCGGCACTGGACCCGCCACCTGCAGACCGAGCAGAATCCCGCGGAGCGCTACCGGATGATGCGCTCGCGCGTCATCAACACCTTCGGGCTGGGCATGACCGCGACCGTGCTGGTGATCGTGCTGATCACGAAGTTCCTCGCCGGCGCCTGGATCACGATCCTGGCGATGGCGGCGTTCTTCACGATCATGACCCGCATCCGCAGCCACTACGACCGGGTGGCGCGCGAGCTCGAGATCGCCGAGAGCGACCCGTTCCTCCCCACCCGTGTGCACGCGATCGTGCTGGTCTCCAAGCTGCACAAGCCGACGATGCGCGCCCTCGCCTACGCGAAGGCGACCCGTCCCAACCTGCTCGAGGCGGTCTACGTCGCGGTCGACCTGCGCGAGGCCGACCGGCTCGTGGAGGAGTGGGACGCCCGCCGCATCGACGTACCGCTCAAGACGCTGCACTCGCCGTACCGCGAGATCATCCGGCCGATCGTCGACTACGCCAAGGAGCTGCGCCAGGCGAACCCGCGTGGCGTGGTCGCGGTCTACATCCCGGAGTACGTCGTCGGTCACTGGTGGGAGCAACTGCTGCACAACCAGACCGCGCTGCGCCTCAAGGGACGCCTGCTGTTCACACCCGGCGTGATGGTGACCTCGGTGCCCTACCAGCTGCGCGGCTCCGAGGTTGCCCGCGAGCGAGATGAGTGGGAGTACCAGCGACCTCGTCCCGGGGACGTACGCCGCGGGCGCTTGCCGTGACGGAACCCGGGGACGCCCTGCCCGCCGGCGACGTGGCGGGCCGGCGGGTCGAGGTCGAGGTGGGACCCGTGGCCCACGGTGGCCACTTCGTCGCCCGCCCCGGAGGTCGGGTGGTGTTCGTCCGGCACGCGTTGCCGGGGGAGCGGGTGACCGTCGAGATCACCGAGGACAGCGGCCGCTACCTGCGCGGCGACGCGATCGAGGTGCACGAGCCGTCGCCCCACCGGGTGGTGCCGCCCTGCCCGTACGCCGGCCCCGGTGCCTGTGGCGGCTGCGACTTCCAGCACGTGGAGCTCGCCGAGCAGCGCCGGCTGAAGGCGGCCGTGGTCGAGGAGCAGCTCGCGCGGCTCGCGGGCATCGAGCGCGAGGTGGTCGTCGAGGAGGTGCCCGTGCACGGCGCGGCCGCCGGCACCGACGGGCTCGGGTGGCGCACGCGGATGCAGTACGTCCACCTCCCCGGCGGTGGCAGGGGACTGCGCCGGCACCGCTCGCACGACGTGGTGCCGATCGACCGGTGCCTGATCGCCCACCCGCAGGCCCGTGAGCCCGAGCCGGGGACGGTGGTCGAGCAGGTCTCGACCTCCGTGGGCACGCGCCGGTTCGCGGTCGCGGCCGACGGGTTCTGGCAGCCGCACGTGGCGGCGCCACGCACGCTGGTCGACTGCGTCCGGGAGGTGGCCGCTCCGCAGCCGGGGGAGCGGGTGCTCGACCTCTACGCCGGCGTCGGGCTGTTCGCCGGCTTCCTCGCCGAAGCGGTCGGAGCCGAGGGGACGGTGCGTGCGGTCGAGGGTGACCGCACCGCCGCGTCCCATGCGCGCGACAACCTCGCCGACCTGCCGCAGGTGCGGGTGGTCAGCGGCCGCGTCGACCGGGTCCTCGCCCGTGGAGTCGGTCCCGCCGACCTCGTGGTGCTCGACCCGCCCCGGGTCGGAGCGAAGCGCCCCGTGGTCCGTGCGATCGCCGCGCTGGAGCCCCGCGCCGTGGTCTACGTGGCGTGCGACCCGGCCGCCCTGGCGAGGGACCTCAACTACTTCGCGGAGCACGGCTACCACCTCGACGTGCTGCGTGCCTTCGACCTGTTCCCGATGACGCACCACGTCGAGTGCGTGGCCCGCGTGGTGCGCGGCTGAGGTCGGCCCGTCGCCGCTTCACGTTCCGAACGTGCTGCACGCGACACGCCGTACGACGAGTGCCTGGTGTTCGGAACGCGCTCAGAACCCTCTGATCTCGCGGATGTCCGGGACCGGCAGGTCGGCCCAGTGCTCGTGCTGGGCATGCATGGCCTCGCGCACCAGGATCCGGTCGTGCAGGTCGTCATCAGGCGGCACCGCCACCCATCTGCGTTCCTCGGGCGACTGGAGGAGCGCGCGGCGCCGCGCGGCCATCAGCCGGTCGACCACGAGGCCGGTGTCGGCGAGGTCGGGGCCGGAGACGCGGGTGACCTCGAGACCGACACGACGCAGCTTCTCGTCCTTGCCGAGGTCCTTCGCGTGTCGTCTCGCGCGCCGGTGCTCCCCGCCGTCGAACTCGACCACCAGCCCGGCCGTCTCGTCGAGGAGGTCTGCGATCCCCAGCAGGCGACCCGAGAGGTCCAGGACAGGACAGTTGACCAGGGGGCGTGGAAGGCCCGCATCGAGGAGCCACACCAGCCGCAGCTGCACCTCGCGCGGAGAGCGGGAGTGCTCGGAGGCGAGGCCGAGTGCCCACCGCGCCACCGAGGTCCTCCCCGCGCCGACCACCTCCAGGTAGTCGGCCAGCATGCGCAGGGACACCAGCTCGACCGCGGCCATCATGTCGATCGCCACCACCGCCCGGCGGGGTTCGGTCGCCAGGCTGACGGCGTCGTACGTCGCACGCAGGGGTCACGGTCGGGGTCCCGTAGCGGGTGGCGCGGTCCTCTCCGCGCAGGTGTTGGAAGCACGCCACCGCGTCCGCGTCCTTGCGCAACCCGCCACGAGGACCGACGTTGAGCGGCACCGGGACACGGGTGCGGCCGTCGTCGGCCAGTCCGTCGAAGAAGGTCGCGCGGTGCGGCCGGCAGGCGGCCCATCCCGCGACAGCGCCGTCAGGTGGTAGCCGCACCCATTGCTCCATGATGCGTTGCTCGGGCAGGTCGATCGGGGTGTCGGCGGGGACGTAGAAGCCGGCCGACGTACGCCGCCAGTAGCGACCCGCAGCCTGTCGTCGGGTCGGACCCGCGGCGCCCGAGGGGTCGACGCGGACGGGACGGACCAGCTTCCCGGGATGGGGAGCGATCGGGTCCCAACGATGGCTCACGGGACGAACCTTGCCGAGACACGCGTGTGTGCGCGAACGTGCGTCCACAGCCCACGATCCGAACACCACGCACACGTCTCGCGGCGTGTCGGGTACGGCCTGTTCGGAAAGCCGAACCGACACCCACTGGGACCCGCCACCCAGACCCCTGATATCTTGACATCAAGATAGTTGGACGAAGGGTTGCCTCACTTTCGTGGCGTCCACCCCGGTGGGCAAGATGGGCAGCCAGACCCGAGCCTCGAGGAGAACCATGGCCAGCGGAGAGCGACCGGACAGCTTCGGTGCGAAGAGCACCCTGGACGTCAACGGCAAGTCCTACGAGATCTATCGCCTCGACGCGGTGTCCGGGGAGGGCCTTGACGTCGACAGCCTGCCGTTCAGCCTGAAGGTGCTGCTGGAGAACCTGCTGCGCACCGAGGACGGGCAGAACATCACCGCTGAGGACGTGAAGGCGATCGCGGGCTGGGACGCGGACGCCGAGCCCGACAAGGAGATCCAGTACACCCCCGCCCGAGTGATCATGCAGGACTTCACCGGGGTGCCGTGCGTCGTCGACCTCGCCACCATGCGCGAGGCCATGGCCGACCTCGGTGGCGACGCCACCCGGATCAACCCGCTCGCCCCGACGGAGCTGGTCATCGACCACTCCGTCATCGCCGACGTGTTCGGGACCCCCGAGGCGTTCGAGCGCAACGTGGAGATCGAGTACGAGCGCAACCGCGAGCGCTACCAGTTCCTGCGCTGGGGCCAGAGCGCCTTCGACGACTTCAAGGTCGTCCCGCCCGGGACCGGCATCGTCCACCAGGTCAACATCGAGCACCTCGCGCGCGTGGTGTTCACCCGCGATGTCGACGCCCCTGACGGTGGGAAGAGTCTGACGGCCTACCCCGACACCCTGGTCGGCACCGACTCGCACACCACGATGGTCAACGGCCTGGGCGTCCTGGGCTGGGGCGTCGGCGGCATCGAGGCGGAGGCCGCGATGCTCGGCCAGCCGGTCAGCATGCTGATCCCGCGCGTGGTCGGGTTCAAGCTCACCGGCGAGCTGCCCGAGGGCTCGACGGCCACCGACCTGGTGCTCACGATCACCGAGATGCTGCGCGAGCACGGCGTGGTCGGGAAGTTCGTCGAGTTCTACGGCGCCGGCGTCTCCGCCGTCCCGCTGGCCAACCGCGCCACGATCGGCAACATGAGCCCGGAGTTCGGCTCAACCGCGGCGATGTTCCCCATCGACGAGGAGACGGTGAACTATCTCCGGCTCACCGGCCGTGACGAGGAGCAGCTCGCCCTCGTCGAGGCCTACTGCAAGGAGCAGGGACTCTGGCACGACCCGTCGGCAGAGCCGCGCTTCAGTGAGAAGCTCGAGCTGGACCTGAGCACCGTCGTACCGTCGCTCGCCGGTCCGAAGCGCCCGCAGGACCGGGTCTCGGTCACCGAGGCGAAGGAGGCTTTCCGCGGCGCGCTGTCGGACTACGTCTCCGGCGCCGACCACGAGGAGGAGAAGGGGTACGACGAGGCGGTGGCCGAGTCCTTCCCCGCCTCCGACGCACCCAGCCACAGCGAGGGCAACGGCGCTCCCCACAAGCCGTCCGCGGCTCCGAAGGACTCGGGCCGTCCGAGCAGCCCCGTGACCGTGACCATCGACGGCCAGGAGGTGGAGCTCGACCACGGCGCCGTGGCGATCGCGGCGATCACGTCATGCACCAACACCTCCAACCCGTCGGTGATGATCGGTGCCGCACTGCTCGCGAAGAACGCGGTGGAGAAGGGCCTGCAGCGCAAGCCCTGGGTCAAGACGACCCTGGCGCCGGGCTCGAAGGTCGTCTCCGACTACTACGAGCGCGCCGAGCTCACGCCGTACCTCGACAAGCTGGGCTTCAACCTCGTCGGCTACGGCTGCACCACCTGCATCGGCAACTCGGGCCCGCTCATCCCCGAGGTGAGCGAGGCGGTCAACGAGAAGGACCTGGCCGTCGTCTCGGTGCTCTCGGGCAACCGCAACTTCGAGGGCCGGATCAACCCCGACGTGAAGATGAACTACCTGGCCTCGCCGCCGCTGGTGGTGGCCTACGCGCTGGCCGGCTCGATGGACGTCGACCTGTTCAACGACCCCCTCGGCACCGACTCCGACGGCAACGACGTGTTCCTCAAGGACATCTGGCCGGCGCCGCGGGAGGTCGAGGAGGTCATCGGCCAAGCGATCACCGCCGACATGTTCACCAAGGACTACGCCGACGTGTTCGCCGGTGACGAGCAGTGGAAGTCCCTGCCCACCCCCGAGGGCAAGACCTTCGAGTGGGACGAGGACAGCACCTACGTCCGAAAGCCTCCCTACTTCGACGGGATGCCGGACGAGCCGACGCCGGTCGAGGACATCGAGGGCGCGCGGGTGCTGCTGAAGCTCGGCGACTCGGTGACCACCGACCACATCAGCCCGGCCGGTGCGATCAAGAAGGACAGCCCGGCGGGCACGTACCTCGCCGAGCACGGCGTGCAGCAGCGGGACTTCAACTCCTACGGCTCGCGCCGCGGCAACCACGAGGTGATGATCCGCGGCACCTTCGCCAACATCCGGCTGCGCAACCAGCTGGCTCCCGGCACCGAGGGCGGGTTCACGCGCGACTTCACCCGGGACGGCGAGGAGACGTCCGTCTTCGAGGCCAGCGAGCACTATCTCGAGGCCGGCGTCCCGCTGGTGGTTCTCGCGGGCAAGGAGTACGGCTCCGGGTCCTCGCGCGACTGGGCCGCGAAGGGCACCGCGCTGCTCGGCGTGAAGGCCGTCATCGCGGAGTCCTACGAGCGCATCCACCGTTCCAACCTGATCGGCATGGGCGTGCTGCCGCTGCAGTTCCCCGCCGGCGAGAGCGCCGAGTCGCTCGGGCTCACCGGCGAGGAGGAGTTCGCGATCTCCGGGATCACCGAGCTCAACGACGGCGGCATCCCGAGGACGGTCAAGGTCACGGCGGGCGACGAGGAGTTCGACGCGGTGGTCCGCATCGACACCCCTGGCGAGGCGAGCTACTACCGCCACGGCGGGATCATGCAGTACGTCCTCCGCAGCCTCCGCAAGGCCTGACCTCGCATGATCGTCGCCGTCAGCATCAGTCCGTCCCCGGATCCGGAGAGTGTCGACGGCGGCGTCAGCGCGGCCGTCGCGGACGCCGTACGCATCATCCGCGAGTCGGGCCTGCCCTGCGAGACCAACGCGATGTTCACCAACATCGAGGGGGAGTGGCACGAGGTGATGGCCGTCGTCAAGCAGGCCGTCGACGCCGTCGCCGCCCGCTCCCCACGGGTCGGGCTGGTGCTCAAGGCAGACATCCGGCCGGGGTACGACGGGCAGCTGACCGCCAAGGTGGAGCGGGTGGAGGAGCGCCTGCGCGAGGGGTGACGCGTGACCCTCGTCGCCACGGGTCGTTGATGCGGTCACCCGAACCGCAGGAGTGCCCATGCGTCGCACGTCGTCCCGTCTTCGCCACCTCGCCGTAGCCGCCGTCGGCACGTTCCTGCTGGGAGCGCTCGTCCCCGCCGTCACGGGGACGCCGGCCCAGGGTGCCGACTCGGTCTTCGCGCCACGCCTCGTCAAGGTCGAGACGCCGACGCGGGCCGACCGGGCCAGGCTGCAGCGCCTCGGGCTCGACCTCACCGAGCACGCCGGCCGGGACTACGTCGAGGTCGTCCTGCACAACCCGCTCGACCTCGACCGGCTGCGCGGCTCGGGTCTCGACCACCAGGTCCGCATCGCCGACCTGACCGCGCGCGAGGCGCAGAACAACGCCACCAACGACGCGTACGCCGCGGCCACGGTCCGGTCCCCGCTGCCGTCGGGCCGGGACCGGTACCGCGGGATCGCCGACTACAACGACGACATGCGCCAGCTGGCGAACATCCGGCCGGACATCGCCAAGCGGTTCCGCCTGCCGCGCCAGACGCTCGACGGCCGCGACGTCCACGGCATCGAGATCGGCAAGGACGTCAACGCGCCCGAGGACGGCCGCCCCGTCTTCGTGCTGCTCGGTGTGCACCACGCTCGGGAGTGGCCCTCGGGCGAGCTCGCCATGGAGTTCGCCTACGACCTGGTCAAGAACTACGGCAGTGACTCCCGGATCACCGGCCTGCTCGACCGGGCCCGCGTCGTCGTCGTACCGGTGGTCAACGTCGACGGGTTCAACCTGTCCCGCCGCGACGGAATGGCGATCGACCTGCGCGACCTGAACGGCTCCGACCCGCTGGGCGGCACCACCTCGGTGCTGGCGACCCCGGGCAACGCCTACAAGCGCAAGAACTGCCGGCTGGTCGACGGGCAGGACACCCCCGACGGCAGCTGCCGGCTCGGCAGCATCACCAGCCCGGGCGGCTACGGAGCGGGCATCGACCTGAACCGCAACTACGGCGGCTTCTGGGGTGGGCCCGGGGCCTCGGAGCTGTTCCCCGACCCCACCTACCGCGGCGCGGCGCCGTTCTCCGAGCCGGAGACCAAGAACATCCGGGACCTGATCAGTGGCCGGCAGGTCACCACGATGATCTCGAACCACACCTTCTCCAACCTGGTGCTGCGCCCCAACGGCGTGCACCCGGACACGATCGGCCACGACGGCCTGCCGGTCGGCAACGCACCCGACGAGGAGGCGCTCAAGGAGCTCGGAGCGCGGATGACGGCGGCCAACGGCTACGCCAACATCCACGGCTGGGAGCTCTACGACACCACCGGCACGACCGAGGACTGGTCCTACAACGCCACCGGCGGGTTCGGCTACACCTTCGAGATCGGTCCGAACGAGTTCCACCCGCCGTTCCCCGAGGTCGTCGACGAGTACCTCGGTGCGGGGGAGTACGCCGGCAAGGGCAACCGCGAGGCCTACCTGCAGGCGCTGGAGAACACCGTCGACACCGCCACCCACTCGGTGCTGACCGGCGAGGCGCCCGCCGGTGCGACGCTCCGGCTGCACAAGGAGTTCTCCTCGCCGACCTGGTCCGGCTCGGTCGCCGACACCCTCGACACCACCATGCGGGTGGGGCCGTCCGGCGAGTTCACCTGGCACACCAACCCCTCGACCCGACCGGTGGTCCAGAAGAAGCTGATCGAGATCACCGAGGACACCCCGGTGCGCTCGCAGGAGTGGACCGGTGCTGCCACGACGCCTGGCCAGAGCGTGGACCACGAGTTCACCGTCACCGAGAGCGACATGGACCTGTTGAAGGTCGACCTGGGCTGGCCGACCCCGGACGACATGGACCTCGAGGTCTACCGCCGTGACGCCGAGGGGTCGCTCACCCAGGTCGGCTCCTCGGGCAACTTCGTCGGCGAGAAGGAGTCCGCCGAGGTCGCCGCGCCGACCCCGGGCGACTACGTGCTCCGGGTCATCAACTTCGCCTCCACCGCGCCGACGTACGAGCTCACGGCGACGCTGTTCGACTCCGAGGTCGTGCAGTCGCAGGAGGTCCCCGGCCTGGTCGAGAGCTGGACGCTGACCTGTGAGCGCGACGGCCAGGTGTTGCAGGAGGTGCCCGTGACCGTCGACCGCGGCGAGCAGGTCAAGGTCGACCTGGGGGCCTGCCGCGAGGCCTGGTGATGCCACGCTGGGGGGCATGAGCCTCCGCCCCGCCACACCGGCCGACGACGTCGCCGGTGTGATCCGGGCCGCGTTCGGTGACGAGGGTGACCAGGTCGCGGCGATCTGGGCCGACCTCGAGCGTGAGGGGCTGGTGCTGGGCAGCATCGTGGCCGAGGTCGACGGGGCCGTCGTCGGGCACGTGGGGCTGTCACCGGCATGGCTGGACGCGCGGCGCGAGCTCGTCGACGTGTGGCTGCTGAGCCCGCTGAGCGTGCTGCCGGACCATCAGATCGGCGGCCTGGGCACGCGCTTGGTGGGGGCCGCGATCGAGGCCGCGGTGGCCGGGGGAGCGCCGATGCTCTTCGTCGAGGGAAGCCCGGCCTACTACCGCAGCCGCGGCTTCGAGCCGGCTCGTCGGCTCGGCCTGTTGCAACCGACGGACCGGGTCCCGGGACCTGCGTTCCAGGTGGCGCGCCTCGACGGGTACCAGTCGTGGATGACCGGGCGCCTGGTCTACCGCGACGTGTGGTGGCGACACGACGCTGCGGGGCTGCGTGACCCGCTGCTCGCCGAGCTGGAGGAGGAGTACGAATGAGGTCGGAGACACGGAGCTACCGGACGGGTGGGCAGGACACCGTCCTCGACATCACCGACGACTGTGCGGAGTTCGTCCGCGGCCAGGGCGACGGGCTGCTGCACGTGTTCGTGCCGCACGCGACGGCCGGGATCGCGATCATCGAGACAGGTTCCGGGTCCGATGACGACCTGCTCGCGGCGCTCGGCGACCTGCTGCCCGCTGACGACCGGTGGCGGCACGAGCACGGCACTCCCGGCCACGGACGGTCCCACGTGATGCCCGCCGTGGTGCCGCCGCACGCGAGCGTCCCCGTGGACGACGGCGCCCTGGCGCTCGGCACCTGGCAGAGCATCTGCCTGGTGGACCTCAACGTGGACAACCCCGTCCGCACGGTGCGGCTCTCCTTCCTCGCGGGCTGAGCGAGTGGCAGGCTTCGGGGCCATGACGCAGTCGACGCGTGAGCAGCCGTGGTCCGAGGGTGGCCCGAGCGGCCGGATCGTCCTGCTCACACGCAACCCGATCAGCGAGGCGATCACGGCGATCGCCGGAGCGGTCGGCCGCGCGACGGTGCTCGTCGAGCACGACGAGGACGGCCGGGGAGTCGAGGAGGTGGAGTCGCTCTCGTTGCGACCGGGCGACGCCGTGGTGCTGTGCGATCACGACGCCCCGGACGCTCCACGCGTCATGCGGCTCGCAATGGCCTCGGACGCGTCGTACGTCGCGATGATGGCCAGCCGGGGTCGTGCCGCCGGGCTCCACGCCGATCTGCGGGACGAAGGAGCCCCGGGACTCGACAAGCTGCACGTGCCGGCGGGGCTGGACACCGGTGGCAAGTCGGCGGGCGAGATCGCCCTGTCCGTGGTCGCCGAAGTCGTGGCGGAGTCGCACGGCCGGCGCGGAGCACCCCTGCGCGAGGGGTGAGCCCCGCCCCGGGAGCTGGCTCAGGAGGCCAGGAGCTGTTCCAGCATCGAGTCGATGCCGAGGTGGGCCGACTCGCTGCCGACCGGCACCAGGCCGTACATCTCGCGCACGAACCACTGCACCGCGCGGGACGAGGCCTGCAGCAGCGCCTCCCCACCCGGGGCGTGCAGCTCGATGACCACCACGGCGGCGGCCTCGGTGCTCAGGCAGGGCCACACCTGCACGTCCCCGTCGCCCACCGGCTCGTAGAGGCCGTCGGCCAGCAGGTCGCGGGCGAAGCTCCAGACGACGGTGCCGGTGGGCGTGCGCACGGTGAGGACCACCGCGTAGGGGTCCGCCGCGTCGTAGCGGAACTCGCCGTCGAGCGACTCGGTCTCGTGCTCGCCCGAGACGAGCGTGACCGCGGCGGTGACGGTCTGTGCCGTGGTGCGGCGGGGCTGGTCCATGGTGGTCCTCGTGTGTTGGCCGGGGCGGGGTGCTGCTGAGGGGACGCCCGTGGTCCCCGGTCATGACACGGGGTCCGGCACTGGTCTAGTGCGAATCGGATACTGGTCTACTTCGTTCGAACAGGTGTTCGATCTCCGGCTACGATCTGCCCGTGTCCACGAACCCGACCAGGCTCGTCACCCCGCCCGGGTGGCCGCCCGCCGTACGACCTCCCGATGCGCCCGACTGGGAGGCGACCGCCGCGGCCTGGCTGCTCGACCAGTGCCCGCCGGAGTACCGCACCTACCCCGCGATCCGGCGCCACGTCGTCGTGCTCGCCCGGTTCGCGCTGTTCCACGTCGAGGCCTCGCAGGCAGCCGTCGAGCGTGGGCTGAGCCAGGCCCGCGCCGACCTGCGCGCGGTGGCCTCGGGTGACGTCGTCGACGCGGCCGTGCAGGCGTGGGAGCGCGAGGCGGCCCGCCTGATCGGCGTACGCCGGGCCGTCGGCCTCGTCGAGGAGGCGCTCCGCGGTCGCCGGTTCGTGGCCAGGCTGTAGACCCCTCCCCGGCACGGGGGAGCGGGGTCCTAGGGTGGCCGAATGGTCCGCATCGCAGTCGCCTACCTGGTCGACGGCCGCGGCCACGTGCTGCTCCAGCACCGCGACGAGCACGCTCCCCGCGCGCCGGGTGTGTGGGGGATCGTCGGTGGCCACGTCGAGTCGGGCGAGGACTTCGACACCGCCATGGTGCGCGAGCTCGAGGAGGAGACCGGCATCGTGGCCGGGCCCAGTGACCTGCATGTGTGGCAGGACACCGAGTTCACCTACAGCGACGGCCATCGCGGTCACTACCGGGTGTACGCCGGACGCACGGACCTGACCGACGACGACATCGTGCTCGGCGAGGGCCGCGCGATCGTCTTCGTCGACCCAGTGGAGGCGCGGCGGCTCGAGATGGCCGAGTCGTGCGCGCACTTCCTCCCGCGGTTCCTCGACAGCGACCTCTACCGCCGACTCGTCGAACAGGAGACCTCGTGAGCCAGCCACAGTCCGACCGTCCGCGCCCGCTCCGCCGCATCCAGGTGCCCGGCAACGGGGCCGAGGACGTCCTGGTCGACGCCGAAGGGAAGGTCTGGACCGGCACCGAGGACGGCAGCATCTTCCGGATCTCGCCCGACGGCTCGAAGTTCGAGAAGGTCGCCGACACCGGCGGCCGGCCGCTGGGGCTCGAGCTGCTCCCGGACGGCCGCATCCTGGTGTGCGACGCGCGGGCCGGCCTGCTCGCCGTCGACGAGAAGGGTGCGGTGGAGACGCTGCTGCGCGAGGTGGACGGCGTACCGATGAAGTTCTGCAACAACGCAGCGGTGGCCGCCAACGGCGACATCTGGTTCTCCGACTCCAGCACCGTCTACGGGATCGAGGACTGGAAGGCCGACTTCGTCGAGAACCCCCGCACCGGGCGGCTGCTCTGCCGCCGCGCCGACGGGACGGTGCAGGTCCACCTCGACGGACTGGCGTTCGCCAACGGGGTCGCGCTCGCGCCCGACGAGAGCTACGTCTGCGTCGCGGAGTCCGCCGGCCGCACCGTCGTACGCCTCTGGCTCGGCGGCTTGCTGGCCGGTACCAGTGACCTGTTGGTCGGGGACCTGCCCGGCTATCCCGACAACATCTCCACAGGCAGCGACGGGCTGATCTGGGTGACCGTCGCCTCGCCGATCGACCCGGTCGTCGAGCAGCTGCGCGCCCGCGCCCCGCTGTTCGTCCGCAAGCTCGTCACCCGGCTGCCCGAGGCCGTCCAGCCCGCGCCGAAGCGCACCGTGCGCGCCCAGGCGTTCGACCCCGACGGACGTCTGGTCCACGACGTGGTCGCGGACCCCAGCGACTACCACATGGCCACCGGCGTGCGCGAGCACGACGGCGAGGTGTGGTTCGGCAGCCTGCACGAGCCGGCCGTGGCCGTGGTGAGCCTCTGAGCGGCCTGCCGCGGCGGTGGCGCGTGCCCGGCCTTCTCCTAGACTGGGCCGATGACGCTCAGCGTCTCGCCAGCAGGGTGAGCGCGCGTCTCGCACAGGAGGCTGCATGGGACTGCTGGAAGGTCTGACCGGACCGCGTGACCTGCGGTCCCTCGACGACCACCAGTTGGAGGCGCTGGCCTCGGAGATCCGGGACGAGCTGGTGCGGACCTGCGCGCCGCGCGGCGGCCACCTCGGTCCCAACCTCGGTGTGGTTGAGCTGACGATGGCGATCCACCGGGTCTTCGACTCCCCCCGCGACCGGGTGATCTTCGACACCGGCCACCAGGCCTACGTGCACAAGATGCTCACCGGGCGCGCCTCCCGCTTCGACACGCTGCGCGCCGAGGGCGGGCTCTCGGGGTACCCGAGCCGCGCGGAGTCCGAGCACGACATCGTGGAGAACTCCCACGCCTCCACCTCGCTGTCCTACGCCGACGGGCTGGCGAAGGCCTACGCGATCCGCGGCGAGGACCGCCACGTCGTCGCGGTCATCGGCGACGGCGCCCTCACCGGCGGGATGGCCTGGGAGGCGCTGAACAACATCGCCGAGGGCGACGACCGGCGCCTGGTCATGATCGTCAACGACAACGGCCGCTCCTACATGCCGACCGTCGGTGGCCTGGCCAACCACCTGACCACGCTGCGCACCAGTCCCCGCTACGAGCAGATCCTCGACCTGGTCAAGCGCCGCCTCAACGGCGTCCGCGGCGTCGGGCCGGCGGTGTACGACGCGCTGCACGCCATGAAGAAGGGCATGAAGGACGCGCTCGCGCCGCAGGGGCTCTTCGAGGACCTCGGCCTGAAGTACGTCGGGCCCATCGACGGCCACGACCGTCCGGCAGTCGAGCAGGCGCTCACCCAGGCCAAGAAGTTCGGCGGGCCGGTGATCGTGCACGTGATGACCCGCAAGGGGTTCGGCTACGACCCCGCCGAGCGGCACGAGACCGACCAGTTCCACCAGATCGGCCCCTTCGACGTCGAGACCGGCGTGGGCACCCCCAAGGGACGCATCTGGACCGACTTCTTCGCCGAGGAGATGGTGACTCTCGGCGCCGAGCGCAAGGACCTGGTGGCCATCACCGCCGCCATGCTCTACCCGGTGGGCCTGGACAGGTTCGCCGCGGCCTACCCCGAGCGCACCTTCGACGTGGGCATCGCCGAGCAGCACGCCGTGACCAGCGCCGCCGGCCTGGCCATGGGCGGGCTGCACCCGGTGGTGGCCATCTACGCGACGTTCCTCAACCGCGCCTTCGACCAGGTGCTGATGGACGTGGCGCTGCACCGCTGCGGCGTGACCTTCGTGCTCGACCGAGCCGGGGTCACCGGCGACGACGGCGCCAGCCACAACGGCATGTGGGACATGTCCGTGCTCCAGGTCGTCCCCGGCCTGCATCTGGCTGCCCCGCGCGACGGCGCCCGGGTGCGCGAGCTGCTCCGCGAGGCGGTGGCGGTGAACGACGCGCCCACCGTCGTACGCCTTCCGAAGGGCCCGCCCGGTGACGACATCGAGGCCGTCGACAAGGCCGGCTCGATGGACGTGCTCGTCCGCGACGGCGCCCGTGACGTGCTGATCGTGGGCGTGGGGCCGATGGCGCCGCTCGGGGTCGAGGTGGCCGCCCGCCTCGCAGACCAGGGCATCGGCGTGACCGTGGTGGACCCGCGCTGGGTCAAGCCGTGGGACCCCGCGATCGTCGACCTCGCCCGTGACCATCGGCTGGTGGTCTGCGTTGAGGACAATGGCAGGGTCGGAGGATGCGGTACGACGCTGCTGCAGCTGCTCAACGACGAGCGCGTGACCACCCCCTACCGCCAGCACGGGATCCCGCAGGAGTTCCTCGACCATGCCAAGCGTGACGCGATCCTCCGGCGGATCGGCCTCACGGCACAGTCGCTCGCTCGCGGCATCGTCGAGGACGTCACCGCCCTCGACCGGGGCGAGCAGCCCGCGCTGGACAGCCATGTGGAGCACGTGGTCGAGCGCGGCCAGGGGGACTGAGCCCCGGCGCCTGCCGGCGCTGCTCGTCGCGCTGGTGCTCGCGGCCGGCCTGCTGGCCGGCTGCCAGGACGACGACGAACCCTCGGGCACCCCGGTCGATCCGGGGATCTCCACGGCCCAGGCGATGCGGACCGAGCAGCGCATCCTGGGGCAGCGCGCCCGCGCCGTACGCAGCGGCAACCTGGCGCTCTTCCTGCGACACGTCGACCGCTCCGACCGCGGGCTCGTGTCCCGCCAGCGGCGCTACTTCCGCAACCTCCAGCAGCTCCCCATCCAGCGCTTCGGCTACAAGGTGCTGCCGGCGCAGTGGACGGGCCTCGCCCTCGCGCCGGACTGGGGCGAGGACGTGCGGATCCCCAAGGTGAGGGTGTCCCTCCAGCTCGAGGGCTACGACGCCGTCCCGGTGCGACGCATCGTCGGGTTCGTGTTCTCGCACGCGGACGGGCGGGCCGCGATCGTCTCCGACCAGACCCGCGACGGTGAGCGGCTGGCGGAGGGTCCGCTGGCGCCCTGGGACATCACCGCGATCACGGTGCGCGAGGCGCCCGGGGTGCTGGCCGTGCTCGATCGGCGTACGAGGTCCTCAGCCGACGCGGTCACCGCCGCGGTGAGCCAGGGGATGGGGGACCTCGAGGACGCCCTGCCGTTCGACTGGGACGGGCGGGTGGTCGTCTACCACGTCGGCAGCACCAGGGTGTTGTCCTCGTTCACCGACGTGCCCGGGGGCGTCATCACCCACCTCGGCGCGATGACGTTCCCGGAGTACGCCACCGCGCGCAGGGACAAGGTTGCCTCCACCCGGATGCTGCTGCTGCCCAGCTCGGTACGGGCCGGCCAGCCGTTCCTCGGCCGCATCTCCCGCCACGAGCTGAGCCACGTCGCGATCGGATCGCGCGACGACGGCGTCCCCACCTGGGTCTCGGAGGGGCTCGCGGAGTACCTCGGTGCGCGTCCCGTCCCCGCCGGCAGGCGGATCATCCCCACGTCCGCGCTGGCCGAGGCCCAGGGCCAGGACCTCGCCATGCCGGCGTCCAAGGGGTTCAACGGTGCCGAGCAGGAGTGGAACTACGCGCTGAGCTGGATGGCCTTCGACCTGATCGCCCAGACCAGGGGAGAGGGCAAGGTCTGGGAGCTGGTCGAGGCGATGCACGACGGCGGCCGCGGCACCCGCGACCGGGCCCAGGATGCGGTGCTGCTCGAGGTGCTCGGCATGGACAACCGCGAGCTCGCTCGGCAGGCGGCGGCGCGGATCCGCAGCATCTACGGCTGACTGTCGCGGCTCTCGAACGCGGACTCCTCGGGCATAGCGGCGGGTCCGGCGGTGTTGGCCACTAGGGTGGCAACGGCCGCCCAGCCGACATGGAGGAGACAAGTGACCGAGGCACGCTTCGTGCACATCGTGGACGACGTCCCCGAGCTCCGGAGTGACCGTCCGGACGGCGACGGTCCGGTGCTCGTGGTGTCCCTGTCCGGGTTCCTCGACGCGGGCAACGCCGCTGCCCTCGCCGCCGCCCACCTCACCCGCTCGGGCTTCGGCCGCGTGGTGGCGAGCCTCGAGGTCGACGAGTTCTACGACTACCGCGCGCGCCGCCCACCGATGACCTTCTCCGAGGACCACTACGCCGACTACGAGGCGCCGCGCCTGGTGGTGCGGCTGCTCGAGGACGACCACGGCGCGTCGTACCTGCTGCTGACCGGGCCGGAGCCCGACATCCGCTGGGAGGCTTTCGCGCGGGCCGTACGCGCCGTGGTGGAGCACTTCGACGTACGGCTCGTGGTCTCGCTCGGCTCGGTACCGATGGCGGTGCCGCACACGCGTCCGGTGCAGCTGACCAACCACGCCACGCGGCAGCGGCTGCTGGTGCAGGAGAACGTCTGGAAGGGCGAGATCCGGGTGCCGGCCAGCGCCGAGTCGCTGCTCGAGCTGCGCCTCGGCGAGTGGGACCACGACGCGATGGGCTTCGTCGCGCACATCCCGCACTACGTCGCGCAGCTCGACTACCCGCAGGCCTCGGTCACGTTGCTCGAGGGAGTCGAGGACGTCACCGGGCTGCAGTGGGACCTCGCCGAGCTCAAGGAGGCGGGGGAGGCCCGCCAGGTCGAGATCGCCACCCAGATCGCGGACTCCGACGACGTCCGCGACGTGGTGGCCGGGCTCGAGCAGCAGTACGACGCCTTCCACAGCCAGGCGGCCAACCTGCTCGCCGAGGACGAGCCGCTGCCGAGCGGCGAGGAGCTGGGGGCTCAGTTCGAGCAGTTCCTGGCCCGCCTCGAAGAGCCGGAAGGCGACTGAGGTGCCGCGCTCGGTCGAGGAGCTGGTCGCGCTGCTCGACCTCGAGGTGATCGAGGCCAACCTGTTCCGGGGCCAGCAGCCGGACACGATGATGCAGCGGGTCTTCGGTGGCCAGGTGGCCGCCCACGCTTTGGTCGCCGCCAGCCGCACCGTTCCGGAGCGCTACGCGGTGCACTCGCTGCACTCCTACTTCCTGCGCCCCGGCGACACCAACGTGCCGATCGTCTACGACGTCGAGACCCTGCGGGAGGGGCGCAGCTTCGCCACCCGGAGGGTGCTCGCGCGCCAGCACGGTCGGCCCATCTTCGTGCTGAGCGCGAACTTCCAGGTCGCCGAGAAGGGCCTCGACCACCAGGACGCCATGCCTGACGTGCCGGACCCCGAGGAGTGCCCGCCACTGAGTGACGTCATCCCCGGCACCGGGGAGGACTCCGAGGCCTGGCAGCAGGAGTGGGCGGCCCTCGAGGTGCGCCACGCCGGCGACTCCCGGCCCGGCGGCACGATCTCGGTCCCCGGGTCCGCTGCGAACGTCCGGCTGTGGATCCGCGTCAACGGGCGACTGCCCGACGACGCCCTGTCGCACACCGCCGCGTTCACCTACGCCAGCGACATGACACTGCTCGGGGCCACGCTGGTCCCGCACGGCCTCTACCTCGGTACGCCGGAGGTCCAGGCCGCCTCGCTCGACCACGCCGTGTGGTTCCACCGGCCGTTCCGCGCCGATGAGTGGTGGCTCTACGACCAGGCCTCTCCGTCGGCCTCCGGAGGGCGCGGACTCACCTTCGCGCGGGTCTTCACCCGCGACGGCGCACTGGTCGCCAACGTCGCGCAGGAGGGCCTGATTCGCACCGCTCGTGGGCTCTCGTAGCACGTCCGATTTCAGATTTATTGGACCAACACGCCGAAACGTGCGTTACTTTTGTGCACTGTTGTGACCAGAGTGCGTGAATGGGGTGTTGGGGTATGTGGGGTCTGGCGTCGTGGAAGTCCGGGGTGACCATGGCCACCGCAGGAGCGGTGGCCATGACGTTGGCAGGCGTGGCAGCCGCACCCGCGTCGGCGAGGAGCGACGGTGGCCACGGCTTCGGCCGGATGGGCCCGGCCTACGCGCGCACCACCACGGTCAGTCCCACGGTGGGTCCCGACTTCGAGCTGCCGTTCCTGTGCGGTCAGCGCTGGACGGGGTCCACGCGGTCGGGGCACTCGCCGAGCTACAACACCATCGACTTCAACGCACCCAGCGACCTCAACAAGCCTGTGGTGGCAAGCGCCCCAGGGGTGGTGACCAGGGCGGTCTCGCTCACCGGGAGCTACGGGCGATACGTGATCGTCGACCACGGGCGCGGCTACACCACCCTGTACGCCCACCTGAACAAGATCTCCGCGGTGGTCGGCCAGGTGCTCGACCAGGGTGAGCTCGTCGGCTACCTGGGCAGCTCGGGGAACAGCACCGGACCGCACCTGCACTTCGAGGAGCGACTCAACGGCGCCTACCTCAAGCCCTACTTCCACCGCAGCTACTTCAGGTTCGGCTCCACCGTCGCGTCGGCCAACTGCGGCGACCGCCCGGTCACCGGTGACTGGGACAAGGACGGCAGGGACGACGTGGGCGTCTATCGCAACGCCGCTACGACCGGCAGGTTCTACCTGCGCACGGCACCCACCAACCAGAGGGTCAACTGGGGGCTCCCGAGCGACGTGCCGGTCACGGGGGACTACGACGGGGACAAGTCCTCCCAGATCGGAGTGAAGAAGCTCGGCTCCGGCACCTGGTGGTTGCGAAGCGCCTCAGGTGCTCGGGCCACCGTCACCGGGGTGGGTGCCGAGACGGACGTGCCGATCACCGGCGACTGGGACGGGAACGGTCGAGCGAACCTGGGCTTCTTCCGGCCGTCCACCCACACCTTCTACCTGCGTGCGGACGACCGCACGCTGACCTCCGTCCGGCTCGGCGCCGACGGGGAGGAGCCCGCCACGGGTGACTGGAACGGCGACGGCGTCACCGACCTCGCGGTGTTCAACCACCGCACCGGCTACTGGACGTTGCGCGTCCCGAGCAGCCAAGGCTTCAGCACGACCAGGATCAGGTACGGAACTGCAGGTGACCGCCCAGCCGCCGGGGACTGGAACGGTGACGGGATCACCGAGCTGGGCGTCTGGCGACCCGCGAACGGCAAGTTCTACCAGCGCGGCAGCACGACCACCATCCGCTACGGAGCCGTCCGGGGGTGAGGGGGGTGACCGCCCCGCGACTCAGGCCGGGCGGGCGCGTCCCACCAGGTGTGGCGCCCCGTCGGAGGGTCGGGTCAGGGAGAAGTCCAGCCCCGGACCGGCCGGGGTCTCGACCACGCGGGAGCCGAACGCCACCTTGCCCGGCAGGAAGATCGGCTTCTTGAACTCGACCTCCACCGTCGCGGCCTCCGGCAGCCGCGTCGCGAAGGCTGCCACGCAGCGCGCCTTGCTCCACATGCCGTGCGCGATGTGGCGCGGGAAGCCGAACGCCCTGGCGCTCAACGGGTGCAGGTGGATCGGGTTGTGGTCGCCGGAGACCGAGGCGTAGCGGCGGCCGAGCGAGGCGGGCAGCCGCCACTCGACGCCGGTGCCGGGCACCACGTCGAACGGCTCACCCTCGGCGCGGGCGGAGTCGTCGCCCCTGCCCACACGCAGGTAGGTCGAGACCGACTCCCAGACGACCTCGTCCGCCGCGCTCAGCGTGGTGACGAAGTCGAAGACACGTCCCTTGGCGTGCGGCCGGAGGTCCCGCGCGGTGGCGGTGACGTCGAGCCGCTCGGTGAACCCGATCGGGCGCCGCCGCGTGATCGTGTTGCGCAGGTGCACCGTGCCGATCGCGGGAAACGGGAACGAGCCGTCGGTCATGATCCCCATGTGCAGCGGGAAGGCCAGCATGTGCGGGTAGGTGAACGGCAGGGTCTGGCTGGGGTCGAACCCGCACACCTCGGCGTACGCCGCCACATGGTCGCGGTCGACGGACACGCCCTCGCGGCGCAGCGTCAGGTCGGGGAGGTCGCCGCCCTTCTTGGCCACGCCCGGGAGGCGGTTCACGCCGGGCAGCACCGGCAGCGCTGCCTTGAGCATGGTCGGCAGCACGCTGGGCTCGCCCTCGACGACGCGCTCCATCAGGCGCCCAGCATCATCTGGCCGCACACCCGGACCACGTTGCCGTTGACGGCGGTGGAACCGGGGGAGAGGTACCACGCGATCGCCTCGGCGACGTCGACCGGCAGGCCGCCCTGGCTCATGGCGTTCATCCGCTGCCCGACCTCGCGGGTCGCGAAGGGAACGGCCGCGGTCATCTGGGTGATGATGAAGCCCGGCGCGACCGCGTTGACCGTGATGCCGTCGGTGAGCTCGTCGGCGAGGCTGTCGACCAGGCCGATCACGCCGGCCTTGGAGGCGGCGTAGTTGGTCTGGCCGACGTTGCCGGCGATGCCTGCGATCGAGGAGACGCCCACGATGCGGCCGTTGGGCTCGATCAGGCCCTGGTCGAGCAGCTCGCGTGTGATCCGCTCGGGCGCGGTCAGGTTGACGGCGATGACCGAGCTCCAGCGGTCCTCGGCCATGTTGGCGAGCTTCTTGTCGCGGGTGATCCCGGCGTTGTGCACGACGGCGTGGACCTGGCCGTACTTGTCCCTGACGTGCTGGGCGATCCGCTGCGGCGCGTCCTTGCCGGTGATGTCGAGGGTGAGGTGGTCACCGTCGATCTCGCGCATCACCGCCTGCAGCTCGCTGGCCGCCTGGGGGACGTCGAGGCCCAGCACCGTCGCGCCGTCGCGGTGCAGCACGCGGGCGATCTGCTCGCCGATGCCGCGGGAGGCGCCGGTGACGATCGCGATCTTGCCGGCGAGCGGGCGGACCTGGTCACCGACCGGGTGGGCCTCCTTGGTGCCGGAGGCACCCAGCCGCACCACCTGGCCGGAGACGTAGGCGCTCTTGGGGGACAGGAAGAAGGCGAGCGTGGACTCGATGGTGGTCTCGGCCCCGGGGGCGACGTACACCAGGTTGACGGTGCTGCCGTTGCCGATCTCCTTGCCCAGCGACCGGGTGAAGCCCTCGAGCGCACGCTGGGCAACCCGCGCGGAGCCGTCGGCGGCCTGCTCGGGGACGGTGCCGAGCACGACCACGCGGGCGCAGCTGCGCAGGCTGCGCATCAGCGGGGTGAAGAACTCCTGGAGGGCGACCAGGCCGGCGGAGTCGGTGATGCCCGTGGCGTCGAACACCAGCGCCTTGTAGCGCTCGCCCTCGATCGGCGTCTGCACATGCGCCACGTGGAGCCGGTCGAGCGCGGCCGTGAGCTGCTCACCCAGGGCGCCCTTGCCGCCGACGACGACGGTCCCGTCGACCACCGGCGCACCCTCGTGCCAGCGCTCGAGGCGGGTGGGGTTGGGCAGGCCGAGGTTCTTGACCAGCAGCTTGCCGATGGGACTGTCGGTGAAGGCCTGGTAATGATCGCTCATCTCGTCCTCAAGGTGTCTACTCGCGGGTACGCCACGAATGTAACGAGGGGTGTAACTCTGAGTCCATCCAAGGTGATGTGGCACTCACCTCGTTTATTTTCCCCTCACGTACCGCGAGGATGGCGACAGCATCCCGACCCGAGGAGCAGACACAGACATGCAGTCATCGACCCGCCGCGTCGCCGTTCTCGGCGGCAACCGGATCCCCTTCGCCCGTTCCAACACTGCCTACGCCACGGCGTCGAACCAGGAGATGCTGACGGCCGCGCTCGACGGTCTCGTGGCCCGGTTCGGCCTCGAGCGTGAGCGCGTGGGCGAGTTCGTCGCCGGTGCCGTGCTCAAGCACAGCCGTGACTTCAACCTCGCACGCGAGGCCGTGCTCGGCTCCAGGCTCGCGCCCGAGACGCCGGCCGCCGACATCCAGCAGGCGTGCGGTACCGGGCTGCAGGCGGCGATCCACGTGGCCAACAAGATCGCGCTCGGCACCATCGACGTCGGCATCGCGGGCGGCTCGGACACCACCTCCGACGCCCCGATCGCGATCTCGGAGAAGCTGCGCAAGAAGCTGATCAAGGTCAACCAGCAGAAGGACAACGTCGGCCGGCTCAAGGCCCTCGGCGCCATCCGGCCCACCGACCTCGGCATCGAGATCCCGCAGAACGGCGAGCCCCGCACCGGCCTGTCCATGGGTGAGCACGCCGCGCTGACGGCGCTGGAGTGGCAGGTGACCCGGGAGGCCCAGGACGAGCTGGCCGTGGCCTCGCACCACAACCTCGCGGCGTCGTACGACCGGGGCTTCCAGGACGACCTGATCACCCCGTTCAACGGGCTGGACCGCGACTCCAACCTCCGTGCCGACTCGTCGCTGGAGAAGCTGGCCAAGCTCAAGCCGGTCTTCGGCAAGGGGGAGGCAGCCACGATGACCGCGGCCAACTCCACTCCGCTGACCGACGGGGCGTCGACCGTGCTGCTCTCCTCGGAGGACTGGGCCCGCGAGCGCGGTCACCACGTGCAGGCCTGGCTGGTCGACCACGAGACCGCCGCTGTGGACTTCGTGCACGGTGGCGAGGGGCTCCTGATGGCCCCGGCGTACGCCGTGCCACGGATGCTCGAGCGCAACGGCCTCACCCTGCAGGACTTCGACTTCTACGAGATCCACGAGGCCTTCGCCTCGCAGGTGCTCTCGACGCTCAAGGCGTGGGAGGACCCGGTGTTCTGCAAGGAGCGTCTCGGCCTCGACGCCCCGCTGGGCTCGATCGACCGCTCCAAGCTCAACGTCAACGGCTCCTCGCTCGCCGCGGGTCACCCCTTCGCGGCGACTGGCGGACGCATCATCGCCAACCTGGCCAAGCTGCTCAACGAGAAGGGCTCGGGCCGCGGCCTGATCTCCATCTGCGCGGCGGGCGGCCAGGGCGTGACCGCGATCCTGGAGAAGTAGGCGTCACTCGGGTGCTGGCTGGCTGTTGAGCCGGCCAGCTCCGGGCCTGCCTGTGACTGGTCGCTCTTGGGTGGGCCGGGGTGTGCGCTGGGCCCAGCCCACGCCAGCAGCGACGATCCCCACCGCTCCGGCCCGTGTGGCGCCGCCAGCGACAGGTTTGAGCGCTCCGCTGCCGCGCCCCTGCGCGCAACAGCCGGCCCGGGCGTCAGCCACCCCTGCTCCCGGTTGTTGGAGCGTTTGATCAAAGCCCGGGTTCGAGCGAACGCTCCAACAACGCATGAGTCGGGTCGGGCGCCAGCCAGGTGCCGCCGATCCCGAGAAGGAGGAAGTCCGTGGGCGGCGGCGCGAGCTGAGTGTGGCGGCGCACCCGGCCACGCCGAAGTGCCTCCCTCTCGGGCACGCCGCTGGGCTGGCCGGTGGGGGCACGGCTGACGCGGATGCACCCTGCGCCGCCGCCCTCGCGTCCTGCGGTCTCGTCGTACACCGGCGGGACGTCCTGCGTCAGGGGGGTTCGGGCGACCGGATCGCAGGACGTCCGGGCATGGCGAACCGGATCGCAGGACGCCCGACCGCGCGGCCGGCGAAAGGGCGACCCTCAGCTGCTCGTGGCCAGCGCGTGGGCCGTGGCCACCAGGTAGCGCTTCACGTCCTCGCCCGAGACGGGGGAGATCGCCGGGATGCCCGGGGCAGACTCCTTGACCAGCATGCCGACGCGGGCGAGCTGGAGGGCGCCGAGGCCGCTGGCGTACATGTGGTTGGCGAGCAGGGTGGTGTCGTGCTGCGCGAAGGCACCGGACTCGGTGCCGGCGTCGAGGACCTCGCTGAGGCGGGCGAGGCAGGCGGAGATGCCGCGGCCGAGGCGGAAGAGCGAGCCCTCGCTGATCTCCTCGAGCAGCTCGGGGCCGGGGCGACGCATCAGGGTCTGGGCGCAGTCCACGAAGGCAGGGTGCTCGAGACCGAAGTCGACGAACTCCTCGACGACCGCGGTCAGCTTGGCGGCCGAGTCGTCGCCCCGCGAGGCGGCCTCGGCGAGGCGCACCTCGAGGTCGTCGAGGTAACTGACCAGGGTGAGCGCGAACAGCTCCTCCTTGCCGCTGAAGTGCCGGTAGATGATTGCC
Source organism: Marmoricola sp. (assembly GCA_035689885.1). Lineage (GTDB taxonomy): Bacteria > Actinomycetota > Actinomycetes > Propionibacteriales > Nocardioidaceae > Marmoricola. The sequence goes on along the minus strand of DASSLA010000020.1, from coordinate 3,674 downwards.
CGGTTGACGCCGACGGCGCGCGCGATGTCCTCGATCTGCGCGTCCCGCACGCCCGTCTCGTCGAACAGCCGGCGAGTTGCCTGGAGGATCTCCCGCTCGCGGGCGCGCCGGCGAGCCGCGGTGGGCTGGCGGGTAGTCGAGCGGGTCTCGGCCATGGCGAGATCCTAGTGCAACACCGGGTTACACACGTGTGCGCTATTCGTCACAGGGGCGGTGGCTAGCGCGCGGCGACCCTGACGACCTCGTCCAGGGTGTCGGCCTCGTGGGCCGCCTTGTCGTCGCGGTAGCGCAGCACCCGGGCGAACCGCAGCGCGACGCCGCCGGGGTAGCGGGTCGAGCGCTGCACCCCGTCGAAGGCGATCTCGACGACCTGCTCGGGACGCACGTGCACCACGTGGCCCTCGCGGCGGGTCTCGAGCTCGAGGAACCGTTCGGTCTGCCAGGCGAGCATCTCGTCGGTCATCCCCTTGAAGGTCTTGCCCAGCATCACGAAGCCCTCGGAGTCGGGGTCGCGGGCGCCGAGGTGGATGTTGGACAGGAACCCCTGGCGGCGGCCGCTGCCCCACTCGACGGCGAGCACGACCAGGTCGAGCGTGTGCCGGGGCTTCACCTTGATCCAGCCCGACCCGCGCCGCCCGGCGTCGTACGGCGCGTCCAGCCGCTTGAGCACCACACCCTCCTGGCCCGCCTCGATCGCGGCCTCGAAGAACGACTGCGCGTCCGCGGGGTCCTGGGTGCGCGAGACGCGCATCGCCTCGGGCACCACCGCGTCGAGCCGGGCCAGCCGCTCGGAGGTGGGGGTCTCGAGCAGCGAGTCGTCCTCGTGCAGGAGCAGGTCGAAGAAGAACGGGCGGATGCCGGTGGCGCCGGCGTGGGTGGCGGTGGTGGACGCGGTCTCCTGGAACGGCCGCGGGCGGCCGGCCTCGTCGAGGGTGAGCGCCTCCCCGTCGAGGATCAGGTGCCGCGCCGGCAGCTCCAGGGTCTGGGCGACCACTTCGGACATCCGGACGGAGACCTCGTCGAGGCTGCGGGTGAAGACCAACACCTCGTTGCCGCGCTTGTGCACCTGGATCCGGATGCCGTCGAGCTTGGTGTCCACCGCGAAGGCGCCGCCGATCTTGTCGGCCGCGGCCGGGATGTCGGGGGCGCTCGCGGCGAGCATCGGCCGCACCGGGCGACCGACCACCAGGGTGAACTCCTCGAGCGCGCCGGCCCCGCCGCCGAGGGCGGCGCGGGCGACCGGGCCGGTCGGCGCGCTGAACATCGCGGCACGGCGCACCGTCTTCGCCGGGAGATCGGCAGCCGCGGCGATCGCGTCCAGCATCACGGAGTCGAGCGCACCCTGGCGCACGTTGCCGGTAACCAGCGCGCGCAGGAACGACTGCTCGTCCGGGGTCATCCGGCCGAACAGGGCGTTGACCAGCTCGCGACGCGCGGTGGCCGACCCGGTGCCGGCGAGCCGGCTCAGCGCCTCGAGCTCGGCGTCCGCCTCGGTCAGCGTGACGCTCGGCTCGGTCGCGGGATCGGGGAGCGAGGAGAGCCCGCGCCAGCCGACACCGGTGCGGCGCTGGCGCAGCGTGCCGGACAGGTAGGAGGCGGCGATCTCGATCTCGTCGTCACCGGCGTCGGCGACCTCGGTGAGCAGTGCCGCGATCAGGTCGCGCTTGGCCAGCCGTGACCTGGTGGACGCGACCTGGCCGGAGACCTCGACGACACGGAGGAGCAGCACGGAGCCCATTGTGGTGGACGGCACCGACAGATCGATGGGGGACAGGTCCGACATACGCTGCCTGCATGTCCGGCCACGCGACCCCGCGCACCCGGGTGTGGCGCCCGACGTGGCCGTGTCCGGTCCGCACGGTCCTCTCCACCCACCGGCGCGGCCGTGGTGACCCGACCTTTCGCACCACGCTCGACGGCGCGATCTGGCGCGGGATCCGCACCCCCGACGGGCCGGTGACGCTGCGTCTCGAGCCGGACGACTCGGCCGCCGAGGTGCGCGCGGACGCTTGGGGCCCGGGCGCGGAGTGGGTCCTCGATCAACTGCCCCGGATGCTCGGCGCGGACGACGACCCCACCGGCTTCGAGCCCCCGGTGGAGTTGCGCGACGCGTGGCGACGCCACCGGAACTGGCGCATCGGCGCCACGGACCTGGTGATGGAGTCGCTGGTGCCGGCGATCATCGAGCAGAAGGTCACCGGCCAGGAGGCGTTCGGAGCATTCCGGACCCTGGTGCACCGGTTCGGCGAGAGGGCGCCGGGCCCTCCTTCGGTGGAGGGCCCGCCGGTGCGGCTGTGGCTGCAACCGGCTCCCGAGACCCTGCGGACGATCCCGTCCTGGGAGTGGCTCCGGCTGCCGGTCGACGGCGCCCGCTCACGTCCGGTGCTGCACGCCGCGCGCGTCGCGGGGGCGCTGCAACGGGCGGCCGCGCACGGGCCGGTGGAGTTCGACCGCCGGCTGCGCACGCTGCCGGGCATCGGGGTCTGGACGAGCGCCGAGGTGCGCTCCCGTGCCCTGGGTGACCCCGACGCGGTGAGCTTCGGCGACTACCACGTCGCCGCCGACATCGGCTACGTGCTCACGGGGGTGCCGGTCGACGACGAGGAGCTGGCCGTGCTGCTCGAGCCGTGGGCCGGTCACCGTCACCGGGTGCAGCGCCTCGTCGAGCTGGCCGGACTGGGCCGCCCGCGCCGCGGACCACGGATGGCGCCGCGCACGCACCTGCCCCGGAGGTGAGACGTCTGCACAGCATCCACGGACATTTGGGTACGTCGGCGTACGCCGCGTCGGTGCCGCCCGCGCCACCCGGCCCCCTACGGTGTCCCCGAACCCCCGCCCGACTGGAGCCCATGTGTCCGACGTGATCGACCGGTTCGCCGCCATGTCGGCGGACCAGCTCAACGAGTTCTTCTGCACCTCCGACGTCGCGGAGATCACCGACGTCATCCGGCAGGCCAGCGACGACGAGCTGCGGGGGCTGATCGGGCTCGAGCACTTCTACGACCAGGCGGTGGGGGCGATCCTCCACCGGTTCGCCGAGTTCGCGCACACCGAGAGGCTCGCGGCGATCAAGGGTGCGGTGCTGTTCCGGCTGGCCCGCAGCAAGCGCGTTGTCGAGCAGCACACCGCGTGCTTCGCCGGGGGAGAGGTGCACCTCGACGACGCCGCCAGTCCGGACGTGACCATCTCAGCCGACGTGGTCGACTTCGTGCGCCTGGTCACCGGGGAGGCCAATGCGGCGCTGCTCTACCTCGCAGAGCGGCTGCGGATCGAGGGCGACGAGCAGCTCGCCCTGGCCGTCGGCACGGTGTTCACCCTGCCCGGCACCGACCAGCCCGCCGTCGACCCGACCACGCTGGACCCCGAGGACGTCGCCACCGCGGTGGCAGCCTCCAGCGGCAAGCACATGCGGGCGGTGATGGAGGGCGGCTTCCGGCCGATCGTGCTGGAGGAGGTGTTCCGACGCTTCCCGGACTTCATCGACCGCGAGAAGGCCGGGAAGCTCGACCTGTGCGTGGGCTTCCGGGTCGGCGGACGCACCGACGGCGAGGCGGACCGCTACACCGTGCACGTCCGCGACGGGGTCTGCACCATCGAGACCGAGCCGCCGCAGGGACAGCAGCGCGACGCGACCATCAGCCTGGACGGTGCCGACTTCCTGCGCCTGGCGACCG
>DASSLA010000019.1:0-11018 GCA_035689885.1 Marmoricola sp. | reverse complement strand
ACACCGACACCCACGCCGGCACGCCCACGGAGCAGCACGGCGGCGTGCCGACCGACCAGCCGCCGCACACCGCCACTCAGGGCACCACTCCCGCGGGCCAGCACCAGGGCCAGCACGGGGGCCAGCACGGGGGCGTCGACTCCGAGACCGGGGAGCAGCACACCTGGTCCGGCGAGCCCGGCCGCCAGGACGGCACGACCGACGCGCCGACCACCACCGAGGAGCCGGGGCGTCACCAGCGCTGACGACGTGTGACGGAGGTGGGGCGAGCGCGCGGACGGTCTGCGCGCTCGCCCCTGTTCGTCTGTCAGCTCGAGCCGAGGTGCTCCGCGGCGGCCACGATGTCGTTCGCCAGGAGCTCGGCACCCAGGTCGGCGACCTCCTTCTCCTCCACGGGACCGGCCACAGCCACGCGCGTGACCGCGGCCAGTCGGGCGACGGCGTCCCGGTGCGCCCGGAACTCCTTGGCGCGGTAGGTCCCCAGCACCACCAGTGACGGCCGGACCATCGGGACCGACTCCTCGATGGTGTCCACCGGTGTGTCCGCGCCCAGGAAGGCCACCCGCCATCCGCGCCCCTGCAGCAGCAGTCCGAGCATCACCAGCCCGAGGTCGTGCGCCTCACCGGGCAGGCACGCCAGCAGTGCCGTCCTCGGGTGGCGCACCCCCCAGTCGCCGGCGAGGCCGAGGAGGCGACCGCGCAACAGGTGCGAGGCGAAGTGCTCCTGCGCCACGTTCACCGTGCCGTCGGCCCAGCGCTCGCCGAGCTCGTGCAGGTACGGGATCAGCACGTGACTGACGGCGTAGTCGACCGAGACCGCACCGAACAGCCGGTCCAGCACGTCGTTGGCCGCCACCGCGTCGAAGCGGTCGAGCGCCTCCTGCAGCTCGCCGGCGAGCACCTCCACCACGGGCCGCTCGATCTCGGACTCCCGTTCCTTCGCGGCGCGCGCCTCTGCAGCTCGGGTCTCGGCGTCGTGGGTCTCGGCGGCCTGACGCGCCGCCTCCCCGGCCGAGACGCCGGTCTCGATCAGCGCGGTGGTGCGGCGTACCCGCTCCTCGTCGGCCCCGGAGTACAGCCGGAAGCCACCACGGGATCGCTCGGGACGCAGCAGGCCGTAGCGCTGCTCCCACGCCCGGAGCAGCTCCGGAGTCACTCCCGTACGCCGGGCCAGCTCACCGATCCGCATCCTCGCCTGCACGTTCGCCACCTTACGCAACCTCGACATACTTTGAACATACTTTTGACAGGCCCGATGTCCCGACACACGCTCGCTGATGTCGACTACACGGACTCTCTACAAGTGGAGGAACCACCATGGAGAAGCTCGACATCGTCGCCCTGGCGGAGTTCGACCTCGTCGCCGCCACCCTCGGGATGGAGCTCGGCGAGACCAGCGTCGTCACCCGCATCGTCTACGCCCTCGTCGGCCTGTCCGGCATCTGGGTCGCGGCTCGTGCCGCATCGCTGCTCGGCCTGAGCTCGCGCGGCGGACGCGTGGCGGCGAGCGCCTACAGGTAGAGGCCGGTCTGGTCGTCGCCGAGGCGCTCGGCGGCGACCGCGTGGATGTCGCGCTCGCGCACCACGACGTAGAGCTCGCCGGTCACCTCGACCTCGGCCTTGTCCTCGGGGTCGAAGAGCACTCGATCGCCGACCTCGACCGTCCGCACGTGGCTGCCGGTCGCCACCACGCGGCACCACGCCAGTCTCTTGCCACCCATCGCGGCGGTGGCCGGGATGAGAATGCCGCCGCTGGACCGGCGCTCGCCCTGGTCGCTGTCGACCTGGACGAGGACGCGGTCGTGCAGCATCCGGATCGGGACCTTCTCCCCCGGTGTGGCCCCCGAGGTGGATGCCGGGTCCGGTGTCGGAGCCGGCTTGCTCACTTCGCGATCTTGCGGACGACCATGAACAGCGCCGCGGCTCCCAGCACGCCGCCCGCGACCTTCGCGACGTTGCCGACCCGCGGCGAGCCGTCCGGTGCCCGGAAGTAGGCCTTCACCTGCGCGATCTCCCGACGCACGATCGTCTTCGGGCTGGCGCGGTAGACGAGCTGGTCGATCGTGGCGGCGAGCCGCTCACGCGTCTGCTCGATGTCGTGCTCGAGGGTCGAGACCTGGTCGGACACAGTCGGGGCTCCTCCACGAGCATCGGGGCGTCGGTCAGGCAGGAAGGTTACCAATGCCCGGGATCCGTGCCGGGTCGAACCCGAACGGCAGCTCGAGGCGGTGGCGCCGCATCAGCTCGCGGTCGGTCAGCACGTCGTAGGTCCGCCCGTCCGCGACCACCTGGCCGTCGGAGAGGATCACGGACCTCTCGCACAGCTCGAGCGCGTACGGCAGGTCGTGGGTGACCATCAGCACGGTCACGTCGAGCGACCTCAGGATGTCGGCGAGCTCGCGTCGCGAGGCCGGGTCGAGGTTGGACGACGGCTCGTCGAGCACCAGGATCTCCGGCTCCATCGCCAGCACGGTGGCGACCGCTACACGCCGCCGCTGGCCGAAGGAGAGGTGGTGCGGTGGCCGGTCGGCGTACTCCGCCATCCCGACCAGGCCGAGCGCGTGCACGACGCGCTGCTCCAGCGCCCCCCCGCGCAGGCCCCGGTTGGCCGGCCCGAACGCGACGTCCTGCCACACCGTGGGCATGAACAGCTGGTCGTCGGGGTCCTGGAAGACCACGCCCACACGGCGCCTGATCTCCTGCAGGTGCTCGGGGACGACGGGGAGGCCGGAGACCGACACGGTCCCGGCGCCGGCGGTGAGGATGCCGTTGAGGTGCAGTACCAGTGTGGTCTTGCCCGCGCCGTTGGGGCCCAGCAGCGCCACCCGCTCCCCTCGGTGGTCGTGGAGGTCGACGCCGAACAGCACCTGGTGGCCGTCGGGATAGGCGTGCGCCAGGCCGCGTACGTCGAGGACGGGGACCGCCATCACGCCACCTGGCGGTGCGGAGGGCGCTCCAGCGGCGGGAGCTCGCCGGTGTAGCCGCGGGACAGCATGGCGAGGTGCACCCGCTCGCCGCGCTCGTAGGAGCGGATGAACAGAGCGCCGAGCGACCGGGCCAGCACGGGCCAGTGCCGCGGCGAACGCGGGTCGCAGCCGCGGGAGCGCATCGCGATGAGCATCCTGCCCATCTCGGCGAGGACCACGTCGAGGTAGCGGATCATGAAGCCCATGATCTGGACGAGGGCCGCCGGCAACCGCAGGCGGCGCAGGCCGACGAGTACGTCCTGGGGCTCGGTGGTGGCCGCCAGCGTGAGCGAGGCGAGCACGCCGATGGTGCCCTTCGCCAACAGCCCCCACGCAGCGAGCAGGCCGGGCTCGGAGACGGCGATGCCGAGCACCTCCACGCGAGGACCCTCGGCGATGAACGGGATCGCCAGTGCGAACACCACGAACGGTGTCTCGACGAGCATGCGCCGTGCGAGGTAGCCCGCCGGCACACCACTGACCGCGACGACGCCGCAGACCACGAGGAAGTAGCCGACGAACGCTCCGACCCACTCGCGCGGCGTGGCCACCACCACCAGCATGAACAGCAGAAGGGCCGCCAGCTTCAGGTGCGCCGGAGCCCGATGGACGACGCTGTGCCCGTGGAAGTGCAGGCGGTGCCCGTGTCCGGCACCCATGACTAGGTGTCCCCCTCCGGCTGGCGACGGCGCAGCACCCGGAACAGCCCGCCGGCGAGGACGAGCACGACCAGTGCACCGACCACTCCCGCGACACCGCCGCTGAGCCGCTCGTCCTCGACTCCCCGTGTCGTGTAGCCGGCCATCGGACTCTTCGACGCCGGTGAGTCCTCTGCCGTGTCGAGGAACCCGGTCTGCTGCGCGACGTGCTCCAGTCCGTCGGGGTGGCTGCTGGCGTAGTAGCTCGCCACCCCCGCGACCAGCAGCGCAAGGACGAGGGACGCCACGAGGAAGGTGCGCCGGGACACCCGCGATGAGCTCATGCCGACTGCCGGATCTCGAGCGGTCGCGCGCGCAGGGCGGAGCGTGCACCGTGCACCAGGTCGGGACGTACGGCGACCACCGAGCCGACCACCAGTCCGGTGATCAGTGCCTCGCCGAGGCCGATCACCAGGTGCCAGGCGACCATCGCGGTGACAACCTTGTCGAACGCCACCGGAGCGTTGCCACCCACCGCGAAGAGCAGCGAGAAGACGAGCGCGGCCACCGGGACACTGACCAGGGCCGCCACCGCAGCGGCCGGCGCGACCACGCCGAGCCGGTCGGGCAGCACCATCCGGAGACCCTTGAAGACCAGCCAGGCCACCCCCACCGCCGCGATGCCGAGCAGCGTCACGTTGGTGCCCAGGGCGGTGATCCCCCCGTCGGCCATCAACAGTGCCTGCACCAGGAGCACGGTGCTGACGCACAGCACACCGGTCCACGGGCCGACCAGCACGGCGGCCAGCGCACCGCCGAGGAGATGGCCGCTGGTGCCGGCGCCGACCGGGAAGTTCACCATCTGCCCGGCGAAGACGAACGTCGCGACCAGCCCGGCCATCGGCGCGGTACGGTCGTCGAGCTCCCGACGAGCGCCCCGCAGCGCCAGTGCGACCCCGCCCGCAGCGACGACACCGGTCGCGATCGAGGTCGGCGCGTCGAGGAATCCGTCGGGGACGTGCATGGTGATCACACTACGTTGTTGCAAACAGTTCGCAACAAGCCGAGGAGAGGAACCCGTGGCCGAATCGCGACTCGCACCCGGACAGGACGCCCCTGACTTCAGCCTGCCCACCGACACGGGCGACGAGGTCTCGCTCACGAGCCTGCGTGGGCGCAAGGTGATCGTGTACTTCTACCCCGCCGCCATGACGCCGGGTTGCACCAAGCAGGCGTGCGACTTCACCGACTCGCTGGGGTCGCTGCGGGCCGCGGGCTACGAGGTGGTCGGCATCTCGCCGGACAAGCCGGCCAAGCTGGCGAAGTTCCGCGAGAAGGACTCCCTGGCGATCACACTCGCCTCGGACGAGGACAGGAGCGTGATGAAGGCGTACGGCGCCTTCGGTGAGAAGAAGCTCTACGGCAAGGTCGTCGAAGGCGTGATCCGCTCGACCTTCGTAGTCGACGAGCAGGGCAAGGTCGAGGTGGCGCAGTACAACGTCAAGGCCACCGGTCACGTCGCCAAGCTGCGCCGCGACCTCGGTCTCGACTGAGCTCCCCCACGTCCGCTGCCTAGACTGGCCGCCGCGCGCCCGTAGCCCAACCGGCAGAGGCACCAGGTTTAGGTCCTGGCCAGTGCGAGTTCGACTCTCGCCGGGCGCACCACGCTCTAGGGTCCAACCATGGACTCCGCCCTGACCACGGTCGGCCTGCCCATCGCGCTGGCCATCATCATGTTCGGGCTCGGGCTCGACCTGACCACCAACGACTTCCGTCGCGTGGGTCGGCACCCGAAGGCGGTGGCGATCGCCCTGGGCTGCCAGCTCGTCCTGCTGCCCGCGATCTGCTTCGGCCTCGTCGTGCTGCTCGACCTCCCCGCCCTGCTGGGGATCGGCATGCTGCTGCTGGCCGCGTCGCCCGGCGGCACCAGCGCCAACCTGTTCAGCCACCTCTTCCACGGCGACGTGGCGCTGAACATCACCCTCACGGCGATCAACTCGGTGATCGCGGTGTTCACCCTTCCCCTCGTGACCGGGCTGGCCATCCGGTACTACGACCGCGGCGACACCGTGAGCCTGCCGTTCAGCGAGGTCGTGCAGGTGTTCGCGATCGTGCTCGTCCCGGTGGCGATCGGTATGGCGGTGCGCTACCGCAAGCCCTCGTTCGCCGCCCGGATGGACAAGCCGGTGCGGATCGGCTCCGCGGTGATCCTGGCGATCCTCGTGATCGGCATCCTGCTCGACCAGCGCGAGAACGTTGCGGAGTACTTCGCCGAGGTCGGCCTCGCGGCGGGCCTGTTCTGCGCCGCCAGCCTGGTCATCGGCTACCTGGTGCCCCGGGCCCTGGGCGTCGCGGACGACCAGGCGATCGCCTCCTCGATGGAGATCGGCGTGCACAACGCCACGCTGGCGATCTTCGTCGCCGTCGAGGTGCTCGACGAGACCGAGATCTCGATCCCCGCCGCGGTCTACTCGCTCTTCATGTTCGCCTTCGCGGCGCTGTGGGGGTCGTTCATCTCCCGCCGGCTCAAGCGGGCGGCGCTGGTCTGACGCCGAGGCCGGCGTCCCGGGCCCGGATGATCACCTCGGCGCGGTCGGTCGCCTGCAGCTTGGCCAGGATGCTGGAGACGTTGTTGCGGATCGTCTTGGGCGAGAGGAACAGCTCGGCCGCGATCTGACCGTTGTTGCGCCCCGCCGCGATCCGGTCGAGCACCTCGGTCTCGCGCTCGGTGAGCTCGGGGAACGGCCGCGTCGTGGCGCCCGGCGGTGGGGTCAGCACCTCGGCGATCCGTCCCGCCAGTGACGCACCGAAGACCACGCCTCCGCCCCGCACGGTCTCGATGGCACGGACGATCTCGTCCTGCTCCGCGCCCTTGCGCAGGTAGCCGCGTGCCCCCGCCCGGAGCGCCGAGAGGACGGTGCCGTCGTCCTCCCCCATCGTCAGCACGAGCACCCCCACCTGCGGGCGGTCCGCCACGACCTGCCGAGTGGCCTCGATGCCGTTGAGGCCGGGCATCTGCACGTCCATCACGATGACGTCCGGCTCGTGCTCGGCGGCCAGCGCGACCGCCTCGTGGCCGTCCGAGGCCCGGGCCACGACGTCGATCCCCGGGAGCGGTTCGAGCAGCGAGGCGAGCCCGTCGCGGAAGACCGGGTGGTCGTCGGCGATCAGCACCCGCGTCGGCGTGCCGATTCCGTCGGTCTCCTCAGCCATCTCCTGCATCATCCCTCCGGATCGTCTCGTGGGTGGCGGTCCCGTCGTACGGCAGCCAGGCGCGGACCTCGGTGCCGCCGGTCTCCGGGCAGCTGACCTGGCACTGCCCGCCGAGCTCGTCGGCGCGCTCGCGCAGCGAGAGCAGCCCGACGCCGGCGACGACGTCGTGCGCGATGCCGCGGCCGTCGTCGGCCACGAGCACCTCGAGGTGGTCCGGGTGCGGTGTCAGCCGGACCAGGCAACGCGTCGCGGAGGCGTGCTTGACCACGTTGGTCAGCGACTCCGCCACGATCCGGTACGCCGCGACCTCCACGGCCGCGGGCAGCCGGGCCAGGTCCCCGGCCTCGACCTCGACCCCGAGCTCGGAGCCGACCCGCTCCGCCTGCTGGCGGACGGCCGCCTCCAGTCCCAGGTCGTCCAGGGCCGGTGGTCGCAGGTCGTGCACGAGCCGGCGTACGTCGGCCAGGGCGTCCCTGATCTCGCTGCGCGCCTGGCGCACGTGCGCGCGGGCCCGCTCGGGGTCGGTCGGCACGGCGTTGTCGGCCGCCTGCAGCAGCATCCCGACGCCCCCCAGCACCGGACCGAGGCCGTCGTGCAGGTCGCGGCGGATCCGGCGCCGGTCGTCCTCGCGGGCGAGGACGAGGCGCTCGCGACTGTGCTGCACCTCCTCGGCCAGCATCGAGGCGCGGATCGAGATCGCCGCCTGCCGGACCAGGTCGAGCAGCAGCCCCTGGTCGCGCCGCGAGAGCATGGACCGCAGACCACCGCTGGCCAGCACGAGCCGCCCCACGCGCTCCCCGCGGTAGGCGATGTCAAGGTCGTTGGTGCCGTCCGGCTGCTGCCCGTGCTCGGCCGCGAGCACGCCACCGTCCGGGGCGATCACCTCGACCCGGACGTAGGGCACCTTGAAGGTCGACGCCACCGCACGCGCCAGCGCGGGCAGCTGCTCCTCGACCGAGCCGGTGCGCTCGAGCCGCTCGGCGAAGGTGGTCACCACGCCGTAGCGGTCGCCGCGCCGCCCGAACAGCAGTCGTCGTACGCCGCTGCCGAGCCACGCCCGCAGCGGCCCGTAGATGCCGACCGCCGCGATCAGCACCAGCAGGGTCACGTCGCGCTCGTCGAGGCTCTCGCCCAGCACCTCGTTGGCCACCGCGAGCACGGCCAGGTCGATCCCCGCCACGACCACGGCGACGCCGGCGTAGGTGAGCGTGCCCGCGACCAGGGCGTCCACGTCGGCGAGGTCGGGGCGGACGACGCCCACCGTGATCGAGCAGGCCGTGGTGACCACGGCCAGCGCCAGGAAGAACGTCGCGACGTCGCCGTTGCCGACCACGACCAGGACCAGCACGGCCATCGCGCAGAGGATGCCGCCCCAGAGCAGCCACCGCAGCCGGCGCCGCTCCAGCTCCCCGGCCCCCCGGTGCCGCAGCACGAGCAGCACCAGCGATGCGACCACGGAGAGCATGGTCGCGATCTGGCAGACCACCAGCAGCGCGGTCGCGACGGCGTCGGGCAGCGGCCGGGCGAGGAACTCGGTGTCGATACCCGCGACAGGGAGCTCGGAGAAGACCACCGAGTCGGGAGCCACCTGCAGCGCGAGCGGCAGGGCGAGCGCGCAGGCCAGGGTCGCCACCGCCGGAGCGCGCAGCCTCCCGCGCGGGAGCCGGCTGGCCGGGTAGAGCAGCAGGATCACCACGAGGCCGGCGACCAGCAGCGCGCCGAAGCGGGCCACGAACCAGAACGCGAAGTCGGTCCCCGGCAGGTCCCGGTCGAGCGAGTAGGCCATCCAGGACTCGGCCAGGCCGTCGACGTTCCAGACCAGGCCGAGCGCGGCCATCGCCACGCCGACGCCGTGCCGTGGCCGATGGGCCAGCAGCACGGCGGCCGGGAGGGTGATCAGGGCGCCGATGAGGGCCGTCACCACGCCGTACTGCGCATGCGCGGCCGCTCGCTCGGCCGAGGTGGTGAGGGTGTCGACGTAACCCGCGGCCACGGTGACCAGGACGGCGGTGGCCACCAGCGCGAGCGGCACCGCCCGGGCGCGCACGCGCTCGGGCTGGACGGCTGCCGGTGGAGTCACCGCTGAAGTATCACCGGGCGGGTGTCCCGTTGTCCGGGGATCGGTGTCCCGTCAGGTCGGGACATCGGAGAGGACCTGTGACGGGACGGCGCTCCCTGTGGCCCGGGTCGCCGGCTGCCCGAGTGTTCTCGCCATGACGACCTCACCCGAGATCACCGAGCCCGACACCACTGACCACGTCCAGGAGGACACCATGAGCACCACTGTCACCCAGCACGCCGCTCCCGCCCGTTCGGACGTCACTGCCACGGCCCGCCCGACCCGCCCCTTCGTCACGCACGGCCGGATGCTCTCGGCCGGCGCGGCCGCCTGGGCGCTGACCATCTTCGCGTTCTCGCCGAACCCCCACGAGACCGTGCCGCTGGCGCTGTACGGCATCGGCTCGGGCGCCTTCCAGATCGGCGTCCTGGCCCTGCTGCGCGTGCTCTACCGCACCAACGCGCTCGGCGAGGGCCGACTGGCCCGCTTCGTGCTGCGCATGGAGGCGGTGTTCCTGTCGCTGGCGATCTGCTCGACCTTCGTCGACGCCATCCAGGTCTCCGACCTCACCCAGCCCGGCTGGCTGCTGCTCGACGCCTTCTGGCCCATCTCGATGCTGGGCATGTTCCTGATCGGTGTCCGGATCGCGATCGCCGGCCGCTGGAACGGCGTGACCCGCTTCTACCCGATGGTCGCCGAGAGCTGGGCCGTGGTGACGGTTCCGACGATGGGAATCTTCGGCATGGGCGCCGCGACCGTCGTGGGCGGCCTGCACCTGCTGCTCGGCTACACCGTCCTGGGCGTGCTCGTCTCCCGCAAGGAGGCCTGAGCCCAGAACGCGAAGAAGCATGCGCTGACCTCCCCGACCCGACCGGTCGGGGAGGTCACCGTTTTCGCGTCTGCAGTCGGGTACCGAACCCGCATGCGAGCAGCGATCTACGACAGCTACGGCACCGCCGATGTCCTTCAGGTCCGCGAGATCGACGACCCGCCGGTCGGGCCGGACACCGTGCTGGTGCGCACCCGCGCCACGAGCGTGAACCCGGTCGACTGGAAGATCCGCGAGGGCTATCTGCAGGGTGCGTACCCCCACCACCTCCCGATCATCCCCGGCTGGGACCTCGCCGGCGTGGTCGAGGCCGTGGGACCGGCCGTGCGGACCGGCGCACAGGTGGGTGACGAGGTCTTCGGCTACGTCCGGCGCGACGACGTCGCCTTCGGCACCACCGCCGAGCTGGTCCCCGCTCCCGAGCGCGCGCTCGTGCGGGCGCCGTCGTCCATCCCGCTCGAGGACGCTGCGGCGATCCCGCTCGCCGGCAGCACCGCCTGGCAGGCCCTCACCGAGGCACTGGAGGTGCAGAGCGGCGAGCGGGTGCTGGTGCACGCCGCTTCCGGAGGAGTCGGCCATCTCGCCGTACAGATCGCGAAGGCACTGGGCGCGCACGTCATCGGCACCGCCTCGCCGAGCAACCACGACTGGGTCCGCGAGCTCGGGGCGGACGAGGTGCTCGACCACGGCGCCGGACCGGTGAGCGAGCAGCTCGCCGAGATCGGCGGTCCCGTCGACGCCGTGCTCGACCTGATCGGCGGCGACGCCCTCGAGGACGCGCCGAAGCAGCTCCGCCACGGCACCCGCATCGCCTCCGTGATCGACCCGGAGACGGTGCTGCGCCTCGGTGGGACCTACGTCTTCGTGCGACCTGACCACGACACGCTGACCTCACTTGCGGGGCTGGTCGACGACGGCAAGCTCCGGGTGACCATCTCCGAGCGGTTCTCCCTCGACGACGTCGCCGCGGCCCACCGAGCCTCTGAGGAGGGCCATCCACGCGGCAAGATCCTCGTGACCCCCTGACCCACCGGGGCAGGGTGGGCGTGGTGGGCGAGGCCTCCCTCCCCCACGCATGTAACGCTCCCCGCGGAGGTCCTGCGATCCGGTCGTCGCATGCGCGGACGTCCTGCGCAGCGGCGGTCCCGAGCGTCGATTCGCAGGACGTCGCGCCATGGCACAGCCACGTCGCAGGACGTACGACGGGCTGTGAGCCGCCCGCGTCAGAGGAGCTGCGCGACCACCACGGGCGCGATCGCGCGCAGGCTGCGGCCGCGGTGCGAGATGCGGTCCTTGGCCTCGGCGCTCAGCTC
>DASSLA010000018.1:0-3345 GCA_035689885.1 Marmoricola sp. | reverse complement strand
CCGGTGGTGGCGGTGCTCTGGAGACCCTGACCCGGCTGTGGCTGCTCGGGGACCCGGTGCCCAGGGTCGCGGCGGCGCGGGCACTTCCCGGGCTGGTGGACCGGCTGCTGGCCGCCGAGGCCCTGGGCCGGGACGGTGACGAGGTGCGCGCGAGGCTCGACCTGCGCCCGCTGGCGCTGGGGGACCGCGAGCGTTGGGTGGTCGCGGACCGCCGCCGCTTCCTGGACGGGACCGCTGCCGCGCCGCAGCCCGACCACGTGGTCGGGCCCTCGGCGGCCGCGACCTCCCTGACCCAGCTGACCGTACGACGCCCTGCGGGGCGCGCGCTCGACCTCGGCACCGGGTGCGGGATCCAGGCCCTGCTCGCCCGCGACCACTGCGACGAGGTGGTCGCCACCGACGTGAACGCCCGGGCGCTGCGCCTGGCCGCGATCAACGCCGCGCTCGACGACACCATCCTCGACCTGCGTCGAGGGGACCTCTTCGACCCGGTCGCCGGGGAGCGCTTCGACCTGGTGGTCAGCAACCCGCCCTTCGTCGTCGGCCCCGCCGGCGGTGGGGACATCGTCTACCGAGACTCCGGCCTGCCCGGCGACGAGGTGGTCCGCCGGGTCGTGGTCGGCGCTGCGCGTCACCTCGCGCCCGGTGGGGTGGCGCAGGTCCTCGGCAACTGGGCGCACGTCGTGGGTGAGCCCTGGGAGGAGCGGCTGCGCGGCTGGCTCGACCAGGCGGGGGTCGGTCTGGACGCCTGGGTGGTGCAGCGCGAGGTGGCCGACCCCGCGACCTACGTCGAGCTGTGGCTGCGCGACGCCGGCCTGCGCAGCGGTCCCGCCTACCTGCGTCGGTACGACGAGTGGCTGGCGTGGTTCGAGGAGCAGCGCGTCACCGGCGTCGGCATGGGCTGGATCGTGCTGCGGCGCACCGACCGGGAGCAGCCACAGCTGCGGCTGGAGGACTGGCCGCACCCGGTGGAGCAGCCGCTGGGCACCGAGGTGGCCGACTGGCTGGACCGGGCCGACCGGCTGGCCGTCACCGACGACGACACCGTCCTGAGGACCGCGTGGGTGCTGCGGCCCGACGTGCAGGAGGAGACGCTGGGGGCACCGGGCCGGGCCGACCCCTCCGTGATCGTGCTGCGCCAGCAGCGAGGGATGCGGCGGGCCCGCCGGCTCGACACCGTGCAGGCGGCGCTGGTGGGTGCCTGCGACGGCGAGCTGTCGGCCGGAGTGATCCTGGAGGCGGTCGGCAGCCTGCTCGACGTGCCGGTCGAGCCGCGCGAGCACGTGGCCACGATCCGTGAGCTCGTGGCAGAGGGATACCTCACACCGCCGCGCTGACGCCGCCTGCGAGGAGTCCCGGGAACGCTTGCCGGGAGCGGCGTCGTTGACAGGCCGCGTTACGGTTCAGGCGTCCGACCGGCGAGACCGGAGTGCGGCTCGGGCGGCAGCAGTCGACGAAGGAGACCATCAGGTGGCAGCACAGACATCGGGATCCGGGCGCAAGCTCGTGATCGTCGAGTCACCGGCGAAGGCGAGGACCATCGCCGGCTACCTCGGCTCGGACTACGTGGTCGAGTCGTCGATCGGTCACATCCGTGACCTGCCGCAGAACGCCTCCGACGTGCCGGCCAAGCTCAAGGGCGAGCCGTGGGCGCGTCTCGGGGTCGACGTCGACAACGACTTCACCCCTTACTACGTGGTCAGCCGGGACAAGAAGCCCCACATGACCAAGCTCAAGGGCCTGCTCAAGGAGGCCAGCGAGCTCTACCTCGCCACCGACGAGGACCGCGAGGGCGAGGCGATCGCCTGGCACCTGCAGGAGGAGCTCAAGCCCAAGGTGCCGGTGCACCGCATGGTCTTCCACGAGATCACCAAGCAGGCGATCCAGTCGGCGGTGGCCAACCCTCGCGAGCTGGACCTCGACCTGGTCGAGGCCCAGGAGGCGCGGCGGATCCTCGACCGGCTCTACGGCTACGAGGTCTCCCCGGTGCTGTGGAAGAAGGTCATGCCGAAGCTCTCGGCCGGCCGGGTGCAGTCGGTGGCGACCCGCCTGGTGGTCGACCGGGAGCGCGCCCGGATCGCGTTCCGCGCCGCGTCGTACTGGGACATCGAGGGCCAGTTCGACGCCGGTGAGCGGCACGAGGAGCGGATGTTCCCCGGCCGGCTCCACTCCCTGGACGGCAAGCGCGTGGCGCGAGGCTCGGACTTCGGTGCCGACGGACTGCTCGTCTCGACGAGCTCGACCGGCGAGCGGGCCGTGGTGCACCTGGAGCGGGCGCGCACCGAGGCCCTGGTGGGGGCCCTGCGCAACGCCACCTTCGAGGTGCGATCGGTCGAGTCCAAGCCCTACACCCGCAAGCCGTACGCGCCGTTCCGCACCACGACCCTCCAGCAGGAGGCCAGCCGCAAGCTGGGAATGAGCGCCTCGGTGACCATGTCGGTCGCCCAGCGGCTGTACGAGAACGGCCACATCACCTACATGCGCACCGACTCCACGACGCTGTCGGAGTCCGCGGTGAGCGCGGCGCGCGACCAGGTCCGCGAGCTGTACGGCGCGGAGTACCTCCCGGACCAGCCGCGGCTCTACACCTCCAAGGTCAAGAACGCCCAGGAGGCCCACGAGGCGATCCGGCCGGCCGGTGACCGCTTCCGCACCCCGGCGCAGACCGGCCTGAGCGGTCAGGAGTTCAAGCTCTACGAGCTGATCTGGATGCGCACCGTCGCCTCGCAGATGAAGGATGCCGTCGGCCGCTCGGTCTCCATCCGGCTCGGCGGGACGGCCTCGTCGGGCGAGGACGTGGTCTTCGCCTCCTCGGGCCGGGTGATCACCTTCCACGGCTTCCTCAAGGCCTACGTCGAGGGCTCCGACGACCCCGACGCCCAGGCTGACGACTCCCAAGCGCGGCTGCCCGCCGTCGCCGAGGGCGACACGGTGTCCGCCGCCGCGCTGCACGCCGCCGGCCACGAGACCAAGCCGCCTGCGCGCTACACCGAGGCGACCCTGGTCAAGGAGCTCGAGGAGCGCGAGATCGGCCGCCCCTCGACGTACGCCTCGATCATCGGCACGATCCTCAACCGCGGCTACGTCTACAAGAAGGGCTCGGCGCTGGTCCCCAGCTGGGTCGCCTTCGCCGTGGTCCGGCTGCTGGAGGAGCACTTCGCGCGGCTGGTGTCCTACGAGTTCACCGCGGTGATGGAGGACGCGCTCGACGAGATCGCGGGCGGCCGCAAGGACCGGGTCAGCGAGCTCGCCGAGTTCTACTTCGGCTCCGACCAGGTGACCGGGCTGCACCGACTGGTCACCGAGCTCGGTGAGATCAACGCCCGCGAGCTGTCGACCTTCCCC
>DASSLA010000017.1:0-12924 GCA_035689885.1 Marmoricola sp. | reverse complement strand
CCGGGTTCGGCGACTGACCCGGGAACAGCCGCGCGATACACGCTGTTGAGCCGGTGCTGCGTCGATTGGCCGTCGATTGGCCGTCGATTGGCCCGCGTGCCGTCGCCGATGGCACACTTGGACGCTGGTTCCGGTTCACGCACCCATCCGGGGGCGACCCGGCGACCGAGACCCCGAGAGGAAACCATGAAGAAGGACATCCACCCCGAGTACGTGACCACCGAGGTGACCTGCACCTGCGGCAACAAGTTCACGACTCGCAGCACGGCGACGAGTGGCACGATCCACTCCGAGGTCTGCTCCAACTGCCACCCCTTCTACACGGGCAAGCAGAAGATCCTCGACACCGGCGGCCGCGTGGCCCGCTTCGAGGCGCGCTACGCCAAGAAGGACGCCAAGAAGTAGCTTCTCGGTCTGTCGGTTTCACTGGTTCCCCAGTGAAACCACCACTCACCCACCGTTGCAATGTGTGGGATGTGGCTGTTTCACACGTTCCCCAGTGAAACTTCACCCGAGGAGTCAGAGGTGTTCGAAGCCGTCTCCCAGCTCGCTGCGGAGCACGCCGAGCTCGAGGAGCGGCTCGCCGACCCGGCGATCCACGCCGACCAGGCAGTGGCCCGCCGGCTCGGCCAGCGCTACGCCGAGCTCAGCTCGGTGCTGCGCGCCCACCGGGAGTGGCAGCAGCTCGGCGACGACCTCGAGGCCGCCCGCGAGCTCGCCGGTGAGGACGAGGCGTTCGCGGCCGAGGCGCAAGTGCTGGAGAAGTCCCTCGCCAAGGCCGAGGAGCGGCTGCGGCAGCTGCTGGTGCCGCGCGACCCCTCCGACGGCAAGGACGTCATCCTCGAGGTGAAGTCGGGGGAGGGTGGCGAGGAGTCGGCCCTGTTCGCCGCCGACCTGCTCCGCATGTACACGCGGTACGCCGAGCGGCGCGGCTGGACCTCCGAGATCCTCGACGCGACCGAGTCCGACCTCGGTGGCTACAAGTCGGTGACCGTCGCGGTGAAGGCGAAGGGGACGCCCGAGCCCGGCGAGGCGCCGTTCGCGCTGCTGAAATTCGAGGGTGGCGTGCACCGGGTGCAACGGGTGCCGGTCACCGAGAGCCAGGGCCGGGTGCACACCAGTGCGGCCGGGGTGCTCGTGCTGCCCGAGGCCGAGCCGGTCGACGTGCAGGTCGAGGACAAGGACCTGCGCATCGACGTGTTCCGCTCCAGCGGCCCGGGTGGGCAGAGCGTGAACACCACCGACTCCGCCGTACGCATCACGCACCTGCCGACCGGCATCGTGGTCAGCTGCCAGAACGAGAAGTCCCAGCTGCAGAACCGCGAACAGGCGCTCCGCATCCTGCGCGCCAGGCTGCTGGCGGCGGCCGAGGAGGAGGCCAGCGCCGAGGCCAGCGACGCCCGGCGCTCCCAGGTCCGCACCGTGGACCGCTCCGAGCGGATCCGCACCTACAACTTCCCGGAGAACCGGATCTCCGACCACCGCACCGGCTACAAGTCCTACGACCTGGACCGGGTGCTCGGGGGCGAGCTCGAGCCGGTCATCGCCTCCTGCGTCGAGGCGGACATGGCGGCGCGCCTCGAGGCCCTGGGTGAGTGACCGGGAGCCCGAGGTGAGTGACCCGGCGACCGACCCCGCCACCTCTTTCCCGGTGCGCGACCTGCTGCGTGAGGCGAGCCGCAGCCTGGCCGCCGGCGGGGTGGCGAGCCCCGATCACGACGCGGCCGAGCTGCTCGCGCACGTGCTCGGCACGCGACG
Source organism: Marmoricola sp. (assembly GCA_035689885.1). Taxonomy (GTDB): domain Bacteria; phylum Actinomycetota; class Actinomycetes; order Propionibacteriales; family Nocardioidaceae; genus Marmoricola. The sequence goes on along the minus strand of DASSLA010000017.1, from coordinate 11,166 downwards.
CAGCCAGTTGCCGCTGGTCGACAGGGTCGAGGCGGCCGGCCGGGACGAGTTCGATGGGCTGGTCAGGCGACGGGCCGCGCGCGAACCGCTCCAGCACCTCACCGGGACGGCCGCCTTCCGCCACGTCGAGCTGCTCGTCGGGCCGGGGGTGTTCGTGCCGCGACCCGAGACCGAGCTGCTGGCGGGGTGGGCGATCGAGCGTGCCCGCGCGGCCGGGGCCGCGCCCGTCGTGGTCGACCTGTGCACCGGCTCCGGTGCCATCGCGCGGAGCATCGTCGACGAGGTGCCGGGGGCGCAGGTGCACGCCGTCGAGCTCGACGAGTCGGCGCACCGGTGGGCGGAGCGCAACCTCACCGGCACCGGCGTCGACCTGCGGCACGGCGACATGGCCGACGCCTTCGAGGACCTCGCCGGCACTGTCGACGTCGTGGTGTGCAACCCGCCGTACATCCCGCTCGAGGCGTTCGAGTCGGTGGCCCCGGAGGCGCGCGACCACGACCCTGCACTCGCGCTCTGGTCGGGCCACGACGGACTCGAGGCGATGCGGGTCCTGGAGCATCGGGCCGCCCACCTGCTGCGGCGAGGCGGCTGGGTGGGTGCCGAGCACGCCGATGTGCAGGGGGAGTCGGTCCCGGCCGTCTTCGGGGCGACCGGACGCTGGGCCGAGGTGCGTGACAACCCGGACCTGGCAGGTCGTGCCCGCTACGTGACGGCGCGACTGGCACGATGACCCGGTGAGCAAGCGCTTCGACCTCTCCGACCCCGACGGGCGCGCCGAGGGCATGGCCGCAGCCGCGAGTGCCGTACGACGGGGCGAGCTCGTGCTGCTGCCGACGGACACGGTCTATGGCATCGGCGTGGACGCCTTCGACGTCGCCGGCGTGCAGCGACTGCTCGCGGCCAAGGGGCGCGGACGCGACATGCCGCCGCCGGTGCTGATCTCCGCCGCGACCACCCTGGACGCGCTGGTGACCGAGCTGCCGACGTGGGCCACAGCGCTCGTCGACCGCTACTGGCCCGGCCCGTTGACGATCGTCTGCCGACAGCAGCCCTCGCTGCAGTGGGACCTCGGCGAGACCCGCGGCACCGTCGCCGTACGGATGCCCGACGACGACCGGGCGCTGGAGCTGCTGGCCCGCACCGGGCCGCTGGCGGTCTCCTCGGCGAACCTGTCCGGGGAGCCGGCCGCCACCGACGCCGACGAGGCCGAGCGGATGCTGGGGGAGTGGGTCGAGGTGGTGCTCGACGGCGGCAAGGCCGCCGGCACTGCAGCCTCCACCATCGTCGACTGCACCGGCGAACGACCCCGCATCCTGCGTGAGGGAGCGCTTGGCCGCGGGGAGCTCGCGGCGTTCTTCGAGGAGCTCGGGACCGAGCTGGAGGACGACGCGGAACGTGCGTGAGTACCTCCTCGTCTTCCTCGCGGCCGGCGTCGCCAGCTACCTGCTGTGCGTCTTCGCCCGCGAGCTGGCGATCAGGTCCGGAGCCGTGGCCCGGGTCCGCGACCGCGACATCCACGCGGCGCCGATCCCCTACCTCGGCGGGATCGCGATGCTCGGCGGGCTGGGTGCGGGACTGCTGGTCGCGCGGCACCTGCCGTTCCTGAGCACCTCCCAGCCGTTCGTGTTCCACGACTCCGGCATCGTGCTGATCGCCGGAGCGATGATCTGCGCGGTCGGTGCCGTCGACGACCTGATCGAGCTCGACGCGCTCACCAAGCTCGGCGGGCAGATCGTGGCGGCCGGCTTCATGGTGCTCAACGACGTCCAGCTGTGGTCGATCGAGCTGCCCGGCGTCGGCCAGTTCGTGCTCGACCCCACCCAGGCGGTGCTGCTGACCATGCTGCTGGTGGTCGGCACGGTCAACGCGGTCAACTTCGTCGACGGGCTCGACGGCCTGGCCGGGGGAGTGGTGCTGATCGGCTGCGTCGCCTTCTTCCTGTTCTCCTACCAGCTCGCCGCGGCCAACGGCGAGACGCTGGCGATCACCGCGGCGATGCTGTGCGCGGCGATGGGCGGCGCCTGCGCCGGGTTCCTGCCGCACAACTTCTTCCCGGCACGCATCTTCATGGGCGACTCCGGGTCGATGCTGCTCGGCCTGGTGCTCTCGGGATCGGCGCTCACCCTCACCGGCCAGTTCGCCAGCGTCTCGGTGGGCCGGACCGGCAACGGCGGGGAGTTCGCGTTCCTGCTGCCGGTGGTGCTGCCACTGGCCATCCTGATCGTGCCCCTGGCCGACCTGGTGCTCGCCGTCGTACGACGTACGCGGCGCGGGCAGGCGTTCTACCAGCCGGACAAGGAACACCTGCACCACCGCCTGCTGGAGATCGGGCACACCCAGCGGCGGGCGGTGCTGATCATGTGGCTGTGGGCCGGACTGATCGCCTTCGGGGGAGTGCTGGCGAGCCTCTACTCCGGCCCGATCGTGTGGACCCTCCTCGTCGTCACCACCATCATCACCGTGCTGCTCACCTTCCTGGTGCCGCGCGTGCAGACCCGGCGCGAGGACACCCTCGCGCCCTGAGCACCTGGTCCGGGACCCCTGGTTTCCTCGCCCCCCAGACTTTGTGCTACTTTTCACAAGCACCGCCGCACCGCCCGATGACGACCCGTCCCCCTCGGTTCGTCACCTGACGACGAGACGATGAGGCCGCCGATGACGTCGACCGCACGCCCCACCGGGAACCGCGAGCGGTCCTCGCGAGTCCTCGTGCTCGCCGGCGTCGGTGTCGTGCTCGTCGTGGCCGCGACCGCCGTCGTCGCGGGCCTGGTCACCGGCGCGCCGGCCGCGCGCGGCGCCCTGGTGGGCGGCGGCATCGCCCTGGCCTTCTTCCTCTTCGGCTCGCTCGTGGTCAACACCGCCACCCGCCTCGCGCCGCAGCAGGCGCTGCTCGTGGCCCTGACCACCTACACGCTCCAGGTCGTCCTCGTCGCCGCCGTGTTCGTGGCGCTCTCGGCCTCCGACGCCCTGGGCTCCAGCCTCTCCGCGGGCTGGGTCGCGATCGGCGTCATCGCGGCCACCGCCGCCTGGATGGTGGGCCAGCTGGTCGGCTCCGCGCGTGCCCGCGTCCCGGCCTACGACATCGACCTCCCGAGCACCCACGAGTCGTCCTCCGACTCCTCCTCCGAGCCCACCTCCGGGAGCCCTTCCCGCCGGTCCGAGGCGGGTGCCTGATGACCCGAAGCGACTGCTACGCTCCCACGGCAATGGCTCAGCAGGATCCAGCGCGCGACACACCCGCGACTGGTGACCCTTGGCACGCGTTCGGCTACCTGGTCTCCGGAGTTGCGTTCTACGGCCTGCTCGGGTGGTTGGCCGATCGATGGTTGGGAACCTCGTTCCTGGTCGCGTTCGGAATCCTGATCGGTGCAGTGCTCGGGGTCTACCTGAGCTGGTCACGGTTCAGGACTGAGTCCGACCCGGACGCGGCCGCACGCAAGAAGAACACCCCGAATCAGGAGTTGCCGTGAGCTTCACCCCGACGCTCGTAGCCCCGCGCGAGGAGAGCTTCACGCCTCCCGGTCCGGGCGACTTCAACCTGCCGCCGGTCGGAGCGGACCAGACGTTCAACTTCCTCGGCCAGGAGATGTACCTCGGCGTCACCAAGCCGATCTTGCAGCTGGTCTTCGCCGCTGTCCTGGTCTTCGTGTTCTTTCGGATGGCCTCGGCCAAGCGCGCGATGGTGCCGGGCAAGCTGCAGTACGTCGGCGAGCTCGGCTACGGCTTCGTCCGCAACTCCATGGGCCGCGACATCATCGGCAGCAAGGACTTCATGCGGTTCGTGCCGTACCTGTTCGCGCTGTTCTTCTTCATCCTGGTCAACAACATCTTCGCGACGCTGCCGTTCGTGCAGTTCCCCACCATGTCGCGCGCCGGCATGGTCTACGGCCTGGTGCTGATCAGCTGGCTGGTCTACAACATCGTCGGCATCAAGGCCCAGGGCGGCGTCGGCGCCTACCTCAAGCACCAGTGCGTGCCGCCGGGCGTCCCGCCGTACATGCTCGGCCTGCTGGTGCCGCTGGAGTTCCTCTCCAACATCCTCGTGCGCCCCCTGACTCTGGCGCTGCGACTCTTCGCCAACATGCTGGCCGGTCACCTGCTGCTGATCCTGTTCGCCCTGGGCGGTGAGTACCTCCTGCTCCACGGCGCGACCTTGGTCAAGCCGGTCGGCATCCTCGCCTGGGTGATGTTCATCCTGATCGCGTTCCTCGAGCTGCTGGTGCAGTTCCTGCAGGCCTACGTCTTCGTCCTGCTCAACGCGCTCTACATCTCCGGCGCCATCGCCGAAGAGCACTGAGACCTCCCCGCGACAGCGGGGGCGCATGACCACAACCGAAAACTCAAAGTAGAAACAACCGAAAGGAACAAGCCGTGCTTCCAATGGCCATCGAGGGCTCCGCCAACATGATCGGCTACGGCCTGGCCGCCATCGGCCCCGGCATCGGCATCGGTCTGATCTTCGCCGCCTACCTCAACGGTGTCGCGCGTCAGCCCGAGGCGCAGGGTCGTCTCCAGACGATCGCCTTCCTGGGCTTCGCGCTCGCCGAGGCGCTCGCGATCATCGGTATCGCCCTCGCGTTCGTGCTCTGACCCACCCCCCTGACGAAGGACCGAGCACATGTATGTGATCCCCCTGGCGGGTGAGGAGCTGAACCCGCTCATCCCGCACCCGATCGAGATCGTCCTCTCGCTCGTCGTCTTCGGCCTGCTCTACTTCCTGGTCAAGAAGTACGTCGTACCGAGCTTCGAGGCGACCTTCTCCGAGCGCACCGCCGCCATCGAGGGCGGCCTCCAGGCTGCCGAGACCAAGCAGGCCGAGGCCGACGCCAAGCTCGCCGAGCTCGAGCAGCAGCTCTCCGAGGCCCGGCACGAAGCCGCGCGCATCCGCGAGGAGGCTCGCGAGCAGGGGGCACAGATCGTCGCCGAGATGCGTGAGCAGGCCCAGCAGGAGTCGGCGCGCATCGTGGAGCACGGCAAGGCCCAGATCGAGGCCGAGCGCCAGCAGGCGGTCACCTCGCTGCGTGCCGAGGTGGGCACTCTGGCCACCTCGCTGGCCGGCCGCATCGTCGGGGAGAGCCTCGACGACGACGACCGCTCGGCCCGTGTGGTCGACCGCTTCCTGGCCGACCTCGAGGCGCACGACCAGGCGAAGACCGCGGGAGCGAACTGATGGCCCGGTCCGGACTGCGAGGCGCCTCCGCCGAGGCGCTGGCCGCCCTCACCCCGAGGGTGGAGGCGACCAGCGGTGACGAGGCCGCGCAGCTCGGTGCGGACCTCTTCGGGATCGCCGCGGTGCTCCGCGCCGAGCCCAGCCTGCGCCGGGTCGCCACCGACGTCTCGACCGACGCCGCCGCGAAGTCCGGACTGGTCCGCCAGCTCTTCGAGGGCAAGGTCAGTGGCCCGGCCCTCGACCTCCTGGCCGACGCGGTCGAGCGCCGCTGGACCGCGACCAAGGACCTCGCCGACACCCTCGAGGACCTCGGGGTCGTCGCGGTGGTCCGCTCGGCCGGCGACGACGCCGACCGGCTCTCCGACGAGCTCTTCGCGGTCGCGCAACTCATCGACGAGCAGTCCGACCTGCGGGTGGCGCTCTCCGACCCGGCGCGGTCCGCCGCCGACCGGAGCGCCCTGCTGCGCCAGCTCATCCAGGACCGCACCCTGCCGGCCACCCAGCGTCTCGCCGAGCAGGCGATCGTCGGTGGCCACCGGACGGTCGGGGTGGCGCTGGAGGAGTACCAGAAGGTGGCTGCCGCCGCGCACGACCGCCGGGTGGCGACCGTGTGGGTCGCCTCCGAGCTCACCGGCGCCGACCTGGAGCGGCTGCAGGCCGCGCTGAGCAGGCAGTACGACCGCCAGGTGCACCTCAACGTCATCGTGGAGCCGCAGCTCCTCGGCGGCATGCGGGTGGAGATCGGGGACGACGTGATCGACGGCACCGTCCGCGGACGGCTCGAGGACGCACGCCGCCGGCTCGCCGGCTGAGGCCCACGGGCCTCCCGCACCACCCACAACGACACAGTTTTTCCGCAACGAGAGTAGGGACAAGGAAATGACGGAGCTTTCGATCCGTCCGGAGGAGATCCGGGACGCGCTGCAGCGCTTCGTGAGCGACTACCAGCCCGAGGCCGCCAGCAAGGAAGAGGTCGGCCACGTGGCCGAGGCCGGCGACGGCATCGCCCGTGTCTCCGGCCTGCCCTCGGCGATGGCCAACGAGCTGCTCGAGTTCGAGGACGGCACCCTCGGACTGGCCCTGAACCTCGACACCCGCGAGATCGGTGTGGTCATCCTGGGTGACTTCGAGGGCATCGAGGAGGGCCAGAAGGTCCGTCGTACCGGCGAGATCCTCTCCGTCCCCGTCGGCGACGGCTTCATGGGCCGCGTGATCGACCCGCTGGGCAACCCGATCGACGGGCTCGGCGAGATCGAGTCGGAGCAGCGACGTGCACTGGAGATCCAGGCGCCAGGCGTGATGGTGCGCAAGTCCGTGCACGAGCCGCTGGCCACAGGAATCAAGGCGATCGACTCGATGACCCCGATCGGTCGCGGTCAGCGTCAGCTGATCATCGGTGACCGCTCGACCGGCAAGACCACGATCGCGATCGACACGATCATCAACCAGAAGCAGAACTGGGACACCGGCGACCCGGACAAGCAGGTCCGCTGCGTCTACGTCGCGATCGGCCAGAAGGGCTCGACCATCGCCTCGGTGCGCGGGGCCCTCGAGGAGGCCGGCGCGCTGGAGTACACCACCATCGTCGCGTCGCCTGCCTCGGACTCAGCGGGCTTCAAGTACCTCGCCCCCTACACCGGCTCGGCCATCGGCCAGCACTGGATGTACGACGGCAAGCACGTCCTGATCATCTTCGACGACCTGACCAAGCAGGCCGAGGCCTACCGCGCGGTGTCGCTGCTGCTGCGTCGCCCCCCGGGTCGCGAGGCCTACCCGGGTGACGTGTTCTACCTGCACAGCCGCCTGCTGGAGCGCTGCGCGAAGCTCTCCGACGACATGGGCGCCGGCTCGATGACCGGACTGCCGATCATCGAGACCAAGGCCAACGACGTGTCGGCCTACATCCCGACCAACGTCATCTCCATCACCGACGGCCAGATCTTCCTGCAGTCGGACCTGTTCGCGGCCAACCAGCGCCCGGCGATCGACGTCGGCATCTCGGTGTCGCGCGTGGGTGGCGCGGCGATGACCAAGGCGATGAAGGCGGTCACCGGCTCGCTGAAGGTCGACCTGGCGCAGTTCCGCGCGATGGAGGCGTTCGCGATGTTCGCCTCCGACCTCGACGCGGCGTCGCGGCAGCAGCTCGACCGCGGCCAGCGGCTGATGGCCCTGCTCAAGCAGCCCGCGTACTCGCCGTACCCGCTCGAGAACATGACCGTCTCGCTGTGGCTCGGCACCAGTGGTCGCCTCGACCGCGTGCCGACCGAGGACGTGCTGCGCTTCGAGCAGGAGTTCCTCGACTACCTGCACCGCACCCACGACGGCATCCTCGCCGGCATCCGGGAGACGCAGAAGTTCGAGGACGAGGACAGCCTCGCCGACGCCTACGACTCATTCCTCGACCAGTTCGAGACCTCCGAGGGGCAGTCGATCAAGCCCGGCACGGAGGCCAAGGCCGAGGCCCTCGAGGACGAGGACGTCGAGCAGGAGCAGATCGTCAAGCAGAAGCGGGGCTGACCGAGGTGTCAAAGACGAGCACCAGGGAGGTGAGCCGTCGTGGCCGTATCGCTGCGTGAGTACCGCGCGCGGATCAAGTCGACCGAGTCGATGAAGAAGATCACGCGCGCCATGGAGCTCATCGCCGCCTCGCGCATCATCAAGGCGCAGCAGCGGGCGCAGGCGGCGGCGCCGTACGCTCGCGAGCTGACCCGCGCGGTGTCGGCCGTCGCGACCTTCTCCAACGTCGACCACCCGCTGACCACGGAGCCGGAGGACCCCAAGCGGGCCGCCGTGCTGATCGTGACCAGCGACCGTGGTCTCGCCGGTGCCTACTCCTCGAGCGTGCTCAAGGAGACCGAGCGGCTCGTGGAGAAGCTCCGCGAGGAGGGCAAGGAGGTCGAGACCTACATCTGCGGCCGCAAGGGCGAGGCGTACTACAAGTTCCGCAACCGCCCGGTGGTCCAGTCGTGGAGCGGCTTCTCCGACCAGCCCAACTACGACGTCGCGCGCGAGGTCGGGGAGGTGCTGATCGGCGCCTTCCTGCTGCCCCAGGACGAGGAGCGGCCCGAGGACAGCCGGGCCAGCGAGGGTGCCAAGCCGGTCGACGAGGTGCACGTGGTCTACACGCGGTTCCGCTCGATGCTGGTGCAGGAGCCCACCGCGGTGCGGCTGCTGCCGCTGGAGATCGTCGAGGGGGAGGAGCCCCCGTCGAAGGAGGAGGCGCTGCCGCTCTACGAGTTCGAGCCCTCCGCCAGCGAGGTCCTCGACGGGCTGCTGCCCCGCTACGTGCAGAGCCGGATCTTCTTCGCGCTGCTCCAGGCCGCGGCGTCCGAGCTCGCAGCACGCCAGAAGGCGATGAAGTCCGCCACGGACAACGCCGAGGAACTGATCAAGAAGTACACCCGGATCGCCAACCAGGCGCGCCAGGCCGGCATTACCCAGGAAATCAGCGAGATCGTCGGGGGCGTCAACGCGCTCGCCGACGCGAACGCCGGGAGTGAGTGAGACACACATGACTGCCACAGTTGAAGAGACCAAGACCGCCAAGGGCCCGGGCGGCGTCGGGCGGATCGCCCGCGTGATCGGCCCCGTCGTCGACGTGGAGTTCCCCTCCGACAACATGCCGGAGATCTACAACAAGCTCGAGGTCGACGTCACCCTCGGCGAGGAGACCGCGACGCTGCCGCTCGAGGTGGCTCAGCACATCGGTGACGGCATGGTCCGCGCGATCTCGCTGAAGCCCACCGACGGCCTGGTGCGCGGCGCCCCCGTGCAGGACACCGGCTCACCGATCACCGTCCCCGTCGGCGACGTCACCAAGGGCCACGTGTTCAACGCCCTCGGCGACTGCCTCAACCTCGAGGAGGGCGAGGAGCTCGACGTCAAGGAGCGGTGGACGATCCACCGCAAGGCCCCGGCCTTCGACCAGCTCGAGTCCAAGACCCAGATGTTCGAGACCGGCATCAAGGTCATCGACCTGCTCACGCCGTACGTCCTGGGCGGCAAGATCGGCCTGTTCGGTGGTGCCGGTGTCGGCAAGACCGTGCTGATCCAGGAGATGATCGCCCGCGTTGCCAAGGACCACGGTGGTGTGTCGGTGTTCGCAGGTGTCGGCGAGCGGACCCGCGAGGGCAACGACCTGATCGCCGAGATGACCGAGGCCGGCGTCATCGGCCAGACCGCGCTGGTCTTCGGCCAGATGGACGAGCCGCCGGGCACCCGTCTGCGGGTCGCGCTGTCGGCGCTGACCATGGCGGAGTACTTCCGCGACGTGCAGAACCAGGACGTGCTGCTCTTCATCGACAACATCTTCCGGTTCACCCAGGCGGGCTCGGAGGTGTCCACCCTGCTGGGCCGGATGCCTTCCGCGGTGGGCTACCAGCCCAACCTCGCCGACGAGATGGGCGTGCTGCAGGAGCGGATCACCTCGACCCGAGGTCACTCGATCACCTCGATGCAGGCGATCTACGTGCCCGCGGACGACTACACCGACCCCGCGCCGGCGACGACGTTCGCCCACCTCGACGCCACCACCGAGCTGTCGCGCGAGATCGCTTCGCTCGGCATCTACCCGGCGGTGGACCCGCTGACGTCGACCTCGCGGATCCTCGACCCGCAGTACATCGGCAAGGAGCACTACGACTGCGCGATCCGCGTCAAGCAGATCCTGCAGCGCAACAAGGAGCTCCAGGACATCATCGCGATCCTGGGTGTCGACGAGCTGTCCGAGGAGGACAAGATCATCGTCTCCCGGGCTCGCCGCATCCAGCGGTTCCTGTCGCAGAACACCTACGTCGCCAAGCAGTTCACCGGCATCGAGGGCTCGACCGTCCCGGTGGCCGACACCATCGAGGCGTTCAACAAGATCTCCGACGGTGAGTACGACCACGTGGCCGAGCAGGCGTTCTTCATGTGTGGGGGCCTCGACGACGTCGAGCGCAAGTGGGCCGAGATCCAGAAGCAGACCGGTGAGTCGTCGTGACCGACGAGGCCAAGTCGCTGCACGTCGAGCTGGTCGCGGCCGACCGGCTGGTGTGGTCGGGCCAGGCCACCCGGGTCATCGCCCGCACCACCGAGGGTGACGTCGGCATCCTGCCCAACCATGCGCCGATGCTCTCGCTGATGGTCGACGGCGTCGTCGACGTGCTGACCACGGACGACGAGACCTGGGTCGCGGCGGTGGACGCCGGGTTCCTCTCGGTGGCCCACAACCGGGTCTCGATCCTGTCCGAGCACGCCGAGATGTCCCACGAGATCGACCTCGAGCGTGCCCGGCACGAGCTCGAGCGGGCGCGCGAGAGCGGCGAGAACGACGACGAGGCCGAGAGCCGGGTCCGCCGGCTCGAGGCGCGGGTCCGCGCGGCCGAGAAGGCCGGCTGACGCCGAGCCCACACAACGCGACCACGAGGCCGCCCCGGGGGATCGAGCAGTCGCCTGCTCGCTCGACCGGGGCGGCCTTCGTCGTCCCCACGGCATCTCCTAGGCTGCAGACTTCACACACTCACCAGAGCAGGGGAGACGAGGAACGATGCCGGCCTGGCAGTGGCTGCTCGACTCAGCCGGTGCCGTGCTGCTCCTGCTCCTACTCTTCGGCATCTGGCTCGTGGTCCGCCGCCGGATCCTGTCCCGCCACGGTGGCACCTTCGAGCTGAGCGTGCGTGAGGGCGGCCGCCCCGGTGGGCGCAGCTGGGTGCTCGGCCTGGGGCGCTACCGCGACGACTCGCTGGACTGGTACCGGATCTTCTCCCCGCTCCCGGCGCCCAAGCGCACCTGGCAGCGCCACGAGCTCACCTTCCTCTCCCAGCGCGAGCCCGACCCCGACGAGGAGTACTCCCTCTACGCCGGCAGCGTGGTGGTCACCTGCACCACGCCCAAGGGGGAGGTCGAGCTGGCGATGAGCGCCAGCTCGCTCACCGGCCTGCAGTCCTGGCTGGAGGCCGGGCCACCGGGCTCACGCCGTACTCCCTGACGGTCAGTTCTGGTTCGCCGGAATCTGC
>DASSLA010000016.1:0-42743 GCA_035689885.1 Marmoricola sp. | reverse complement strand
TGCACTAAGTGTCGTGAACTCCGCGTTACAAGCGGTCTGGGCCGGACCGTGGCCTTCGTCCGTGTGGCGTCGCAGTGCCCGAGAAGGAGGAAGTTCGCGGCTCGGGAGAGGGATTGCACGCTCAGCCACGCGTGCTCACGGGGCGAGCGTCCCCCTTCTCGAGCGGAGCGGCCAGGAGCAGCGCCGCCGCCCCGGCTCAGGGCTCGCCGCCGCATTTCGCCACACGCACGATCAGTTCGTCGCCGTACGCCGAGGTCCCCGCCTGAGGCGCGGCTCGCGAGGACGAACTGATCGTTGAAATGGCGGCATGCAGGCTTCTTGCCGCCGTCCGGTCGGAGGGCGGGCCGGTGCGCTCCCAGTCGCTTGTAACGCGGCGTTCTGGTTGCTCAGTGCACTGCCGGCGGTGCACTAAGTGTCGTGAACTCCGCGTTACAAGGGCTTGCTCGCCCGCTCGGAGCAGACATGACCGCGTCGCGGAACCCGAGAAGGAGGAACATCAGCCGCCACGGCAGGGCAACCACACCCAACCCGCCAAGACGAGTGCCCGAGCGTCCTCGACCGGGAGCGGCTCAGGGTTCGAGGCCGAGGGTGCCGTTGAGCTCGTCGGTGGTCTTGTCGACTGTGTCGCCGACGACCGGCAGCTTGCCGGTGGTGCTGTCGAGCGTGCCGGTCACGCCGGTGAGCAGGCCGCCGACGGCGGTGCCGCCGGTGATGGCCGGGACCAGCTCGCCGGCCTTGGTGATCGTGCTGCGCACCGGGCCGGTGCGCTCGCCCGTGCGCGGGTCGGTCGTGGTCAGGGAGTCGACGGTGATGCGCGGCGTCGACTCGGCGGAGCGCTCGGCGGCGGCCTTGAGGTCGTTCAGCGCCTGGGTGCCCACGGGGACGGAGGCCTCGGCGGCCCGCTGCTCCCGAGCCGCGGCCAGCGCGGCCTCGACGTCGGTGCGCGCCTGCCTGGAGGGCCGGGCGATCAGGTTGTCCATCGAAGCGGCTGCCGCAGCGTCGCTCAGCGACTCGGGGGTCTCGACGGACTCCTCCGGGCCGCAGCTGCCGCAGAGCACGCGTGCCTGCTGGTCGATGTCGGCCAGCGTGTCGGCGGCGTCGACGAGCAGGTTGGCCGTGCTCGCGTCGGAGCTGCCGGCGACGCGTCCGAGGTCGGCCATCTGCTCGGCTGTGAAGTCACGGACGATGGTGATGTCCTCGGGGTCGCCGGTGCGCTGGTAGGAGACGAACAGCTTGTCGGAGCCGGCGGTGGCCGACTCGCGGAAGGCGTCGACGCCCTGGTTGACCAGGGTCGGGTCCGCGGACCCGGACGCCACCAGCGCCTCGATCTCGTCGAGGCGGTTCTCGGCCTGGCCGAGCAGCGCCTTGCCCTTGCTGACGTCGCCGATGCGCGCCGCCGTGGCGACCTGCTCCCCGCCACGCTTGATCGGGTAGAGCGCCTCGCCCGGGAGGGCGCCCGAAGCAGCGGCCGCCATGCCGGCGGAGCCGCCGACGATGACGAGCGAGGCGGCGACGGTGCCCAGGCGGCGTCGGTTGCGACGCCGGAGCGGGGTGACCGTGGCCGGCCGTGCCGCCGGCGGGGCGGGCACGAGCTCGGTCTCCGCGGCAGCCATCAGCCGGGCCCGGAGCGAGTCGACGAACTCGGCGCGAGGCTGCACCTCGGGCCGGTCCTCGAGGAGCTCGACGGTGGCGAGCAGGTCGGCGTGGCGGTCGGCCACGGCCCGGCTCGCGGTCCCGGTGAGGACCTTGTCGAACTCCTCGGCCGCCCGCTGCGCGGGGAAGAGGGGTGTCATGCTGACGTTCCTGTGTGGTGGAAGGACGTGCCGTGCCGCTCCGCAAGGGTGGCGCAGGTCGGCATGCACGCTGACACCGCACCCAACGAGGCGGGCGTCAGCGGGGTTATGGCGCTACGGAAGTTACCGGTGGGGAACATTTTCGCGGTGTTCACGAGCGGATCCCCTCGGGCAGGAGCTTCGCGAGGTTGCGCACCCCGCGCAGCTGGAGCTGCTTGACCGCACCGGAGGAACGGCCCAGCAGCTCGGCGGTCTCGGCGATGGACAACCCCTGCAGGAAACGCATCACCAGGCACTCGCGCTGCTCGGTCGGCAGCTCCCCGAGGGCGGCCAGCAGCGCTTCGTTGGTGAGGGTCGCCAGTACGGCGTTCTCGGGCCCCTCGGTGTGGGAGTCGAGGGTGCCCATGTCCTCGGTGGTCTGCTCGAGCCTCGTGCGGCCGGCCTTGAAGTGGTCGGTGGTCAGGTTGCGGGCGATGGTCATCAGCCAGGCGCCGAAGTCCTTGCCCTGCCACCGGAACGAGCTCATGCTGCGCAGCGCGCGGAAGAAGGTCTCCGCGGTGAGGTCCTCGGCCAGCGGGACCGAGCCGACCCGGTAGTAGAGGAAGCGGTACACGCTGGGGTGGTAGTGGTCGTAGAGCTGGCCGAACGCCTCGGAGTCGCCGTTGCGGGCGAGCTCGACGAGCGCGATCAGCCGGGCGCCCTCGGCCTCGTCCTCCAGCGACGAGGTGGCCAGCGCGGAGTCGTCGGGGCGGTCCTCGGATGTCGGCCCGGTCCCTCGGTGCGCGCCCGGGGTCGTGGTCCCGGTGCCGTGCTCGGCGCGCGGTCGGCGCGACTTCGCCGCCGTCTGGGCCAGCAGCCACGAGGACTGCCACGCGTCCTGCGGGCGGCCGGGAGCGGTCGGGACGGTGGCCAGCGCGAGCTCGGGCTCGACGATCTCGATCAGGGCACGCCGCAGCGCGGCAAGTCCCTTGCTCAGATCAGCTGACACAACTCTCCCCCGCCGGCTCAGCCGGCTCCCCTCTCTGGAGCGCCCGATGTTACTTGCCGGTCAGGGCCTTGGGAACCGTAACGTGACCCAGCCCACGCCCCGCCCGTGCATGTTCATCGAGCAACGGGTGAACACCTGTACCCCCTTGCGCACGGATCTCTCACGTCTCGTTCGCAGGGTTTCGGTGAACGGCCATCGGCGGGTCAGTTGCCGCGCCGGCGGATCGCCGTACCGGCCGCGACGGTGCCTGCCGCCGCCCCCGCGAGGGCCGCGGTGAAGAGTCCCACCCGGGCGGCCTTGCGCCCGGTGCGATAGTCGCGGATCCGCCAGCCCTGCCGCCGGGAGTGCTCGCGGAGCCGGTGGTCGGGGTTGATCGCGCACGGGTCGCCGACCGCCTCGAGCATGGGCAGGTCGTTGTAGGAGTCGGAGTACGCCGAGCAGCGCGCCAGGTCGAGACCGAAGCGGTCGGCCAGCTCGCGTACCGCCACCGCCTTGGCCGGGCCGTGCAGCATCTCGCCGACAAGCTTGCCGGTGTAGACGCCGTCGACATGCTCGGCCACGGTGCCGAGTGCGCCGGTCAGGCCCAGCCGCCGGGCGATGATGGTCGCGATCTCGATCGGCGCGGCCGTCACCAGCCAGACCCGCTGGCCCTGGTCGAGGTGCAGCTGGGCCAGCGCGCGGGTGCCGGGCCAGATTCGGTGGGCCATGCTCTCGTCGAAGATCTCCTCGCCCAGCGACTCGAGCTCGGCGACGGTGTGGCCGGCGATGAACGACAGCGCGGACGCCCGGGCCTCCGCGACGTGCTCGGGGTCCTCGACCCCGATGACGCGGAAGTAGGCCTGCTTCCAGGCGGCCCCGAGGATCTCACGGGTGGTGAAGAACTCCCGCTTGTGCAGCCCCCGGGCCAGGTGGAAGATCGATGCCCCCTGCATCACGGTGTTGTCCACGTCGAAGAACGCCGCGGAGGTCGGGTCGGCCTCCACGTCCAGGGCGCTCTCCACCTCGGCGACGGAGGCGGCGGCCTCGCCCGCGAGCTGCGAACGACGGCGCAGGTTGGGGGGCCGTTGCGGGCGGTGGTGACGGCGGCCGGCGGGCGGTGGGGGTGGCGTCACGGGCGACAGCCTATGCCGCCTGAACGCCTTCCCGGATGTGCAAGACTCGCCCGATGGAGTCCAACGTCGCGGCGTTGCTGAGGCGCGCGGCTGAGCACGAACCGGACAAGATCGCCCTGTCCGAGGCCACCTCCGGGCGGTCGGTCACGTGGCGTGGCCTCGACGAGCTGGCCGACCGCGTCGTGCAGGGCCTCAGTGACGCGGGGATGATCGCCGGCTATCGCGTGATGATCGCGACCGGCAACTCCATCGAGTTCATCGCGGCCTACCTCGGCAGCCTGCGCGCCGGGCTGGTGGTGGTCCCGGTCAACCCCCGCAGCGCCACCGGCGAGCTGATCCGCATGCTCGCCGACTCCGGCACCCGGATGGTCATCGCCGACCCCACCACCATCGACACCGTGCGCGAGGCCGCCCACGGGCTGGGCGAGGCGATGGACGCCTCCGGCCTGGAGTCCGCGACCCGTCCTCGGGTGGTCGCCATCGGCGGCGGGCTCGAGCCAGGCGAGCGCACCTGGGAGGAGCTGGTCGCCCAGGCAGGTACGCCGGCGCCGGGCCGGGTGGACCCCGAGGGGCTCGCCGTACTCCTCTACACCAGCGGAACGTCGGGCCGCCCGCGTGCGGCGATGCTGTCCCACCGGGCGCTGCTGGCCAACATCGACCAGGTCGCCTCGGTGGATCCGCCGATGATCATCGGCCGCGACGTCGTGCTCGGGGTGCTGCCGCTGTTCCACGTCTACGGGCTCAACGCGGTGCTCGGCCAGGTCCTGCGCCAGCACGCCCGGATGGTGCTGGTCGACGGGTTCGACGCCGAGGGTTCGCTCGACATCATCGAGGACGAGGCGATCTCGGTCGTGCCTGTCGCGCCGGCGGTGTTCGCCTACTGGATGCAGGTGCCCGGGCTGGAGGAGCGGCTCGGCCCGGTGCGACTGGTGCTCAGCGGGTCCGCCCCGTTGGCTCCCGAGCTCACCGGCGCGTTCACCGAGCGCACCGGCATCGCCATCCACCAGGGCTACGGCCTCACCGAAGCGGCCCCGGTCGTCACCTCCACGCTGTGCAGCGAGAAGCCGGACCCGACGTCGGTGGGCGCGGCCCTCCCGGGCATCGGGATCAGGCTCGTCGACGAGAGCGGCAAGGAGCCCTACGCCTCGGACAGCGGCGAGATCCTGATCCGTGGCGACAACCTGTTCTCCGGCTACTGGCCCGACGGGGCCGACGGACCCGACGCCGACGGCTGGTGGCCCACCGGCGACGTCGGCTACCTCGACCCCACCGGCGACCTCTACCTGGTGGACCGGGTCAAGGAGCTGGTCATCGTCTCCGGCTTCAACGTCTACCCCAGGGAGGTGGAGGACGTGATCGCAGAGCTGCCCGAGGTCGCCGAGGCCGCGGTCATCGGGGTGGAGGACCCGGAGACCGGCGAGGCCGTGGTCGCCTACGTGAGGCCGACCGCAGCCGGTGCGAGCGAGGGCCTGGTCGAGCTGGTGCGGGCCCACTGCATGGAGCGGCTGGCCCGGTTCAAGCAGCCGTCGGCGATCCACGTGGTCGACGAGCTGCCCTACACGGTGACCGGCAAGGTCCAGAAGGGTCGGCTGCGGGCCAGTGAGCGGCGACGCGCCCTCGGCCTGCTGGAGTGAGCGCCATGAGTGCCCGCGTCACGCTCTACTCCAGGCCCGGCTGCCATCTCTGCGACGACGCGCGCGAGGTGGTGCAGCGGGTCTGTGCCGACCTCGGTACCGACTTCGAGGAGGTCGACATCACCACCTCCCCGGAGCTGATGGACGCCTACGGAGAGCAGATCCCGGTGACCCTGGTCGACGGCCGCCAGCACGACTTCTGGCGCGTCGACGAACGCCGGCTGCGGACGGCGCTGGCCTGACCCAGCGGCACGGACCCGACCCCGACTCGGTGAGACATCTCACCTTGTGCTAGTCACCTGTCGGACTCGGTTTGTTCGCACGTTCACAAACTCCTACAGTGACGGAGATTCCCCACCTGTGGAGCGTGCCAGTCCCGTGAGCAACACCCGCATTCCCGAGGCGACGGTTGCCCGTCTCCCCGTGTACCTCCGGGCGCTGAACGCGATGGCCGAGGCCGGTACGACGTCCTGCTCGAGCCTGGAGCTCGCCACCGCCGCAGGCGTCAACAGCGCCAAGCTGCGCAAGGACCTGTCCCACCTCGGTTCCTACGGCACCCGCGGGGTGGGGTACGACGTGGAGTACCTCCGCTACCAGATCTCGCGCGAGATCGGCCTGACCCAGGACTGGCCCGTGGTCGTGGTCGGCATCGGCAACCTCGGGCACGCCCTGGCCAACTACTCCGGGTTCTCCTCCCGCGGCTTCCGCACCGTGGCGCTGCTCGACGCGGACAGCTCGCGCCACGGCGAGGTGGTAGCCGGGCTGGAGATCCGCAGCTTCGACGACCTCGCCGACGTGGTCGCAGAGCACGGCGTCGGGATCGGCGTGATCGCCACCCCCGCGGTCGCCGCCCAGGCGGTGGCGGACCGGATGGTCGAGGTCGGCATCCGCAGCATCCTCAACTTCGCCCCGACGATCCTCTCGGTGCCCGAGGGTGTCGACGTACGCCGCGTCGACCTCTCCAGCGAGCTGCAGATCCTCGCCTACCACGAGCAGCGCAAGTCCGGCGAGAGGTCGCTGGTGAGCGCCCCCGTCGACCCGGTCGAGGAGGTCTCGTGAGCGTCCTCGTCGTGGGCATCTCCCACAACAGCGCCCCCGTCGAGCTCCTGGAGAGGGCCGCGCTCGACGCCGAGGGCGTGCTCAAGCTCGCCCGCGAGGTGGCCGACAACGAGCACGTGCTCGAGTCGACGGTGCTGTCCACCTGCAACCGGATCGAGGTCTACGCCGACGTGGAGCGCTTCCACGGCAGCGTCGAGACGATCACGCGGCTGCTGGGCGAGCGGGCCGGCACCACCCCCGAGGAGCTGCTCGGCCACCTCTACGTGCACTACGACGACGCGGCCGTCTCCCACCTCTTCCACGTCGCCTCCGGGCTGGACTCGATGGTGCTCGGCGAGAGCCAGATCCTCGGCCAGGCCCGCGAGGCGCTGCGTGCCGGGCAGGAGATCGGCACCGTCGGCCCCGCCCTCAACGTGCTGTTCCAGCAGGCGCTGCGCGTGGGCAAGCGCTCGCACGCCGAGACCGGCATCGACCGGGTCGCGCCCAGTCTGGTCAGCGCGGCGCTGGAGCGCGCCTCCGGCCACGTCGGCGCCCTGGCCGGCAAGCACGTCCTCGTGGTCGGCGCCGGCTCCATGGCCCGGCTCTCCGTGGCCACCGCAGCTCGGGCCGGGGCGGCCACGATCGTGGTGGCCAACCGCACCCACGACCATGCCGTCCGCCTCGCCAAGCAGTACGACGCCACGGCGATCCCGCTCTCGGAGCTCGAGCAGTTCACCGCTCCGGTCGACGTGCTGGTCTCGTGCACCGGCGCGACCGGCGTACTCCTGACCGCGCAGCAGCTGGAGCGGCTTCGCACCGGCGTCCGGCACCCGCTCGCCGTGGTCGACCTCGCACTGCCCCACGACATCGACCCCGACGTCTCTGTCCTCCCCGATGTGGAGCTGGTCTCGCTGGCCAACATGGCGCCGGAGCTGCAGCGCAACGCCGGCTCCGACGACGTCGAGGGCGTGCGGTCCATCGTCGCCCAGGAGCTCGCCGCCTTCCTCACCGCGCGGCGCAGCCAGAGCGTGACGCCGACCGTGGTCGCGCTGCGCACCATGGCCACCGGAGTCGTAGAGGCGGAGCTCGACCGGCTCCGCTCCCGGCGGCCCGACATGGACGAGGCCACGACCGCCGAGGTGGCCAACACCCTGCGCCGGGTGGCGGAGAAGCTGCTGCACCACCCGACGGTCCGGGTCAAGGAGCTGGCCAACGAGTCCGGTGCGGTCTCCTACGCCGCCGCCCTGGCCGAGCTGTTCGCGCTCGACCCCGAAGCCGTCGAGGCGGTCACCCGGGCGGAGGTGGACAAGCCGTGACTCACACCTCTCTCGGGACCATCCGCGTCGGCACCCGCGCCTCGGACCTGGCCCGCACCCAGAGCCGGACCGTGGCCGACGCGATCACCGCCGCCACCGGGCGCCCCACCGAGCTGGTGCCGGTGCGCACCGAGGGCGACGTCTCGACCGCGCCCCTGGCCACCATCGGCGGCACCGGCGTCTTCGTCAGCGCGCTGCGCGAGGCGCTCTTGGCCGGTGAGGTCGACGTCGCGGTGCACTCGCTCAAGGACCTGCCCACCGCACACGCCGAGGGCATCGCGCTGGCCGCCGTACCGGTGCGTGAGGACCCCCGCGACGTGCTCGTCGCCCGCGACGGGCTCACCCTCGGTGAGCTGCCGCCGGGCGCCCGGGTCGGCACCGGGGCGCCGCGTCGGGTGGCGCAGATCGCCGCCCTCGGTCTCGGCGTCGAGCTCGTCGACATCCGCGGCAACGTGGACACCCGCATCGGCAAGGTGCGCTCGGGGGAGCTCGACGCGGTCGTGCTCGCCCGCGCCGGCCTCGCCCGACTCGGCCGGCTCGACGAGGTCACCGAGCTGATCGACCCCATCCAGGTGCTGCCCGCCCCCGGGCAGGGAGCCCTGGCCGTGGAGACCCGGTCCGACAGCGACCTGCTCCCGCTGGTGCGCGAAGCCCTCGACGACGCCTGCACGCGGGCGAGCGTGGCCGCCGAGCGGGCGGTGCTCGCCGACCTCGAGGCGGGGTGCTCCGCGCCGGTCGGCGCGCTGGCCGAAGTTGCGCTGGGGGACCACGGTGACGAACTCTGGGTCCGTGCGGTTGCGCTGTCGCCCGACGGCGCCCTGTCCGTACGACGATCCGCGTCCGGGCCGCTCGAGGACGCGGCGGGGGTGGGCCGCAAGCTCGCGGCCGAGATGCTCGCCGACGGCGCCACAGAACTGATCAACGAAACACCGAAGTAGCGAGAAGGCGATTGTGACCAAGACGAACACGTCAAGCACCACAGCCCGCTCCGGGCGCTCCTCGGCGCGCCCCGAAGGGATCCGTCCCGCCAAGTGGGTGTCCTTCGTGGGCAGTGGCCCGGGCGACCCGGGCCTGCTCACCGTGCGCGCCCTCGAGCTGCTGCGCGAGGCGGAGGTGGTGGTCACCGAGACCCCCGACCACGAGGGGCTCGTGCGCACCGTGCTCGACCTGCCCGCCCGCGTCGAGCCGGTCGAGGGTGACGAGGAGGCCCCGGCGCAGCCCGGTCCGGTCTTCGTCGACGGCGGCTTCGGTGAGGACGGCCAGCCGCTGACCCACGCGTCGCGCGCGAAGGTCGTGGTCAAGCAGGCCAGGACCGGCAAGCGCGTCGTACGGCTGATGGCGGGGGACCCGTTCCTCTACGCCTCCGGCCCCGAGGAGGCGCAGGCCTGCGCGAAGGCCGGCATCGGCTTCGAGATCGTCCCCGGTGTCTCGTCGGTGAGCGCCGTCCCGGCGTACGCCGGCATCCCGCTGACCACGAAGAACCACCGCGAGGTGGCCGTGGTGACCTGCAACGACGCCCGGATCGACTGGTCCTGCTACGCGGGCCACGACACCCTGGTGCTGCTGTCGGCGGTCGGCTCCATCGAGTCCATCGCCGCCGAGCTGGTCGCGGCCGGCCGCCCGGGTGACACCCCGGTGTCGATGACCCGGACCGGCACGCTGAGCTGCCAGGAGACGGTGGTCTCCACGCTCGACTCCATCGGTGCCGAGGCGCGCGCCGCGAAGATGACCCCGCCCGCGATCGTCGTGGTCGGCCCGGTCGTCGACCTGCGCGAGACGCTGTCGTGGTTCGAGACCAAGCCGCTGTTCGGCTGGCGCGTGCTGGTGCCGCGCACCAAGGACCAGGCCGGGGCGCTCTCCGCCCGGCTCCGGGGCTTCGGCGCGGTGCCCGAGGAGGTGCCGACCATCTCGGTCGAGCCGCCCCGCAACCCCCAGCAGATGGACAAGGCGGTGCGCGGCCTGGTCGAGGGCCGCTACGAGTGGATCGCGTTCACCTCGGTCAACGCGGTGCGCGCCGTGCGCGAGAAGTTCGAGGAGTACGGCCTGGACGCCCGCGCCTTCTCCGGGCTGAAGATCGCCGCCGTCGGTGACAAGACCGCGCTGTCGCTCGCGGAGTGGGGCCTGAACGCCGACCTGATCCCCTCGGGTGAGCAGTCGGCCCGCGGCCTGCTCGAGGACTGGCCGCCGTACGACGACGTCCTCGACCCGATCAACCGGGTCTTCCTGCCGCGCGCCGACATCGCCACCGAGACCCTCGTGGCCGGTCTGGTCGAGCTCGGCTGGGAGGTCGACGACGTCACCGCCTACCGGACCGTGCGCGCGGCCCCGCCGCCGGCGCCGATCCGCGAGGCGATCAAGACCGGCAAGTTCGACGCGGTCGTCTTCACGTCGTCCTCCACCGTGCGCAACCTGGTCGGGATCGCCGGCAAGCCGCACACCTCCACGGTGATCGCGGTGATCGGCCCGGCCACGGCGAAGACCGCCGAGGAGCACGGCCTGCGCGTCGACGTGATGGCGCCCAACCCCTCGATCGAGGAGGTCTGCGACGCCCTCGCCGACTTCGGGGCGGCCCGCCGTGCCTCGCTGATCGAGTCGGGCCAGCCGCTGACGCGTCCGTCCGAGCGCCGGCCCTCGACCCGTCGCCGGACCGGCTCGAAGTAACCGACCGAGGAGGAGGGCCGCGTGGGATTCCCCGAGATCCGTCCCCGCCGGCTGCGGCGCACGCCTGCGCTGCGGCGGCTGGTCGCCGAGACCTCGTTGCGCCCCGACCAGCTGGTGCTGCCGCTGTTCGTGCGTGAGGACGCCACCGAGCCGACCGAGATCTCGAGCATGCCCGGGGTCGTGCAGCACACCCGCGACAGCTTGAAGAAGGCTGCCACCGAGGCCGTCGAGGCGGGCCTCGGTGGGGTGATGCTGTTCGGCATCCCGGTGGAGAAGGACGCGGTCGGCTCCGGAGGGATCGACCCCCACGGGATCCTCAACATCGCCATCACCGACGTCGTCGCCGAGGTCGGCGACCAGCTCACCGTGATGTCCGACCTGTGCCTCGACGAGTTCACCGACCATGGCCACTGCGGCGTCCTGAACCCCGACGGCAGCGTCGACAACGACCGCACCCTGGAGCTCTACGGCCAGATGGCGCTGGCCCAGGCTGCCGCCGGGGTCGACCTGGTCGCGCCCAGCGGGATGATGGACGGCCAGGTGGGCTTCGTGCGCCGGGCGCTGGACGCCGAGCAGCACACCGGCACCGGCATCCTCGCCTACTCGGCGAAGTATGCCTCCGCCTTCTACGGCCCGTTCCGCGAGGCTGTGGACTCCTCGCTGCAGGGGGACCGGAAGACCTACCAGCAGGACCCCGCCAACCTGCGCGAGGGCGTCCGCGAGGCCGTCATCGACCAGGAGGAGGGGGCCGACATGGTGATGGTCAAGCCCGCCCTCGGCTACCTCGACGTGCTGCACGCCGTGCGCGACGCGGTCGACGTGCCGGTCGCGGCGTACAACGTGTCGGGCGAGTACTCCATGGTCGAGGCCGCGGCCGCCCGCGGCTGGATCGACCGCGACCGCGCCATCCTCGAGACCCTCACCTCGATCCGCCGCGCCGGCGCCGACGTGGTGCTGACGTACTGGGCGCTGGACGCGGCGCGGCTGGTGGGCTGAGGGTTTCACTGGTGAACGTGTGAAACTGCCACTAACCCCACGTTGCAACGGTGGGTGAGTGGCAGTTTCGGTGGGGGAGTCCGGTCGCCTGACGGGCGAAGCCACCGTCACCGGGCCACTGCCCTGAGCCTTTCCCTGAGCTGCTCGACCCGGTCATCGGTCCATCCGTCGGGGGCGAGCATGGCTCGCCATGCGGTCAACGGCTGGGTGCCGTAGAGGTGGCCGTGGTCCTCGTCGAAGTCGTTGCCGACGGCCATGTCGACCGCGAGGTTGAGGAAGGTCGTCAGCGGCGTCCAGGACATCGCGGGGTTGACGGCGGGGTCGAGGGGCTCCTCCAGCCAGTCCGGCCTGGCCAGGGCGGTCTCCCAGTCCCACCACACGATCGGGTCGTCGGCCTGCTGCAGGAACACCGTGCGCGGCGAGCGGCCGCGCAGGTCGGCGTCGCGGTTGGCGAAGGCGACGTCCTCGCCGTCACCCACGACGGGCGCGACCTGGGGCGACCCGGGGCGTCGCACCCGCTCGGCCTCCCGGCGCAGGTGCATGGTCTCCGGTGGCCCGATCCACAGCGACGCATCGGTGGTCCCGAGGAGGTCGTCGAGCGACTCGAACGCGCCACTGGCGCCGAACGAGCCGAGGCTCTCGCCCGCCACCAGCATCGCCGGTCGCTCGCCCTCGGGCTCCTCGTCGAGGCGGGCCCGGACCGCCCCGACCAGGGCTGCGCCCGTCGTCGCGGCCGCCTCACCCTCGGAGAGGAACGCCAACGGGCTGGGCAGGTGGGAGTACTGCACTGCGACGGTGGCGACGTCACCGGCCAGGAGGTACTCCACCGGCTGCACGATCTGCTCGTTGACCCACCCGGTCCCCGTCGGTACGACGACCAGGACCGCGGCTCGCTGGAAGGCCCCGAACCGCTCCAGCTCGTCCAGCGCCTGCTCGACCCGGCTCTCCACGTCGCCGGCCGAGGCGCGGCCGGCATAGACCCGGACCGGCTCGAGAGGCTCGTCGCCCGGGGTGATCTCCGCAATGGTCGCCTCGTCCGGGCCCCGGGTCAGGAAGCGCCGACCCTCCTTGCCGAGCCCTGCCCAGTCGGCCTGCGACGACGGTCCGCCCGTGCGCAGCGGGGACTCGGGCGGGTCGGACGCCTCGCTCAGATCGCGGTCGGAGGCCGCGAAGGTGGCGTTGAACCCGTCCAGGCTGCGTTGCAGCACGTAGGCGTTGAGGCCGGCGAGGACGGCCCACGCCACCAGCACGAAGGCGATGGAGCCCGCGACCCAGGCGGGCACCCAACGTCGGCCCATCCGGGTGAGGCGACGCTGCACCCACCGGAGGGCGGCAGCAGCCACGAAGAGCGCCCCGGCCACCACGGCGGTGACGGCCAGGGTGCCGCCGTACACCAGCCACCTCGACGCGGGGTCGTAGCCCAGGCGCTCCCAGGTCCAGCTGTGCTCGGAGACGGCCTTCGTGGCCGCCCAGGTGCCCAGGACCACCAGCAGTGCGGCCGTGAGCGCCCGGACCTTCAGGTCGGTCCGCTCGTCGAAGGCAGGGATCCCCCAGCCGCGGCGCCGGCGCAGCCGCCTGCCGAGCCGGCGCAGCAGCACGCCGACCCCGTAGCCGACGGCGACGGCCACGCCGCCGACGACGCCCTGGAGCAGCCAACCGCGCACCAGCAGGGTCGGCTCCCACGCCTCGTAGAGCCACGCTGCGGCGACCACTACGCCGGTGATGCTGGGAGCGCGGACGGGCGCGACCCACCACGTCGTCAGGGTCCGGCCACCGGTACGCCGTAAGGGTCGTGGCCGACCGAGCGGATCGGCACCACCTCACGCCCCAGCGGCAACAGGGCCAGCGGCACCATCTTCCAGCAGGCGACGCCGAACGGGATGCCGATGATCGTCACGCAGAGGAGCAGACCCGCGATGAGGTGGCCGAGGGCCAGCTCCCACCCCAGCACGATCACCCAGACCACGTTGCCGAGCACCGACCAGATGCCGGCCTGCCGCCTCCACACGACCGTGCGCCCGAAGGGCCACACCACGTAGCCGGCCATCCGGAACGAGGCGATCCCGAACGGGATCGTGATGATCAGGACGAAAGCGACCAGCCCGGCGACGACGTACCCCAGGGCCAGCCACCACCCGGCCAGCACGAACCACAGGATGTTGCCGATCGTGCGCACGACACCAGTGTGCCCGCTACCCGGGGCCAGGGGCAGTGAACGCCGAACGCACCTCGTCGGGCCACGACACCTTGGTCAGCTCCTGCGGGTGTACGGCGACGTGGCGGATCCGGCCCTCCGCGAGCAGCTCGTCGCTCCGGGTGAAGGTGTGGGTGGTGGTCATCGAGGACGTGGTCAGGTCCTCGAGGCGTACGGCGATCTCCACCTCGTCGTCGAACCGGGCCGGGGCACGGAACCGGCACGACGACTCCGCCACCACGACGTCGACCCCGAGCGCCACGAGCTCCTCCAGCGAGCCGAACCGGTCGCGGATCCACTCGGTGTGGGCGATGTCGATCCAGGTGTAGTAGTGCGCGTTGAACACGATCCCCTGCATGTCGCACTCGACGTAGCGGACCCGGTGGCGGTGCACGAAGGGGGTGCTCATGCCGCGGAACCTACCCCGGAACGGCAGAACCCCCGGTCGGGTGACCGGGGGTTCTGGCTCGATCGCTCAGCCGAGCAAGTCCTGGATGCAGGACGTCAGGTTGAGGGTGCTGACGCCGCGCGCGACGCAGATTGCCTGCGCTTCTGCCCAGGTCAGCGTGTCCTCGACCGGGCCCGGCGCCGGGGCTGATCCGCCGCCGTTGCCACCGCCGCTGCCACCGCCTGTCGACCCGCCGCCTCCGGTGACTCCACCGATCGCGTCATCGACCGCGCCACCAACGCCGCCCAGGACGCTGCCACCCGAGCCGCCATCGGTCCCCGGCACCGCACCGCCACCGTCGGTCACGCCGCCGGTGGTGCCCCCGCTGGAGGTCGAGCTGGAGCCCTGCTGCTGCGCCGCGGCCTGCCGCCGCTGCTTCGCGGCCTTCTGGCGCTGCTCACGCCGCTCCGCTGCGGCGTACCGCTGCCGGATCGCGGTCGAGTAGGACGGCGAGAACGAGGTACCGGCCTGGGTGCCCGACGGGACGGCGGTGTAGTCGCCCTGGCTGTAGGCCTCCATGATCCGGAGCACGAGGTTCACGTAGTCGCGGCTGTGGTTGTAGCGGTAGACCGCCGCCTCCTGGCCCTGGCGGGTGGAGAGGTTGTCGTCGCCGGAGCAGAGGTAGACCGCGGTGGCGAGCGCGGCGTCGTCGATGTCCTGGGGGTTGCGCTTGCTGTCGCCGTCGGCGTCGACCTTCACCACCTGCCAGGTGGACGGGATGAACTGCATCGGGCCGACCGCGCGGTCGTAGACGCGGTCGTTGTCGAGCTGCCCGGCGTCGGTGTCGTTGATCGCCTGGGTGCCGTTCTTGCCGTTGAGCGGGATGCCGTAGATGCCGGGCCTGCTGATCCCGGAGGAGGTGAGCGTGTTGCCGCCGTAGCGGCCGTGGTCGGACTCGACGCGGCCGATCGCGGCGATCAGCTCCCACGGGATGTTGCAGGACTTGTCGGCGGAGTCGATGATCTGCGCGGCCCGCTGGTAGGCGGCGAGCGCCGGGGCCGGGATGCCGTGGCTCGAGGCGCTGGAGACCACGGAGTCGGCCGAGCCCTCCGGGACGGCGGGAGCGATCACGCCCGGCACCGGCACGCTGGCCGGGGCCTCGATCGCCTCGCTGGGCACCGAGGTGCCGTCAGGGAGCTCGGACCGCTTGTCGTCGGCGGAGGAGGCGGTGGCGCTGCTGGTGACCAGGCTGGCGGTCCACACCCCCGACAGGAGGGCAGCGGGCACCAGGGCGATGGCCTTGCTGCGGCGTGACAATGCCTTCGTCATGTGTTCAGGCTCCCTGTAAGAAAGGTCGTCGGCCGTCCCCCGAGCCTCCGACTTGCCTCCTCAACGACAGTGCCCCGGGTGGGTCACGGACAAACGTATGGCCTGTGAGTCAGGTCACATGGCGGACGCGTGTGTCCGGCTGTGCAACGAGCAGCTGCCCACGTCATGACGCGAGAGGTCGGGAACCCGAGGTGGGGGCCACAGCACGGACCCCGGCCCGGGCAGCCCACCGGTTGGGCGAGCGCTGGGGTCGTCGGGGACAATGCCGGGGTGTCCTTCCCAGCTCCCGACCACGCTGCGCCGGCCGCGGTCTCGGCCGACTGGTTCTCGCGTGCCCGCGCGGTCACGCCGGGCGGGGTGAACTCCCCGGTCCGCGCGTTCAACGCCGTCGGAGGCACGCCACGGTTCATGGCGTCCGGGTCCGGCGCCTGGCTGACCGACGTCGACGGCCGGGAGTACGTCGACCTGATCTGCTCGTGGGGGCCGCTCCTGCTGGGGCACGCCCACCCCGAGGTGGTGGCCGCGGTCACCGAGGCCGTCTCGCGCGGTACGTCGTACGGCACGCCCACGCGGAGCGAGGTCGAGCTGGCCGAGGAGATCGTGAGCCGCACACCGGTGGACCAGGTACGGCTGGTCTCCTCCGGCACCGAGGCCACCATGTCGGCGATCCGGCTGGCCCGCGGCTTCACCGGCCGCGACCTGGTGGTGAAGTTCGCCGGCTGCTACCACGGTCACGTCGACTCGCTGCTGGCCGAGGCAGGGTCCGGCGTCGCCACCCACGGCGACGTGTTCGAGGGCTCGGTCCCCGGCACCCCCGGCGTCCCGGAGGCCTCCACCGCCGCGACCATCGTGCTGCCCTACAACGACCGCGAGGCCGTCGAGGCGGCGTTCGCCACCCGCGGCTCCGAGATCGCCTGCCTGATCACCGAGGCCTCGCCCGGCAACATGGGCGTGGTTCCGCCCGAGCCGGGGTTCAACGAGTTCCTCTCGCGCACCTGCGCGGAGCACGGCGCGCTCTTCGTCTCCGACGAG
Organism: Marmoricola sp.; assembly: GCA_035689885.1. Taxonomy (GTDB): domain Bacteria; phylum Actinomycetota; class Actinomycetes; order Propionibacteriales; family Nocardioidaceae; genus Marmoricola. The sequence continues at coordinate 26,262 of DASSLA010000016.1, read as the reverse complement.
GTGATGACCGGCTTCCGGGTCTCGCGCAGCGGTCAGTGGGGCCTCGACGGGGCCCAGGAGGGGTGGCGGCCCGACCTGGTCACCTTCGGCAAGGTGATGGGCGGTGGCTTCCCAGCGGCGGCGTTCGGAGGCCGGGCCGAGGTGATGGCGATGCTCTCGCCGGGTGGCCCCGTCTACCAGGCCGGCACCCTCGCCGGGAACCCGATCGCCACCACTGCCGGGCTCACCACGCTGCGGCTGGCCACCGACGAGGTCTACGCGCAGATCGACCGGGCCGCGGAGACGCTCTCGGGTGCCGTCGGCGAGGCGCTCAGCCGGGCCGGCGTACCCCACCTGGTGCAGCGCGGCGGCAGCATGTTCAGCGTCTTCCTCGGGGTCGAGGCCGACTCCGTGCGCGACTACGCCGCCGCGGCGACCCAGGACGCCGCGATGTTCCGGGCGTTCTTCCACGCCATGCTCGAGCAGGGCGTCCACCTGCCCCCGAGCGGCTTCGAGGCTTGGTTCCTCTCCGCTGCCCACGACGACCGGGCACTCCAGCACGTGATCAACGCGCTCCCGGCGGCAGTCGCCGCGGCGGGCCGGGAAGGGAAGGTCGAGTGAGCACGATCGTGCACCTGCTGCGCCACGGAGAGGTGCACAACCCGCAGGGCATCCTCTACGGCCGGTCGACCGGGTTCCACCTCTCCGAGCGCGGCCACGCGATGGCCGACCGCATCGCCGACCGCATCGGCGACCGCGACATCACCCACGTGATCGCCTCACCGCTCGAGCGCGCCCAGGAGACCGCAGCGCCGCTCGCCGCCGCCCTCGGGCTGTCGGTGGAGATCGACGAGCGGATCGTGGAGTCGAGCAACATCTTCGAGGGCAAGCGATTCGAGATCCGCGACTCGATCCTGCGCCAGCCGCAGATCTGGAAGAAGCTGTGGAACCCGTTCCGACCCTCGTGGGGCGAGCCCTACAAGGACATCGTGGCCAGGATGTGGCCGGCCGTGATGGACGCCCGGCAGGCCGCCGAGGGGCACGAGGCCGTGCTGGTCTCCCACCAGCTGCCGATCTGGATAACCCGCCTCAAGGCCGAGGGCCGTTCCTTCCTGCACGACCCGCGCCGCCGGCAGTGCACGCTGTGCAGCCTCACCTCGTTCACCTTCGACGGCGAGCGACTCATCAGCGTGGGCTACTCCGAGCCCGCCGGTGACCTGATCCCCCTGGCCGACCGCAGCGCGCCGTTCTCGGCCGGTGGCGCCGACGACGAGCACAAGCCCCCGTCCTGAGAACCGTCCTGAGACCCCGATTGCGCACTCTCCGACTCCTGCTCGCCGTGCTCCTGCTGGGTGCGGTGGTGTCCGCGTGCTCCGACAGCCCGAGCGCCGGCGACAAGGGCTACGTCGGTGGGCAGGGGATCATCACCCGGCTCGCCGAGGACGAGCGCAAGAAGCCGGGCGAGGTCTCCGGCACCACGCTCGACGGGAAGAAGCTGTCACTCGACGACTTCGCCGGCCAGGTCGTGGTGCTCAACGTCTGGGGGTCGTGGTGCCCGCCGTGCCGCAAGGAAGCCCCCATGCTCGCGAACGTCGCGCGTGAGCTGGCGAAGCGCGACGTCGCGTTCGTCGGCGTGAACACCAAGGACTCCCGGCCCGAGCAGGGGCTGGCCTTCGAGCGGCGGTACGACGTGCCGTACCCGTCCTTCTTCGATCCCTCCGGGCGCACCCTGCTCGCCTTCACCGGCACGCTCAACCCGAGCGCGATCCCGAGCACCGTCGTGCTCGACGCCCAGGGCCGGGTGGCCGCGAGCATCCTCGGTGAGGTGCCGAGCCGCCGCACCCTGATCCAGCTGGTCGAGGACGTGCAGGGATGAGCGCGCTCGTCGTTCCCCTCGACCTCGGGGACTGGTTCGCCTCCACGGCGTACGAGGGCTCGCTGCTGCTGGCCGTGCCGGTGGCGCTGGTCGCCGGACTGGTCTCGTTCTTCTCGCCGTGCGTGGTGCCGCTGCTGCCCGGCTACCTGAGCTATGCCACCGGCCTCTCCGGCGCCGACCTCGCCGCCGCGCGCCGCGGGCGGATGCTGATGGGCTCGCTGCTGTTCGTGCTCGGATTCTCGTTCGTCTTCGTCTCCTACGGCGCCCTGATCGGCGCGGTCGGGGAGTGGCTGTTCACCTACGAGCGGCCGATCACCATCGTGCTCGGCGTGTTGACCATTGTGCTCGGCTTCGTCTTCCTGGGCGTGCTGCCGTGGATGCAGCGCGACTGGCGGGTCCACAAGGTGCCGGCCGTCGGACTGGCCGCGGCGCCCTTGCTCGGCCTGCTGTTCGGCCTCGGCTGGGCGCCGTGCATCGGGCCCACGCTGACCGCGGTCACCACCCTCGCGCTCAACGAGGCGAGCGCCGGGCGCGGTGCGCTGCTCAGTCTCGTCTACTGCCTCGGTCTGGGCCTGCCGTTCATCATCGCGGCGCTGGCCTACCGCCGGATGCTCGGCACCGTCGGCTGGGTCCGCCGCCACCAGCGCTGGGTCACCGGCCTCGGTGGGGTGATGCTGATCGTGGTGGGCCTGCTCCTGGTCACCGGCTGGTGGGACGTGATGGTCGACTGGCTGCGCACGTGGTTCTTCCCGAACTTCGAGGCCGGGGTGTGATCCGGTGACGACCACCCGCACGCCGCCCGAGGAGCGCACCGAGCAGCGCAGGCCCGCCTCCGCCCTGACCCCGGTCGAGCTCGCCCGCTGGGCCTGGCGACAGCTCACCTCGATGCGGACCGCGCTGATCCTGCTGTTCCTGCTCGCGCTCGCCGCGGTGCCGGGGTCGGTGGTCCCGCAGGAGGACGTCGACTCGCTGCGGGCCTCCCAGTGGCGCGAGCAGCACCCGGAGCTGACGCCGATCTACGAGAAGCTCGGGCTGTTCTCGGTCTACGACTCGGTGTGGTTCTCCGCGATCTACATCCTGCTGATGGTCTCCCTGATCGGGTGCTTCCTGCCCCGGCTACGCGTCTACTGGCGCGGTGTACGCGCGCAGCCGCCGAAGGCGCCGCGCAACCTCTCCCGACTCGGCGCACACCGCAGCTTCGAGACCGACCTGGCTCCCGAACAGGTGCGCGAGCAGGCGACCGCCCTGCTGCGTGGAGCCCGGTTCCGGGTCCGCCGCGCCGAGGCGGAGGAGGACGTCAGCGCCGAGCGCGGCTACCTGCGCGAGGCGGGAAACCTGCTGTTCCACCTCTCGGTGCTGATCGTGCTGGTCGGCTTCGCCGTGGGGTCGCTGTGGGGCTTCCGCGGCGGCACCATCGTGGTCACCGGCGACGGCTTCGCCAACACGCTGAGCCAGTACGACGACTTCCGGGCCGGTGCGTTCTTCGACCCAGAGAGCCTCGAGCCGTTCGACTTCACCGTCGACGGCTTCGACGTGACCTTCATCCGGGAGGGCCGGGAGGCCGGGATGGCGCACGAGTTCTCCGCCGACCTCACCTACCGCAGCGAGCCCGGCGCCGAGGACCGGAAGCGCGAGATCTCCGTCAACCACCCGCTCAACGTGCGCGGCACCGACGTGTTCCTGATCAGCCACGGCTACGCCCCGCACATCACGGTGCGCAACGCCGACCGCTCGATCGCCTTCTCGGGACCCGTCGTGTTCCTGCCCCAGGACAGCAGCTTCCGCTCCTTCGGGGTGGTGAAGGTGCCCGACGCCGAGCAGGAGGGCGGCAACCGGCAGATCGGGCTGGAGGGCGAGTTCTACCCGACGTACGCCTTCACGAAGGAGTCCGGGCCGTTCTCGGCCTTCCCCGAGGACCGCAACCCCGCGATCTCGATGCTCGCGTACGCCGGCGATCTCGGCCTGGACGACGGGGAGCCGCAGTCGGTCTACTCCCTCGACAAGGACGGCCTCGAGCCGATCCGCTCGCTGGGCAAGCCGCTGCGCATCGACCTGCCGATGGGCGGCACCGAGCAGCTCCCCGACGGGCTGGGCACGGTCTCCTTCGACGGGATGAGCCGGTTCGTGAAGCTGCAGGTGAGCCACACCCCAGGGCAGAAGATCGCCCTGGCCGGGGTGGTGCTCGCCCTCGCCGGGCTGCTTGCCTCGCTCTTCGTTCGTCCCCGCCGCGTCTGGGTCCGGGCCCGCCGCGAGGACGGGCGTACCCTCGTCGAGGTCGCCGGGCTCCACCGCAGCTCCGGCGGCGATCTCGCCGGGGAGATCGACCAGCTGGCCGATCGGCTGGCCACCCCAGTGAAGGAGACCCAGTGACTCACGAGCAGTTCGAGGTGCTGAGCAACCAGGCAGTGGCCGCGTGCGCCGTGGTCTACTTCCTCGCCCTGCTGGCCCACCTCGCCGAGTGGGCCGCCGGCCGCAACGCGCCGGTCGAGCAGGCGGCGCCGGTGGCCGTCGGTGGCGGTGGCGCCGAGGAACCCGCCGCCACCGAGCCCGTCGACGAGTCTGCTCCGGAGCTGCGCCGGCAGATGTTCGGCCGCGTCGGGCTGGGCCTGACCATGCTCGCGGCGGCGGTGCACTTCGTCGCCGTGGTGGCCCGCGGGCTCGCACCCGACCCGATCCGGGTGCCGTGGGGCAACATGTACGAGTTCACCCTGACCGGCACCTGGGTGGTCGTGATCGGCTACCTGCTGCTCTACCGGCGCTACTCGCTGTCGTGGCTCTCGCCAGTGGTGACCGGCTTCGCGCTCGTCACGCTGATGATCGACGTGCTGGTGCTCTACACGCCCGTGGTGCCGCTGCGCGACGCCCTGCAGTCACCGTGGCTGGTCATCCACGTGGTGGCCGCGATCATCGCCACCGGTGCGTTCACCCTCGGCGGGATGTGCTCGGCGCTCTACCTGGTCAAGGAGCGTCGTGCCTCGCGCCCGGAGCGGCGCGGCGGCTACCTCGACCGGCTGCCCGACCTGGCCGTGCTCGACCGGGTCGCCTACCGCACGCACGCGTTCGCGTTCCCGATCTGGACCTTCGCGGCGCTGATCGCCGGGCCGATCTGGGCGCACTACGCCTGGGGCCGCTACTGGGGCTGGGACCCCAAGGAGGTCTGGGCGTTCATCACCTGGGTGGTGTACGCCGCGTACCTGCACGCGCGGGCGACCCAGGGCTGGAAGGGGCGCTCCGCAGCGGTCGTGGCGCTGGTCGGGCTGGCCACGCTGTGGTTCAACTTCGTGGGCATCAACTTCTTCTTCGGCAGCGGGAGCCAGCACTCCTACGCCGCGCCCCAGCCGACCTCGGTCGTTCAGGTCGTGGGGGAGGGACCCTCGCCCTTGCGACGGTGACGCCGCTTGCGCTCGAGCTCGCGCAGGAAGTCCTCGTCGTCGTCGGGTCCGACGGGCCCGCGCGGCACCGCCTTGCCGCCCGACCCGCCACCCCGGGACCGGCGCTCGATCAGCCAGAACACGGCGTACACCACGGCCGCGAGCAAGGCGAGGAAGAGGAGCAGCCGGAGCATGTGAACAGCGTAGTTGGTCAACGGTTAGCCTTGTGCGGTGAAGGCATTCGCGATCTACACGCTGCTCAGGCTCGGCCTGTTCATCACGTCGTACGCCGTGCTGGCGTGGCTGTGGGTGGTCGCCTTCGGCGAGGACGGGATGCTGCTCGTCCCGCTCATCGGCGCGGTCATCGTGTCGTCGCTGCTGTCGCTGAAGCTGCTCGCTCCCCAGCGGGAGCGCTTCGCGGCGGTCATCGCGGGCCGGGCGGAGCGGGCCTCGTCGAAGTTCGACGAGATGCGCTCGCGGGAGGACGACGCCACGGAGGACGACGCGACGGAGCAGGACGCGACGCCGGCCGAGCCCGTGGAGCCCTCGGAGAAGGACCCCGGGCGCGGAGTCGCGTGAGCGTCAGCGGCGCGGGCCGCGACGCAGCTGCCGGTTGATGCGGGTCTCGGACTGCCCGAGCACCTTGGCCAGCAGGGTCACCCGGTTCACGTAGGCCAGGGCGCAGACGGCGACGATGCCGAGCAGGATGAGGAGCCACATGTCCTCAGTCTCCCACCCGGCTGGTTGCCTCACACCGTGGCGCGGACCACTCCGATGACCAGTCCGGCCGCCAGCCCGATCGCGTAGAGCAGGTCGATCGCCCCGGTCTGCTGCAGCACCGGCACCAGCGCGGGTCCCTCCGCTCGCTCGCCGAGGACGGTGCCGACGGCCCGGCGTGCCGGCAGCAGCGCGACCAGCCCCAGCAACGCCCACCACGTGGTGGTGGCCGCGACCCCGACGAGGGCGACCAGGGCGAGGCCCAGGAGCAGGACGTAGAGCATCCGGGTGCGTTCGTCGCCCAGCACCACCGCGAGCGTTCGCTTGCCTGACCCCTTGTCGGTAGGGATGTCGCGCAGGTTGTTGGCCACCAGCAGGGCACAGGTGATCGCCCCGATCCCGACGGCGGCGTACAGGGCGGGGAGCGCGAAGGTCCCGGTTTGCACGTATGTCGTACCGACGACGGCGACCAGCCCGAAGAACACGAAGACCATCACCTCGCCCAGCCCCATGTAGCCGTAGGGCCGGGAGCCGCCGGTGTAGAACCACGCGGCCAGCACACAGAGCAGTCCGACCAGCACCAGCCACCAGGCGGTGGTCGCGGCGAGCACGAGCCCGGCCGCCGCGGCCGCGGCAAGGGCGCCGAACGCCGCCCGCTTCACCGCCCCCGGACTGGCGACGCCCGAGCCCACCAGGCGCAGCGGGCCGACCCGGTCGTCGTCGGTGCCGCGGATGCCGTCGGAGTAGTCGTTGGCGTAGTTGACCCCCACCTGCAGCAGCAGCGAGACCAGCAGCGCCAGCGCGGCCTTCCACCAGACGGCCTCGCGCTCCCACACCGCCACAGCGGTGCCGGCGATGACCGGGGCCACCGCCGCCGGCAGGGTCCGGGGACGGGCGCCCTCGATCCACTGCGCTGGGGTGGCCACGGGAGGGGATTGTGTCAGCGGGAGGGGTGGTGGTTTCACTGGGTCCCCAGTGAAACTGCCACTTCCCCCACGTTGCATCGGTGGGGAAGTGGCAGTTTCGGTGGGGGAGCAGTGCGCCGCCGGGCCCGTGGCCCGCCCCCGCTAGCGTTGCTGGGTGCCCAGCACGACTCCCAGCCTGCGACCCGTGACCGGGACCGCCGCCGAGATCCTGGCGCTTCTGCGCGAGTGGGACGCCGCCGACGACCCGGCCCCGCTGGTGATCGAGACCTCCGGGTCGACCGGGCGGGCCAAGCGCGTGGTGCTGTCCCGCCGCGCGATGCGGGCCTCCGCGCTGGCCACCCAGGCGCGACTCGGCGGACCGGGCCAGTGGGTGCTCAACCTGCCGCCGACGTACGTCGCGGGGGTGCAGGTGCTCTACCGCTCCGTGGTCGCCGGGACCGACCCGGTCGTCACCTCCGACGTGGAGGCCGCGCGCGCGCAGGTGACCGGGTGCTCCTACCTCAGCCTGGTGCCGACCCAGCTGCACCGGCGGCTCGGCGACCCGGGTGCGGTCGCGGCCCTGGCCGGTTTCGACGCCGTGCTGGTGGGCGGAGGCCCTCTCGGACGGGACACGCGACGCCGTGCGGAGGAGGCCGGGATCGCGGTCGTCCAGACCTACGGAATGAGCGAGACCTGTGGTGGTTGTGTCTACGACGGCCGACCCCTCGACGGGGTCGAGGTGCGCATCGAGGGAGGCGAAGTGCTGTTGAGCGGACCCGTGCTGTTCGACGGCTACGAGGGCGACCCGGAGCGCACGGCTGCGGTGCTGCGCGACGGGTGGTTCCGCACCGACGACCTCGGGCTCGTCGACGGCGACGGCGCCCTGCACGTCACCGGACGCACCGACGACATGATCATCAGTGGCGCGGTCAAGGTGCCCGGGCCGACCGTGGCCGAGCGGCTGCGCGGGCTCGCCTCGGTGCGTGAGGCCGAGGTGCTCGGCGTACCCGACGAGGAGTGGGGCGAGCGCGTGGTCGCCTTCGTGGTGGGCCACGTCGGTCTGGACGAGGTGCGTGAGCACGTCGCCGCCGAGCTCCCCCGGGAGTGGGCGCCGCGCCAGGTGGTGGAGGTCGCGGGAATCCCGCTGCTCGCCAACGGCAAGGTCGACCGGGTGATGCTGAGGTCACTGGCGTGAGGGTCTTCTCGATCCCGTTGCGCACCCGCTTCCGCGGCATCACCGTCCGCGAGGGGGTGCTGGTCGAGGGCGACGCGGGCTGGGGGGAGTTCAGCCCCTTCCTGGAGTACGACGCCGTGACCGCCGCCCCCTGGCTGGCGGGCGCACGCGAGGCTGCCGACGTCGGGTGGCCGTCGCCGGTGCGCGACGAGGTGCCTGTCAACGTGACCGTGCCGGCCTGCGACCCGCAGCGCGCCCGCGAGATCGTGCTCGGCTCGGCCGGGTGCCGCACGGCGAAGGTGAAGGTCGCCGAGCCCGGCCAGGACCCGACCGAGGACGAGGCCCGGCTCGAGGCCGTGCGCGACGCGCTCGGTGCCGACGGCCTGGTGCGGATCGACGTCAACGGCCGATGGACGGTCGAGGAGGCGGTCGCGCGCATCCCGGTGCTGGAGCGCGCCGCCGGTGGCCTGGAGTACGTCGAGCAGCCGGTCGCCTCGGTCGAGGACCTGGCGGTGGTGCGCCGCAAGGTCGGGGTGCCGATAGCGGCCGACGAGTCGATCCGTCGCGCCGAGGACCCCTACCGGGTGCGCGACCTCGAGGCGGCCGACGTGGCCGTGCTCAAGGTGCAGCCGCTGGGCGGCGTACGCGTGTGCCTGCGGATCGCCGAGGACATCGGGATGCCCGTCGTCGTCTCCAGCGCCGTGGAGACCAGCGTCGGGATCGCCGCCGGCCTGGCCCTCGCGGCCGCGCTGCCCGAGCTGCCGCACGCGTGCGGGCTCGCCACGGTGCAGCTGCTCGCCGGCGACGTGGTCGAGGAGCCGCTGCTGCCCGTGGACGGTGCCCTGCGGGTGGGCCGACCGGTCCCGGACCCCGACCGGCTCACCCAGCTGGCGGCGCCCCCGGACCGGGTCGAGCACTGGCGGCGACGGATGGCCGAGGTGGCTGCGGTGCGGAAGGATCGACGCTCGTGACCGGGTCGACGGAGCTCGCCGAGTGGGTGGTGCGCGAGCTCGTCGCACAGGGCGTCACCGACGTGGTGCTGTGCCCGGGCTCGCGCAACGCGCCGCTGTCGTTCGCGCTGGCCGCCGAGGAGCTGGTGCGGCTGCACACCCGCATCGACGAGCGCACCGCGGCCTTCGTCGCGCTCGGGCTGGCCAAGGCCTCGCGCCGGCCCGCGGCAGTGGTGACCACCTCGGGCACCGCGACGGCCAACCTGCACCCGGCGGTGCTCGAGGCCTCGCATGCCGGCGTACCCCTGATCGCGGTGACCGCCGACCGGCCCGCCCGCCTGCGCGGCACCGGTGCCAACCAGACCACAGACCAGGTGCGGCTGTTCGGTACGGCCGCGGGCTTCGCCGACCTGACCGCTCCAGACCCCGACGCCCTCGACGCGGCCTGGCACGGCGGCCCGGTCCACCTCAACGTGCAGCTCGACGACCCGCTGGTGCCGGACGGGGGAGCGCACGGAAATCCCGCAAGCGCTGGGGAATCGCGGCGAGATCCCGGACCTGGCCGCAACTCTTCAGCAAGTGCGGGATCCGGCACCGGCCGCCCCTACCCCTGGCAGCACGACGACGTCATCCCCGAGCCGCTGCCGTCCGGACCGCTGACGGTCGTCGTGGCCGGAGACGACGCGGGGCCCCCGGCGCGGACCCTCGCCGAGAGCGCGGGATGGCCGCTTCTCGCCGAGCCCAGCAGTGGCTCCCGCACGGGGAGCAACCCGATCCGCACCTACCGGCTGTTGCTCGGAACCGCTCTCGGAGGCCGGGTCGAGCGTGCCGTGGTGCTCGGTCACCCCACGCTGTCCCGGCCGGTGCAGCGGCTGCTCGCCCGCCCCGAGGTCGAGGTGGTCTCGGTCCCCACGGTCGGCCGTTGGGCGGGCCGACCCTTCCCGATCGATTCCGAGCACGAGGCGGTGACCGCCGAGCCCGACGCCACCGACTGGCTCGCGGAGTGGCAGGCCGCCGACAAGGCCCTGTCCGCGCGCATCGACGCACTGGTCGCGGCCGAGCCCGGCCTCACGCCGTACGACGTCGCGGCGGTCGTCAACGCCGCCAATCCTCCGGGCGGGCTGCTCGTCGTCGGTGCGAGCAACCCGATCCGCGACCTCGACCTGATGGCCACGTCCCACCCGGTCGGGGAGCGTCGGATGGTGCTCGCGAACCGCGGGCTCGCCGGCATCGACGGCACCATCTCGACCGCCATCGGTGCCGCCCTCGGCCGGCCGGCCAGCACGCGGGCGATCGCCTACGTCGGCGACGTGACCTTCCTGCACGACATGGCCGGCCTGGTGCTCGGCCCTCGCGAGGCACGGCCCGACCTCACCGTCGTGGTGGCGAACGACGACGGCGGCTCGATCTTCGCCACCCTCGAGCAGGGTGCGCCCGAGTACGCCGAGTCGTTCGAGCAGCTCTTCGGCACCCCGCACGGCGTCGACCTCGCGAGCCTGTGCACCGCCACCCGCACGCCTCATTGGCGGGTCAGCGACCGCGCCGAGCTCGAGCACGCGCTGGCCAGTCCCAACGGTGGCATCGAGGTCGTCGAGGCCGTGGTCCGCCGCGACAACCGACGCGAGCTCGACCTGCGGATCCGGGAGCTGGCGCGATGACGGACACCCAGCCGGAGATGTCGATCTGCAGCGGTCGGCACCACGACTTCGACGCGCAGGTCGGCAGCTCGCTGCGCAGCTTCATGACCACGGAGGCCGGCAGCGCCGGTCTGCTGGTGGCGGCCGCGCTCGTGGCCCTGCTGTGGGCCAACTCCCCGTGGTCCGGGTCCTACGAGGCGCTGTGGGACACCCGCGTCGTGGTGAGCCTGGGCACCGGCGAGATCGACATGACGCTGCACCACTGGGTGAACGACGCGTTGATGGTGGTGTTCTTCTTCGTCATCGGCCTGGAGGTGCGCCGCGAGCTCGCGGTCGGCGAGCTCACCGATCGCCGCCGCGTGGTGATCCCGGTCGTGGCCGGCGTCGGGGGCATGGTCGTGCCGGCGGCGCTCTACCTGCTGCTCAACCCGTCCGGGGAGGCCGCGCGCGGTTGGGGCGTGGTGATCGGCACCGACACCGCCTTCCTGCTCGGCGTCCTCGCTCTCGTCGGCCCCTCGGTGTCCACCCAGCTGCGCATCTTCCTGCTCACCCTGACCGTCATCGACGACATCGTCGCGGTCAGCGTCATCGGGCTCGTCTACTCCGAGGACCTCCACGCGGTCCCGATCGCCGTCGCCGCCGGTCTGGTGATCGTGCTCGCCGCCCTCGGGATCGCCGGCGTCTGGCGCGCGTCGCCGTACGTCGTGGTGGTGGTCGCGCTCTGGCTGGCCACCCTCGAGTCGGGCGTGCACGCCTCGATCGCGGGCATGCTCGCCGGGCTGCTGGTCCCGGCCTCCCACCCCAGCCGGGGCCTGGTCGAGTCCGCGGCCCGGGAGTTCCGCGCCTTCCGGCAGTCGCCGATGCCCGGGGTGCAGCGCTCGGCGCGGCAGAGCCTCAACCGCGCGATCTCGGTCAACGAGCGGCTGCAGGAGGTGCTCCACGGCTGGACCAGCTACCTCGTCGTACCGGTCTTTGCACTCGCCAACGCCGGCGTCGACCTCCGCGGTGGCGTCCTCGGCGACGCACTGGCCTCCCCGGTCACGTGGGGCGTGGTCGTCGGACTCGTCGTCGGCAAGGCCGTCGGGATCAGCCTGGGCGCCTACGGGGCGACCCGGCTCGGCCTCGGCCGGCTGCCCCAGGGCGTCGGCTCCGGGCACATCGTCGCCGGCGGTGCGCTGTCCGGCATCGGCTTCACCGTCTCGCTGCTGATCGTCGCGCTCGCCTTCGACGACGAGACGTTACAGGACCAGGCGACCGTCGGCGTGCTGCTCGCCGCTGTGCTGGCGGCGGCGCTCGGCTGGCTGGTGTTCGCGGGGTCGGCCCGCTTCCTCGGCCAGACCGACGCGGCACTGCCCCGCCTGCTCAGCGACCCGGTGGACCCCGAGCACGACCACATCCTCGGCCCGGTCGACGCGCCGCTGACACTGGTGGAGTACCTCGACTACGAGTGCCCCTTCTGCGCGCGGATGACCGGGGTGGCCAGAGAGCTGCGTGCCCACTTCGGCGACCGGCTGCGCTACGTCGTACGACACATGCCGCTCGAGGTGCACCAGCACGCCGAGCTGACCGCGCTCGCCGCGGAGGCAGCCGCGCGCCAGGGGAGGTTCTGGGCGATGCACGACCTGCTCTTCGAGCGGCAGGACGAGCTCGAGCTGCAGGACCTGGTCGGCTACGCCGCGGAGCTCGGGCTGGGCGTGGAGGCGTTCATGCGCGATCTCGACGACGAGGAGTCCGCCCGGCGGGTCCAGCGCGACGTCGCCAGCGCCGAGGCCAGTGGGGTGCGCGGGACGCCGACGTTCTTCGTCGGCGAGGAGCGCCACGTGGGACCGCACGACACGGCGTCGCTGGTGGCCGCGCTGGAGGCGAGCGCGCGCAAGGTGGCGCCATGACCAGCGACGGCGAGCTGCGCGCCCGGGCCGCCCTCGAGGCCGCCGGGATCGACCACGTGATCACCCGGCACGGCCGGGTCGGCTCGCTTGAGGAGGCCGCCGCGGCACGCGGTGTGGAGCCCCGTGACGTGATCAAGACGCTCGTCGTACGACGGGCCGCGGACGACCACCTCCTCGTGCTCGTCCCCGGCGATCGCGAGATCTCCTGGCCGAAGCTGCGTGCTCTCCTCGGCGTCAACCGGATCTCGATGCCCGACGCGGCCACCGCGCGCGACGCGACGGGTTACGAGCGAGGCACCATCACGCCGTTCGGGTCGACGCACGCCTGGCCGGTGATCGCGGACGCCACTGTCGCCGGGCGGACGATCTCGATCGGGGCCGGCGCCCATGGAGTCTCGGCCACGGTGCACGCGGACGACGTGGTGCGGGTGCTGGACGCCCAGGTGGCCGACGTGACCGAGCCGATCGGCGACCGCGCCGACGGATAGTAAGGAACGAACGAGTCGTCGCCGTGGTCCGCGGAGGACCCGAACGCTCCTTACTATCCGGAGGCGGTCCCGAACGCGTAGTCGTCGATCGGGAACCTCTCCACGGCCCGGCGGGCGTGGCGCGACGAGGTCGGCCGCAGGATCACCGCGTCCCCCTCGTTGGTGTAGTAGTAGCTGCGCGCGGTCGCGCACGACCCGCGGTTGAACACGGTGTCGTCCATCCGGGCGAGCATCCGGCGCAGGAAGCCGTCGTACGCCTCGGGCCGGATCTCGAACGTCCGCGCCCCGCGCCGACCCAGCTCGCCGAAGAGCCGCTCGAGGTGGCGCATCTGCACCTCGATGGTCATGAAGTAGGAGAGCCCGGAGTAGCTGTACGGCGAGTTCAGCGCCACGAAGTTCGGGAAGTCGGGAACCGTGACGCCCTCGTAGGCGCCGAAGCCGTGCTCGCGCCAGGTCTTCCCGAGGTTGCGGCCGTCGCGGCCGATCACCTCGATGGCGGGGAAGTTCTCGTCCCAGAGGTTGAAGCCCGTCGCCAGCACCAGGGCGTCGATCGGCGTCTCCCGCCCGTCGGTGGTGAGGACGCCGGACTCGGTGATCCGCTCGATCGGGGTGGTCTCGAGCTCGACGTGCTCGCGGGTGAAGGCGGGGTAGTAGTCGTTGGAGAACGTCGGCCGCTTGCAGCCGAAGCTGTAGTCCGGGGTGAGCTTGCGGCGCAGCTCGGGGTCGTCCACCTGCTTGTGCAGGTGTCGGCGAGCCAGGTTGGCCGCGCCGCGGTTGAGGAACTGCAGCTGCCCATAGTGCAGCACCGCGGAGACCATCATCGCCTCCAGCCAGGCGCTGTTGGCCGCCCGCGCAATCCGCTGCGTCACCGGCGCCAGCGCGAACAGCCGCTGCAGCGCGGCGGGGATGGCGAAGTCGGTCTTGGGGGTCACCCAGATCGGCGTGCGCTGGTAGACGGTCAGCGCCTCGGCGACGTCGGCGATCTCCGGGATCAGCTGTACGGCGGTCGCGCCGGTGCCGATGACCGCGACGCGCTTGCCGCGGAGGTCGACACCGTCGTCCCACGCGGCGGTGTGCAGGACCTCGCCTGCAAAGTCGTGCACGCCGTCGATGTCGGGCAGCCGCGGCTGGGACAGGAAGCCGGTGGCGGTGAGCAGGAACCGGGTGGTTCGGGTGCGCGACTCGCCGCGCGGCCCCGTCGATGCGACCACCCAGTGCTGCTCGTCCTCGTCCCAGCGGGCGCCCTGGACGCTGGTGCCGAAGCGCATGTGGCGGCGCAGGTCGTAGGTGTCGGCGACGTGCTCGGCGTACTCCTTGAGCTCGGGGCCGCGGGCGTACCAGTGCCGCCAGCGCGGGTTGGGCTCGAAGGAGTAGCAGTAGGTGACGCTGGCGATGTCCACCGCCAGCCCGGGGTAGTGGTTGACGTGCCAGGTGCCGCCGAGGTCGTCCTCGCGCTCGAGGATGACGAGTTCGTCGGGGCCCTGACCGTGACCCAGCCGCTTGAGCGCGATCGCCGCGCCCATGCCGCCGAATCCCGTGCCGATGATGGTGATCTCGTGGTCGGTCATGCCCGTCCGATCTCTTGAACCGAGTTCAATAGCCGGCACCCTACGCTGGTCCGATGCGACTCGTGAAGCTCGGACATGCGTGCGTGAGACTCGAGCACGACGGCGCAGCGCTGGTGCTCGACCCGGGAGTGTTCACCGAGCCCGAGGCGGTCGACGGCGCCACCGCGGTGCTGATCACCCACGAGCATCCCGACCACTACTCGGCCGACCACCTGCGACGCAGCGACGCGCCGGTGTTCACCATCGAGGCGGTCGCCGCGAAGATCCGCGAGGACGCACCCGACGTCGCGGAGCGACTCACCGTGGTGGCGCCGGACGACGCGCTCGACCCGGGACTCCCGGTGCGGGTGGTCGGGCGGAAGCACGCGGTGATCCACCCGGAGATGCAGCACTTCGACAACAGCGGCTACCTCGTCGACGTCGGTGGCACCACGGTCTTCCACCCGGGTGACGCGCTGACGGTGCCGGAGGCGGACGTCGACGTGCTGCTGCTGCCGGTGAGCGCCCCGTGGCTCAAGGTGAGCGAGTGCATCGACTACGGCCGCGCCGTCGGGGCGCCGCGCGCGGTCGCCATCCACGACAAGATCTACAGCGAGGCCGGCCTGGGCATCGTCGACGGCCATCTCGAGCGAATGCTCGGCGAGCGCGCGCAGAGCTACACGCGGCTGCAGCCCGGCCAGGAGCTGTGATCGAGCAGACCGGATAACGACTGGCGTCCGACCGGCGCCGACCCGGACACTGGCGGCCAGGAGGACCAGGAGGAACTGATGGTCGACCCGCCGGTCGGTGCCCCGGACGAGCAGGTACGCGAGGCACAGGACGACCTGCCGAGCGCACGCCAGCTGCCGCGGCTGCTGGTGCCGTTCGCCATCCCGGCGTACCGGCGGATGGCGGTGGCGCTGTCCTGCGGCGCCTTCGCGTACGGCGTCTGGACGGTCGCGCTGGTCTGGGAGGTCATCCGCATCGGCGGTGGCCCGGCCCAGCTCTCGGTCGTCTCCACCGCCGGAGCCATCGGGGTGATGCTGCCGGCGCTGATCGCCGGCGTGGTCGCCGACCGGGTGCCGCAGAAGCTGGTCGTGATGACCGTGGCGAGCGCGGAGGCGGTCAGCTACACCGTGGTCGCCGCACTGTCCCTCGCCGCTCTCACTCAGCTGTGGCACCTCGCCGTGGTCGCGTTCGCCATCGGGGCGGGGATGTCGTTCTACTACTCGGCGTACTCCGCCTGGCTGCCGGCGATCGTGCCGTCCTCGGACCTGCTCGCGGTCAACGGCTTCGAGGGGATGGTCCGCCCGCTGGTCTCCCAGGCGCTGGGACCCGCGGTCGCGGGTGCGGTCGTCGGTGCCCTGTCCCCGGGGTCTGCCGTCGCCGTGGCGGCGGTGGTCGCGGCGACGGGCGTGGTGGTGCAGGTCCGGCTGCCGCGCACCCCGGTGCGGCGAGACCTCGCCACGGCTGAGCGCTCGGTGGCCGGCGTCCTCGTCGACCTCCGCGAGGGCGTGGCCTACATGGTGCGCACGCCCTGGCTGCTGGCCACGCTGCTGTTCGCCTCGCTGATGGTGCTGATGACCATGGGCCCGATCGAGGTGCTGATGCCGTTCCTGATCAAGGACGGCCTCGGCGGTGACCCGGGCGACCACGCGCTCGTGCTGACGGCGTTCGGCGTCGGTGGGGCCCTCGGCTCGCTCGGGGTCGCGTCGATGAAGATGCCGCGCCGCTACCTGACCTGGATGAACCTCACCTGGGGCGTCGCCTGCTTGCCCATGGTGGTGATGGGTCGCGCCACGGAGGTCTGGGTGGTCGTCGTGTGCGGCTTCGTGCTCGGGGTGCTCTTCTCCGCGCCGATGGTGATCTGGGGGACGCTGCTGCAGCGCCGGGTGCCGCCGGAGCTGCTCGGCCGCGTCGCCTCGCTCGACTTCTTCGTCTCCATCAGCCTGATGCCGGTCTCGATGGCGCTTGCCGCCCCAGTCGCCGACCTGATCGGGCTGCGCAACACCTTCCTGATCGCAGGTGTCGCCCCGGTCGTGTTCGCCGTACTGGCGATCTTCTGGGCGCGGCTGCCGCAGGACGAGATCGCCAACCCGCTCGACTGATTCGCATGTGACGCGGAGTTCTCGTCACTGGTGCAGCCGGCGGTGCACCAAGCATCCACAACTCCGCGTTACGAGCAGTACGACGGCGCGCACACCCGGACCGGCAGGATGTCCCCATGATCGAGTGGCTGCAGGGACTGTCCGCGCTCCAGCTCGCGCTGCTCGTGATCGGGGTGCTGGTCGCGCTCCTGGTCATCTCGCCGCTGCTCACCTGGCTGCTCGTACGACGGGGCCTGCGCACGCCGTGGGCGATGCGGCGGGTCAACCGGCTCACCGCGAGGTTCGTCGACGCGATCAAGCGGCCGATCACCATCGCCGTGCTCGACGAGGTCGCCGACGTCATCCAGACCGGCCACTACACCAAGAACATCTCCGCGGCCCTGCTGGAGAACCACGACGAGCTGATCGACCTGGTCGCCGAGAAGGTGCGCAACGACCGCGCCTCGCGGGTGGTCGGCCTGCTGCCGGGCTACGACACCGTCGTGGAGCAGGTCAGCGAGACCACCCTGCGCGTGCTGGTGGAGATGCTCGGCGACCCTCGGATGGACGAGCTGGTGGCCGACCTGCTGCGCAACAACCTAGAGCAGATCAAGCAGGCCGTGCGCGACCACGACCACCGCGACGTGCCCCCACCGTCGCCGCCCGACCCGGTCCCGCCCCGGGTGCGCCCAGGTCGCTAGTCGGTGAGCGCGTCGCGGACCGGGAGGAACTTCGCCTGCGCCTCGGCGAGCTCGGCCTCCGGGTCGGAGTCGGCGACGATGCCGCATCCGGCGAAGAGCCGGACCTGGTTGCCCCGCACCTCGGCGGAGCGCAGCGCGATGCCGAACTCGCCGTCGCCACGGGAGTCCATCCACCCGACCGGACCCGCGTAACGGCCGCGGTCCATCCCTTCGATCTCGGCGATCATCTCGACCGCGACCTTCGTCGGGGTTCCGCCCACGGCAGCGGACGGGTGGAGGGCCGCGGCCAGCTCCAGGACGGTGGCACCACCTGCGGCCGTCTCCGCGCCGGCCGCGTGGTCGTGGACCACGCCGGCGACGTCGGTGGCCAGGTGCATCACGTTGGGCAGGTGCAGCACGAAGGGCACCTCGGGCACGTTCATCGAGGAGCAGTACGGCGCCAGCGCGTCGGCGACGGAGCGCACGGCGTACTCGTGCTCCTCGAGGTCCTTGGAGGAGCGGGCCAGCTGTCCGGCGAGCGCGAGGTCGCTCTGGTCGTCGCCGGTACGACGGATCGTCCCGGCGAGCACGCGGGACGTGACCAGACCGCGCTCGCGGCGCACCAGCATCTCCGGCGTCGCGCCGAACAACCCGTCGACGTGGAAGGTCCAGCACATCTCGTAGCCGTCGGCGAGCCGGCGCAGCGGCCAGCGCACGTCGACGTGGTCGTCGGCGGTGGCGACGAGGTCGCGGGCCAGCACGACCTTCTCCAGGTCGCCCGCGCTGATCCGCCCGACCGCCTCGGCGACCACCGACTCCCATCCCGCGCCGCTGAGCGCGCCGTCGGCGAAGGTCACGTTGCGGGGTGCCTCGACCTCCGGGACGGTGACGAGCTCGGGCACCGCCGGCTCGGCCCCGACCCCGACGACGGTCACCCAGGTGCGGTCGCCGCGCCGGCCCACCAGCACCTCGGGGACGACCAGCGTGCTGGTGCCGGGCTCGTCCGCGAAGGCGAAGCTGCTGAGGCACACCAGTCCCGTGCCGGGCACGTCGACCTCGTCGTGCACCTCGGCGTTCTCCGAGACGCTGCGCCACCAGTCCACCGCGTCGGTGAAGCGGTCAGGTCCGGAGGTCGTGCACTCTGCCGCCGTGCCCCAGGCCACGAGGCCCTCGCCGCGACGCAGCCACACCGCGGGCCGGTCGGCGGGGAGAAGGTCGAGCAGGTTGTCGGGCACCGCACCTGCAGCGGGGAGCTCCACCGAGCGGACGACGAGCCTGCCGGGCAGGGGATGGCCGGTCGCGCTGGGGCTGCTCACGGGGCGTCAGCCTACGTGAGCACGTCACGACCAGTAGATGACGACCTTGTCGCCCACGCTGACCTGGTCGAACAGCCACTCGATCCCGGCGCGGTCCCGGACGTTCACGCAGCCGTGAGAGGCGCCGTTGTAGCCGGTCGCCGCGAAGTCGGCGGAGTAGTGCACCGCCTGGCCGCCGGAGAAGAACATCGCGAACGGCATCGGGGTGTCGTAGAGGGACGAGACGTGGTCCGGCGACTTCGAGCCGACGTGGAAGAGGCCCTCCCGGGTCGGGGTGTACGACGAGCCGAAGCGCACCGCCATCGTGCGGCGCACCGAGCCGTCCACGACCCAGCGCAGCGTGCGGCTGGTCTTGTCGATGCACAGCGTGCGTCCGGTCCTGCAGCGGGCGTCGAGCGCGGCCGTCGTGGTGGTGCTCCCCGGCAGCTTGTTGGCGAGCTCGTCGGCCGTGGGCTCGCGGGTCATCGCGTGCAGCCGGCGCAGGGTGCGCCGGTCGACGTACCCGGTGACGGCGATCTCGCGCTTGGCCTGGAACCCCTTGATCGCTGCGGTGGTGGTCGGGCCGTAGTGGTCGGTGACGTCACCGGAGAGCCAGGCGATCTGGCGCAGCCGTGCCTGCAGCTTGCGGACCTCCGGCCCGTCGTCACCGGGTCCGAGCAGCCGGGGTCCGGGAGGTGGCGTGGCCCGGGGGCGCTGCGCCGGCAGGGGCGCACTCAGGTGTTGCGGGCGTGGCGCGGGTCGCGAGGTGGGGCTCGCGCTCGGCGTGGTCCGAGGGGACGGTGAGCTGGTCGCGGGCGCGCTGGGCCGGTCGGTCGGCCCCGAGGAGTGCGACGTGGTGGGCGACTCGGAGGGCGCCGCCGCCGACGGTCCGGTGCCCGGGAGCTCCAGCCCGGTGGTGGCCCGGGCGACGCCGTACCCGAGTGCCGAGGTGCCCAGGACGACGGTGGCGGCCATCGCCACAGTGGTCACACGACCAACTCCAGGACTCATGTGTCACATCCTCTGGCAGACCGGCGCGTTCGGGAAGTACGACGCACCGTCCTGCGCATTGGTTCTGGGCGTCCCCGGGCGCCTCACCCGCCCCGCATGGAGCGCCATAGGGTGTCGGCGTGATCGCCCGATGACCCGTGCCGACCTGGACAAGCGCCCCACCGAGGTGCGGGCCATGTTCGACGAGGTGGCCCAGCGCTACGACCTGACCAACGACGTCCTCTCGATGGGCCAGGATCGTCGCTGGCGACGCGCCGTGGTGCGCGCGGTGGCCCCGCGCCCCGGCGAGCTGGTCCTCGACCTCGCCGCGGGCACCGGCACGTCCTCGCAGCCGTTCCGCGACCTCGGCGCGACCGTGGTGCCGTGCGACTTCTCGGTCGGGATGCTCCGCGTGGGCAAGCAGCACCGCCCCGCCCTGCCGTTCACCGCCGGGGACGGAACCCGGCTGCCGTTCGCCGACGACACCTTCGACGCCGTGACGATCTCCTTCGGCCTGCGCAACATCGTCGACCCCGACGCGGGGCTGCGCGAGATGCTGCGCGTGACCCGCCCGGGTGGTCGGCTGGTGGTGTGCGAGTTCAGCTCGCCGGTGTGGGCGCCGTTCCGCACCGTCTACATCGAGTACCTGATGCGGGCGCTGCCCTCGATCGCCCGCGCGGTCTCCTCCAGCCCGGACGCCTACGTCTACCTCGCCGAGTCCATCCGGGCCTGGCCGGACCAGGCCGGGCTCGCCGCCCGCATCGCCGACGCGGGGTGGCGCGAGCCGGAGTGGCGCAACCTGTCCGGGGGGGTCGTGGCGCTGCACCGCGCCGTCTGCTGAGGGGACATTTCGGCAACATCGGCATGTCCAAAATGCGCAGGTCAGCGTGCGTTTTCCACGCGGGATCCGGCGCCCAGGGGCGGGTTCGCGGGATGTGACGCGGACCTCTATGCTGACTCCGTCATGAGTTCGTGAAGACATTCACATGTTCACGATCGACGCAGCTGGCAGGGAGGATCATGGAGCTCTACACGCCGGTCCTGGCACTGATGATCCTCGCGGCCGGCTTCGCTGTCTTCTCGGTCGTGATGAGCGCCGTCGTCGGCCCGAAGCGCTACAACCGCGCGAAGCTCGACTCCTACGAGTGCGGCATCGAGCCGACGCCCCAGCCGGTCGGCGGCGGGCGGTTCCCGGTCCGCTACTACATCACCGCGATGATGTTCATCGTCTTCGACATCGAGATCGTCTTCCTCTACCCGATCGCCGTGGCCTTCGACCAGATGGCGCTGTTCGGGCTGATCGAGATGGTCCTCTTCATCGTCCCGGTCTTCGTCGCCTACGTGTACGTGTGGCGCCGCGGCGGCCTCGAGTGGGATTGAGAGCTAGGTAGGCAATGGGACTGGAAGAGAAGCTCCCCTCCGGCGTACTCCTCACCACGGTCGAGGGCGTTGCCGGCTACATGCGCAAGGCGTCGTTCTGGCCGGCCACCTTCGGCCTGGCCTGCTGCGCCATCGAGATGATGACCTCGGGCGGCCCGAAGTACGACCTCGCCCGCTTCGGCATGGAGGTCTTCCGCGCCAGCCCGCGCCAGGCCGACCTGATGATCGTCGCCGGGCGGGTCAGCCAGAAGATGGCGCCGGTGCTGCGGCAGATCTACGACCAGATGGCCGAGCCCAAGTGGGTGCTCGCGATGGGCGTGTGCGCCAGCTCGGGCGGCATGTTCAACAACTACGCAGTCGTCCAGGGCGTCGACCACGTCGTTCCGGTCGACATGTACCTCCCGGGCTGCCCGCCCCGGCCGGAGATGCTCATCGACGCGATCCTCAAGCTGCACGCCCAGGTGCAGGGCGCCAAGCTCGGCAGCAACCGGCTCGCGGAGATCGAGGCCCACGAGGAGGCCGGCCTCAACGCACTGCCCACCAGCCAGATGAAGGGGCTGATGAGGTGACCGGCGCCGACGACGACAAGCAGCTGCAGCACCGCGAGGGTGGCACCCAGGACCCCTCGATCGACCGGGTCCGCGAGACCTCGGAGGAGGTCATCGCCCACCGCAAGGGCATGTTCGGCGTCACGGGCTCCGGCGACACCTCCGGCTACGGCGGGCTGCGTCGCGCCGTGGAGATGCCCGGCGCCACCCAGCCCCCGTTCGGCGGCTGGATGGACGACGTCGCCACCGCCGTGGCCGAGGCGACCCGCTCGGCGGGCATCGAGTCGGCCGTGGAGAAGGTCGTCGTGCACCGCGGGGAGATGACGTTCTTCATCCGCCGCGAGGACCTCGCCGCGATGACCAGGCTGCTGCGCGACTCCGAGGCCCTCCGCTTCGAGCTGCTCTCCGGCGTGAGCGGGGTGCACTACCCCGAGGACACCGGTCGCGAGCTGCACGCGGTCTACCACCTGCTCTCGATGACCCACAACCGCCGGATCCGCCTCGAGGTGACCTGCCCCGACGCCGACCCGCACATCCCGAGCGTGGTGCCGACCTACCCGACGGCGGACTGGCACGAGCGCGAGACCTACGACTTCTTCGGGATCATCTTCGACGGACACCCGGCGCTGACCCGCATCGAGATGCCCGACGACTGGCCGGGCCACCCCCAGCGCAAGGACTACCCGCTGGGCGGCATTCCCGTGGAGTACAAGGGCGGCACGATCCCCCCGCCCGACCAGCGGAGGAGCTACAGCTGATGGTCTCGACAGACTCGACCGACGCCGGCCAGGACGCCTACGCCCCCTCGTCGGAGACCAGCCAGGGACGGGTCTTCACCGTCACCGGACAGGACTGGGACTCCGTCGTCGCCGGCGTCGCCGAGGGCGCCGAGGAGGGCTGGGACAACAAGGTCGTCGTCAACATGGGCCCCCAGCACCCCTCCACCCACGGGGTGCTGCGCCTGATCCTCGAGCTGGAGGGTGAGACGGTCACCGAGGCCCGGTGTGGCATCGGCTACCTGCACACCGGCATCGAGAAGAACATGGAGTTCCGCTCCTGGGTGCAGGGCGTCACCTTCTGCACCCGGATGGACTACCTCTCGCCGTTCTACAACGAGATGACCTACTGCCTCGGCGTGGAGCGGCTGCTCGACATCGAGGACGAGATCCCGGAGAAGGCCCGCGTCATGCGGGTCATGCTGATGGAGCTCAACCGGATCTCGTCCCACCTGGTCGCGATCGCCACCGGCGGCATGGAGATCGGCGCCCTCACCGTGATGACGATCGGCTTCCGCGAGCGCGAGCTGGTGCTCGACCTGTTCGAGCTGATCACCGGCCTGCGGATGAACCACGCGTTCATCCGCCCCGGTGGAGTCGCCCAGGACATGCCGCCCGGCGCGCTCGACCAGATCCGCGACTTCATCACGCTGATGAAGAAGCGCCTGCCCGAGTACGCCGCGCTGTGCAACGCCAACCCGGTCTTCAAGGCGCGGCTCGAGGGCGTCGGTCACCTCGACCTCGCTGGCTGCCTGGCGCTCGGCATCACCGGTCCCGTGCTGCGCTCGACCGGCTACCCGTGGGACCTGCGCAAGAGCCAGCCCTACTCCGGCTACGAGGACTACGAGTTCGACGTACCGACCTGGGACACCGCCGACGCCTACGGCCGGTTCCGCATCCGCCTCGACGAGATGTGGGAGTCGCTGCGGATCGTCGAGCAGGCGGTGGACCGCCTCGCCGACCTCGAGGGCGCGCCCGTGATGGTGGGCGACAAGAAGATCGCCTGGCCGAGCCAGCTCGCCATCGGAAGCGACGGGATGGGCAACAGCCTCGACCACATCAAGCACATCATGGGCGAGTCGATGGAGGCCCTGATCCACCACTTCAAGCTGGTCACCGAGGGCTTCCGCGTCCCGGCCGGCCAGGCCTACGTGCCCGTCGAGTCGCCGCGCGGTGAGCTCGGTGCCCACGTCGTCTCCGACGGTGGCACCCGCCCGTTCCGTGCGCACTTCCGCGACCCGTCGTTCGTCAACCTCCAGGGCACGTCGGTGATGAGCGAGGGCGGCATGGTGGCCGACGTCATCGTCGCGATCGCCTCGATCGACCCGGTGATGGGAGGAGTCGACCGATGACCCAGGACCGCATCCCCGGCATCGACGACGGGACCAACGCGACCGAGGTGTCGACCACGCAGGTCGGCCGGGAGGCGCCGCTGGACGCGAAGACCTACGACGAGCTCCGTCAGATCGCGGCGCGCTACCCGCAGGCCAGGTCGGGCCTGCTGCCGATGCTCCACCTGGTGCAGAGCGTCGAGGGCCAGGTGACGCCGCGCGGCATCGAGGCGTGCGCCGAGATCCTCGGCATCAGCGCCGCCGAGGTCAGCGGTGTCGCGACCTTCTACACGATGTACAAGCGCCGTCCCGTGGGCGACTACCACGTCGGGGTCTGCACCAACACGCTCTGCGCGATCATGGGCGGCGACCTGATCTTCGAGCGGCTCAAGGACCACCTCGACGTCGGCAACGACGAGACCACCGAGGACGGCAAGATCACCCTCGAGCACGTCGAGTGCAACGCGGCCTGCGACTACGCGCCGGTGATGATGGTCAACTGGGAGTTCATGGACAACATGACTCCGGAGTCCGCGACCCGGCTGGTCGACGACCTGCGGGCGGGCAAGGAGGTCCACTCCACGCGTGGCCCCCGGCTGTGCACCTGGCGCGAGGCCGAGCGGGTGCTCGCCGGCTTCCCCGACGACCTCGCCGACGAGGGTCCGGCCGCGGGGCCGGCGTCCCTGGTCGGCCTGAAGATCGCACGCGAGCGCGGCTGGACGGCACCTGACTCCGACCGCAGGGGCGACACCGGCGTGCAGACAGGTGCTCCGGGAAGCCCAGAGGCCGAGAGAGCTCGCGATGACGCAGCGGTCGAGGCCTCCCCGGCCGACGCCAAGCACCAGGACAACCCGGACAACAAGGGAGAGGCGAAGTGACCGCTCCGGACGCCCCGGCGATGGGCACCCTGACTCCGGTCCTCACCGACAACTGGGACGCCGACCGCTCCTGGACCCTCTCCTCCTACGAGGACGACGGTGGGTACGCCGGCCTGCGCAAGGCCCTCGCGATGGCGCCCGACGCAGTCGTCGAGACGGTGAAGTCCTCCAACCTGCGCGGCCGCGGTGGTGCGGGCTTCCCCACCGGCATGAAGTGGGGCTTCATCCCGCAGGACAACCCGAACCCGAAGTACCTCGTGGTCAACGCCGACGAGTCCGAGCCGGGCACCTGCAAGGACATCCCGCTGATGATGGCGAGCCCGCACACCCTCGTCGAAGGCGTGATCATCAGCTCCTACGCGATCCGCGCCAACCACGCCTTCATCTACGTGCGCGGCGAGGTGCTCCACGTGATACGCCGCCTGCAGCGCGCCGTACAGGAGGCCTACCTCGCCGGCCACCTCGGCAAGGACATCCACGGCTCGGGCTACGACCTCGACCTGGTCGTGCACGCGGGGGCGGGCGCCTACATCTGCGGTGAGGAGACAGCGCTGCTCGACTCCCTCGAGGGGCGCCGCGGTCAACCGCGCCTTCGCCCGCCGTTCCCCGCGGTCGCCGGCCTCTACGCGAGCCCGACGGTGATCAACAACGTCGAGTCGATCGCCTCGGTGCCGAGCATCGTGGACCGGGGTGCGGAGTGGTTCTCCTCGATGGGCACCGAGAAGTCCAAGGGGTTCGGGATCTTCTCGCTCTCCGGCCACGTCACCAACCCCGGCCAGTACGAAGCGCCGCTCGGCATCACGCTGCGCGAGCTGGTCGAGCTGGCCGGCGGCATCCGCGAGGGTCGCGAGCTGAAGTTCTGGACCCCCGGCGGGTCCAGCACGCCGCTGCTGACCGCCGAGCACCTCGACGTACCCCTCGACTTCGAGGCGGTCGGGGCCGCGGGCTCGATGCTCGGCACCCGCGCCCTGCAGATCTTCGACGACACCACGTGCGTGGTGCGTGCGGTGCTGCGCTGGACCGAGTTCTACAAGCACGAGTCCTGCGGCAAGTGCACCCCGTGCCGCGAGGGCACGTGGTGGCTGGCGCAGACCCTGGCCCGGCTGGAGCAGGGCCGCGGCAGCGAGCACGACCTCGACCTGCTGGTCGACCAGTGCGACAACATCCTCGGGCGCGCGTTCTGCGCCCTCGGTGACGGCGCGACCAGCCCGATCACCTCCTCCGTCCAGTACTTCCGCGACGAGTACCTCGCCCACCTCGAGCACGGCGGCTGCCCGTTCGATCGGGCGGCCTCGGCCCTCTTCGCACCTGTGGGAGCGCGAGCATGACGACCACCCCCGAGAAGTCCGGCCAGAAGGGCGGCTCGACCGGTGAGGTCGAGAAGTCCGACGAGGTCACCCTCACCATCGACGGCATCGAGGTCTCGGTGCCGAAGAACTCCCTGGTGATCCGAGCCGCGGAGCAGATCGGCGTGCAGATCCCCCGGTTCTGCGACCACCCGCTCCTCGCCCCCGTGGGCGCGTGCCGCCAGTGCCTGGTCGAGGTCCCCGACGCCGGCAACGGCCGGCCGATGCCCAAGCCGCAGGCGTCCTGCACGCTCGCGGTCGCCGACGGCATGGTGGTGAACACCCAGGCCACCTCGGCCGTCGCCGACAAGGCGCAGCAGGGGATCATGGAGTTCCTGCTGGTCAACCACCCGCTCGACTGCCCGGTCTGCGACAAGGGCGGCGAGTGCCCGCTGCAGAACCAGGCGATGAGCAACGG
>DASSLA010000015.1:0-12622 GCA_035689885.1 Marmoricola sp. | reverse complement strand
CGGCGGACCAACGGCGACGGAAAACCTCGCGCCGCTGTGTCGCAGCCACCATCGGTTGAAGACGCACTCGCCGTGGGGCTACACCGTGCTCGAACCAGGCTCGTATCTGTGGACGTCGCCGCACGGCTACCAGTACCTGCGCGACCACACCGGCACCATCGACGTCAGCGCGGATCGCCGCTACCGGTCGCAGCACCCACCCGACCACTAGCTCCACCGCCCCGACCCCGCCGAAACCAGCGACCGGCGGGGGCCGAGGCATGTCCATGGCGCCAACCGCGCACCCCACGGCGACCACGAGGCCGGCGTACTCAAGGCGCTCTCTGAGTGCAGCAACCACAAGCCGTCGAGCCAGGCGACGCCAAGCGAAGAGTCAGCGTCAGGGATCAACACAGCGACGACCGCCGACGGTGACACCTCCGTCTATCCCTCGATGCCCTCGCGGGAACGGTGATCCGAACGCGTGCGATCTGCACAGAACCTTCACCACTCCTGCGCCCTTCCCGACCGGCAGCGCTCCTAGCCTGAAGCCATGAGCATGCAAGGCATTGCGCGTGGACGGACGATCAGCCCGAGGGCAAGCTATCGACTCGGGTTGGGGCTCGCGCTGGCGACTGCGCTGTTCCTTTTCCTCGGCAGCGGGGCGCTCGGCATCATCGGTGACGGCGGGCGACCGGACCGGATCTACGCGACCGTGCTCGGCGTCGCGCTGATCGGGAGTGCCGTCGCGCTGCTGCGCCCGAGCGGGATGGCGCTGGTGATGGCCGCGACCGCGCTCGCCCAGGTGACCGTCACCGCGGCGGCACTGCTCGCCGGCCTGCACGAGCCCGAGAACGCCTCGGTGGCGGACATCGTGATGGTCAACGCGATGTACGTCGCGCTCTGGAGCGCTGCTGCGTGGCTGTTCCACCGAGCCGCCGCCGGCGGGGAGGACTAGGAGCGCTCGACGCGGCGCAGGCCGCCCTGCGGGGTCCACCACTCGACGACCAGCAGGGTGGCCTTGTCGTTGAGGTGGGTGTGCACCACCTCGGTGATGTCGGCGCGGAAGGTGTCGCCGTCCGCGCGGCCCGGAGGACCGACCGGGATGGCGCGGCCGGAGATCTTCGCCTCGCCCGGCCACTCGGCCTCGGCGCCGTCGACGGGGTCGATCGTGGCGCTGTGCAGGGCAAAACGTGGATCGCGGCGCAGGTCCGCGCCCTTGCGGGCATGCGGCATCGAGCCGAAGACCACCTCACCGTTCTCGAAGACGGCCTCGATGCCCGAGATGCGCGGCGATCCGTCGGCGCGGATGGTGGCGATCGTCTTGTGACGGTGGGCGTCGAACAACGACTGCACGCGGACGGCGAACTCGGGCTCGGCGCGCTCCAGGTCCGACCACGCGGTCATGGCTCCACTATCCCAACAACTGCTCCACCAGGGCGACGAGCTGTGCCGCGTGGTCACCGTTCGGGTCGAGGTCGGGACGGAAGTCGGCGATGCTCAGGCCGATCAACCGCGGCGACGCAGCCAGCGTTGTCAGCGTGGTCGCGAGCTGTTCGAAATCAGGACCGCCGTCCTGCGGGTAGGTCACCGCGGGCAGGACGGACGGGTCGAGCACGTCGACGTCGATGTGCAGCCACATCGGCAGGTCCAGCTGGTCGGCCCACAATCGCGCCCGCACTCCGGCAGCTTGCGGGGCGTCGAGGAGCTCGTCGGAGTCGATCTCGAGGAGCTCAGCCGGCACCCGTGCCAGCTCGGCCGCGGAGCCATGGTCCAGATCCTTGGTGCGGTGGCCGATGAGCGCGGCGTGCTTCGCGTGGACCATCGGCACCTCACCGCCCAGCTCGACCAGGGGCGCGGGGCCATCGCCGGTCAGCAGTCCCAGCTGCAGGTCGGCGGTCTCGCCGGTCTCCGACAGCGTGGCCTCGTAGTAGTCGGGGTGGCCGTCGACCGACCACAGCCCGACGTCGCCGAGGGTGGGTCGGAGATGGGCGAACACCCCCAACAACAGGCTGCAGTCTCCGCCGACCACCAGCGGCCGGCTCCCGGGGTTGGATCGCATGCCCTCACCGAGCGCGCCGGCCAGGGCGTGCGCCGCCGCGACCGACTCGGGAAGGGCGAGGACGCCCGTGTGCTCGTCCCGGTCGGTGCTGTCGATGACAGTGGGCGCATCGCCCAGGTCTGCGTCGACGAGGTCGACCAGCCCCGCTCTACGCAACGCGGCCGGGGCGGCGGCCTCACCTCGACCGGAGCCGGCGCAGTCCCACGGCGCGCCCAGGAGGAACCATCCGGAGCTCACCGGACGACGGTAGACCCGCGAGCCGAGGTCAGCCAGGGTCAGCCCAGGGTCAGCCCAGGGTCAGCCGAGGGTCAGCCAGGGTCAGTGGACCGATACAGCCCGCGCGCCCGCAGCTCGGCGAACAACGCGTCGGTCGCGGAAGGGCCCGGGGAGGCCAGACCAACGAGCTCGGCGGAGGTGGCGCGCAGCTCCTTGAGATGCGGCGGGTCGGAGAGGGCGTCGGTGGCGAACTGCTCGCAGTCCTCGGGGCTGAGCAGCTGCGGGCCGGGCAGCAGCTCGAGCAGGTTGGGCACGTTCAGCCCGCGACTGCCCTGCTCGTAGTCGGCGAGGTCGTTGAGCACGAACCCGATCGGCCGGTCCAGGGTGAGGAAGTCGGTCCAGACACTGGAGTAGTCGGTGACCAGGGCGGCCGCGCGACCCAGCAAGCGGTAGAGCACCACGTCGGCGCGGGCCAGGTCATCGTTGGTGAGTACGACGGCCCCGGGAACGTCGTAGGCATCGGCGTCGAGCGGGTGAGGCTTCACCACGACCTGGGCCCCTGCCTCGCGGGCGCCGGCAGCGAGGCCGGCCAGCAGCGCGCCGGTGCTGTGCTCGGCGGTGCTCGGTCCGCCCGAGGTGGGGGTGTCGCTCCAGCCGGCTCGTGACCCGACCGCCCTCGAGGATCGGAAGGTCGGCATGTGCACGAGGAACGGGCGCGACGGGTCGAGGCCGAGCCGGCGCATCTCGTGGTCGGTGACCGGGTGGCGCAGCTGGTCCCAGCGCGGGTTGCCGACGACGAGCAGCTGGTCCTGCGGCACGGCGAGGAAGTCGGCCTTGATCTCGCCGAACAGCCGCGCACCGGAGACCAGCGCGGTCGCCAGTGGGCGGATGTTGTCGGGGTCGCGTAGCGGGGCCTTGGGACCGTCGCCGTGCCAGAGGTTCACCACCGGCTTGCGCCGCGGCGGAGGAGGACTCGTGTAGAGGCCGTGGGTGAAGAACGTCAGCCGCGCGGTCAGGTAGGAGGTGAACCCGGCCATCGAGCGCTTGGGCAGCACGCTCAGGTGCCGCGACGGCGCACCGAGCACCTCCGCCGCCTGCTCGGGGGAGAGGGCGTCGGTCAGCCAGTGCACCGGCTCACCGCGCGCGAGCAGGCCGCGGACCACCTCGACGGCGTTGCCCTCGGTGTCGGGAAAACCGGCCACCACCACGTGCGAGCGGGTGGGCGCGAACAGGCGCAGCAACCGTACGAGACGTCGTACGAACGTCTTCAGCTCTCGGCGGCGCAACATGGTCGTGATCATCGCTCGAGCTTCCCCACGATCCGGCCGACGGACTCACCGAGCCAGGCGAGGTCGGCGCGCTCGACGAGCACGAAGGTGCGTACCGGCTGGCCGCTGACGTGGCGGTACTGCAGCACCAACATCAGGCAGGTGACCGAGTAGGCGACCAGGCTGGCGAGGGCAGCGCCCATCGCGCCCATGTGCGGCGCGAGCACCAGCAGGCCGCCGATCGTGAGCACGGCACCGGTGACCTGCGCGATGGACAGCATCCCGGGGTGGCCCTCGGCGTACAGCCCGGCGGCGATGGTCTGCGCCAGGCAGAACGGGATGCTCGCCACCAGCAGCACCTGTCCGAGCGCCACCGCGGGCAGGAAGTCGGCACCGAACAGCAGCCGCACCACCGGCTCGGCCAGCAGGCAGCCGACCCCGGCGGAGAGCGCGACGAGCAGCGTCATCACCCGGGTCGAGCGGGCGATCAGCTCGGGGCTGTCGCGGTGCGCGGCCTCGGCGAAGAGCACGTTGCGCACCGGGTTGACCACGATGCCGCTGATCTCGGCGAAGCTCACCGCGACCACGTAGTAGCCCACCTCGCGCGGCGCCACCACGGTCACCAGCACCACCTGGTCGAGGCGCCAGGTGACCAGGTTGCCGAGCATGCCGCCCCAGCCGCGCAGGCCGTAGACGCCGATCTCCCGGGTCAGTCGGCGGTACGACGGCTCACCCCCCTCCGGAGGGAGGTGGCGGTGGCGCAGGATCGCGAGCCCCAGGTAGCTGCCGCCCACGACGGTGCACACCATCTGCGCCCACACCGCGGAGGTGACGGTCAGCCGGTCGAGCAGCAGCAGCACCACGAACGATCCGAGCCGCAGCACCGGGGTGAGCACCCGCTCGAACGCGCCGGCCTTGTAGGCCCGCAGCCCGATGATCACGCCGCGCATCACCTGCAGCACCATCATCAGCGGCAGCAGCACCACGACCGCGCGCAGCAGCGGCACCATCTGCGGCGACTGGTGCAGGAAGTACGGCGCCGCCACCCACACGCCCACCGCCGTGACGAGCCCGTAGACCACACTGAGCCGGGCCGCGTGCGCGAGCACCCGGTGAGGGCTCTGCCGCAGCTTCACCACGTGGTAGGCGACCGCCTCGGGCAGCCCCATGTTGGCCAGCAGCATCAGGATGAAGATCGGCGCGACCACCGAGGCCATCTCGCCGCGGCCGGTGGCGCCGAGCTCGCGGGCCAGGATCGGGGCGGTGGCCAGCGAGGTCAGCGGCAGGGTGAGGTTGGACAGCGCGGTCCAGATGGCGACCTTCGCCATCGGCTGCTGCTGTTGTGGCGCCGTGCTGGTCTCGGTCACCGCTCACCCCTTCCAGGAGTCAGCGAAGGCGCACGGCCGGGGAGGCCCTCCAGGTGCTGACGCCGACGCGGTTCTGGGCACGGACGGCGAACTTCGCTCTCCGGTGCTTCAACGGCCAGCGGACGGTGACGTTACGCGCCCGCGGCCCGACGGTGACGGTGCGGCCGGTACGGGGCTCGGTGACCTGGTAGCGGGTGATCGGCGTGCGCCCGGTGAACCGCGGCGCGGTCCAGCGGACCGTCACCGAGCGGGGGCGCTTCCGCTTCGCCACGGCCGACACGGACGCCGGTGCGTGCGGTCGCACGGCCGGAAGCGCGGGGGTGGGCACCGGGGCGGTGATCGCCTCGACGATCTCGGTGATCGGGGCGGTGGCCGGGTCGGCAGGCTGCTCGGTCGGCGACGCCGTGGGGGTCACCGTGGGGGACTCCATCGGCTCCGCAGCGGTCGAGGTCGCACTGCTCACGGGCGCACCGATCTCGAGCACCGCCACCTCGCCACCGATCGGGACGTTGCCGCCGCTCACCGTGAAGCTCTGCGACGCGGGCTCGTCGAGCTTGGTGAGCGTGACCGGTCGGGTCGTGTCGAACCGGATCTTCACCTGCTGGTCGGGGATGTCGAGCCGGTTGCCGAGCACGCGGTCGAAGACGGTGACGTCGCGCCACATCACCAGCACGAAGG
Source organism: Marmoricola sp. (assembly GCA_035689885.1). Taxonomy (GTDB): domain Bacteria; phylum Actinomycetota; class Actinomycetes; order Propionibacteriales; family Nocardioidaceae; genus Marmoricola. The sequence continues at coordinate 7,052 of DASSLA010000015.1, read as the reverse complement.
TGCCGTCGCGCTTCTGCAGCAGCACCTGGCGGAAGTCGCTCGGCTTCTGGGTGACCTCGTAGCCGAGCTTGCCCGCCTCGAAGCTCGGACCACGGTCAGAGGTCAGCGAGATCAGCTTCTGCAGCGCGACGTACGACGGCTTGCGGCTGTAGTCGTTGCGCAGCAACCCGAAGTTGGCCTCGTGGTCCTCCTTGTCGGGGCGCTGGTCGATCAGCTCGTAGTTGTAGAAGCGCTTGGTGCCGCGGATGTAGTGCTCCAGCAGCAGCTTCGGCGCGTAGAGCCCGGCCACGTCCTCGGGCACGGGCGGGTGGCCCGACAGGGTGTTGGTCCCGGTGGTGTAGCCGCCCTCGGTGAAGATCACCGGCTTGCCGGGCACGTTCTCCTGCGCCCTCTCCCTGACGTAGTCGATGAAGACGCTGGGCTTCTGGCCGCCCGGGTAGTTGTGCCCGTTCCCGAGATCCGCGATGTCACTGATGTCGCCGAGCGCCAGGTACCCGCTGCGCTGGCCCAGCGCCGGCGCGAGCACCGGCAGGTCACGGGTGGCGGGCTCGGCCTTGGCCGCGCCGTACAGCCGCGCCTGGTGCTCGCGCAGCTCTTGCGCCCAACCAGCACCTCCCTTGAGGTTCCACTCGTTGGCGCCCTCGAGCGACTCGACCACGCTGCCGGCGATGCCGGTCGCGCGGATGGCGGCGACCTGGCGCTCCGGGGTGTCCCAGGTGGTGGGGTTGCCCATGATCAGGTTGAACCGGATACCGGCCGCCGCGACCTCCTGCGCTGCGGCGAGCATGTCGGGCCGGTTGCTGTACATGTCGTCGCGCACGTGGCGTACGCCGAGCCCGGTCAATGCCTCCTTGACCTGGGCGGTGTCCTGGTACTTGCCCGGGTAGCCGAGGTGGGTCTGCACGCCGAACGCATCGACCAGCGAGTCCGCCGGTCGCGCCTGGACCAGGGGGACCGGGTCGGCCGCGGGAGCAGGGGCGGCGCGGGCAGGGCTGGCCTGCGCGGTGGAGGTGAGGGTCAGGCCTGTCGCCAGGGTGAGTGCCAGCGCCGAGACCAACAGATGTGTTGGACGCACTCGTTCGAGGATACGGACAAATTTCTCGAATTTGTCCAATACGGGCAGCCGGCTCACGCCTTGGTCACCTCGGGTCCGGGGTTGTCGGCGTCGGCGGGGTGGCCCCAGTAGGTGGCCGGGCTCTCGTAGGCCTCCGGCCAGTCGAGCACCGCCGCCTCGTGGATCGTCAGCAGCTGCTGGAGCAGGGCCCGGTGGTCGCCGAAGTCGGGCGGGAGGAGCGGTGGGTGCGCACGGAGGAACGGCTGGAACTCGTCGCCGTCGCCGTCGTGGTGGGCGGTGACCACGACCACCGGCTTCCCGGTGGTGAACGCGGCGCGAGCCACGCCGGAGGCGACCCGGAGGTCGCGGCCCACGAACCGAACGGGCGTGGATCCGGCGATGTCGGAGCCCACCGCGACGAGCCTGCCCTGGTGGAGGCGCTCGACGATGCCCGCCATGCCTTCGTCGGTGCCGAACACGTGGGCGTGCCGGGCGACCACCTCGAGGTGCCGCCGGATGAACTCGGGCGCGTCCGGCGCCAAGGAGGCCTGCCGGAAGATCACGTCGAGCCGGAGGCCCGCCCGCTCGTAGGCCGCGAACGCACCGTCGTACTGGCCATGGTGGACGAAGCTGACCAGCGCTCCGTTGGTGCAGCGGAGCAGGTGGTCCAGGCCCTCGAAGCGCTGCGGCCGAGAGACGATCTCGTCGTGGAGGCGTGCTTCGCCGCGCCACTTGGTCCAGGCCACGTAGCGCCGGGCCGCGGCCTCGAGGTCGAACCGTAGCTGGGCAGTGCCGAGCAGGAACCCCATGTGGTGGCGGGCAGTGGCCATCTCGTCGGGGTCGCGCAGCGCGCGGCGGGTCCGGGCGCGGACCAGCGTGGGTACGGCGGGCGCGGGGACGCTGCGACGGGCCACCGAGGCGACCGTGTGCAGGGCGCTCATCGCACCCCCGCCAGGGCCTTGGCGACCTCGTGGCGTAGTCGCTGCCGGAAGGTCGCGGGCGAGAACTCGTCGGCGTGCTTGCGGATCAGCTCGCGGTCCCAGTCACGGGCGAGCAGCTCGCGCACCCCCGCGGCGACCGCGCGCGGAGTGACCTCGTCGACGAACACGGTGGTCAGGTCCTCGACGCTGGAGTCGAGGTAGCCGCCCGCGCGCAGCAGCACCGACGGCAGCCCGAAGCCGTAACCCTCCACCGGGGTGAGCCCGAAGTCCTCGTGGCTCACCGCGACCAGCCCCGCGGCGTGGGCGTAGAGCCAGCGCAGCTGCGCGTCGTCGACCCGGCCGAGGTCGACGACGTTGCCGGGTCGGGGGGCGCCCTCGGGCAGGCCACCGACGACGGCCAGCTGCCGCTCGGGGAGGTGCTTCGCCGCCTCGCAGAGCACCTGGCTGTTCTTGTAGCCACGGGCGCGCGCGACGGTCATCAGGAAGCCGGGGCTCAGGCCGGGAACGGTCGACCGCGGGCCGTCGGGATCGAGCCCGGGTGGCGGATGGAGCAGCCCGGCGTCGATGCCGTAGGCCTGCTTGATCCGCTGCTGCACGGCGGTCGAGTTCGCGAGGTAGGAGGTCGCGGTGGCAGCCGCCGTACGGTCCCAGCGGACCAGGGCCGGTGAGAGCGCTCGCAGCGCGGCGCGTGCCGGGGCGGGGATGCCGGCGGCGTAGTCGTCGCGCTGGTGCAGCCAGCGGGCCGGGTTGTGGCAGTAGACGAGCTTGGGTGTGTCGGTGGCGAAGCCGTGCGCCCAGCCGGAGCTGCTGACCACCACCACGTCGGCGTCGGTGATCCGGTGCCGCGACACCGTCGGCGCCAGGATCGGGAACGCGCGGCGCGGGTCCTTGCGCAGCACCCCGAACCGGTTCGGCCACGTCGTCTCGACCTCGTGGTCCGCGAACTCGGGGAAGGTCGCCTCCGGGTCGTGGAAGGACGTCACCACCCGTGCATCGGGGAACGCCTCGAGCATCGCCAGCACCACGCGCTCCGCGCCGCCCCGCTGCGTCAGGTAGTCGTGGGCGATCACGACCCGTGGCATCTCGGCTCCCGGGGGTCGGCGTGGTGGCGTGAGACGCGCCGGCGCGGCGGGCACCGGCACGTCTCGCAGACCTCAACGGGGGAGCGGGGCGGAAGTCACGCCACTCAGCACCTCCGCTTCGCGACCTCCAGCCGCAACCTCCGGGGGACCTTGCGCAGGGTCTCGCCGTGCTCGTCCTGCCACGCCTTGAGGCGCAGCATCGCCTTCCAGGGCTGGCCGCTGACCTCGGCGGAGCCCGCCCGCCAGGAGTTCGTACGACGGATCCGCCGGTCGCCCCGCCGCAGCCGCTGCAGCACGTCGCGGGTGGTGAGCCGCTGGGCCACCGGCGAGTAGGGCGGCCAGATCTCCTCCTCCCAGGGGAAGGCACCCCACGCGAGCGCCTCCTCGCGGGTCGGGTCGGTCCAGAAGGCGCGCAGCCCCTCGGCGACCGCGGGCCGGCAGTCCACGTGCACGGCGCTCGCGGCGAGGTGGGGCGCGGCCAGCTCGGCGACGCGCACCGCGACCGACTGCATCTGCGGCAGGCCCCACGCCAGCACCGGGTCGTTGCTGCTCGCGGCGAGCACAGGGCGCATCCGGCCGTCGACCTGCTCGTAGCCGATGGTGCGGCCCTCGGTGCCGGCGCAGAGCATCTCCACCAGCAGGTTGGGCGCCTGGAAGAGCCGGCCGTCGCCGAGCCCGGAGCCGGGGGAGCGCTGCTGGTCGAAGAGCCACGGGGTCATCCGGACGCCGTCCTCCTGCCGCGGGTCGGCGGTGGACGGCAGCATCCCGATCACGAAGTGGTCGACCTTCTCCCCACCCCCGCGACGCACCAGGTGGTCGAAGGCGGCGGCGGTGCGGCCCTCCCAGCCGGCGTCGACCAGCGCGCTGGGCACACCGTCGAAGAACCCCTCCTGCTGCAGATAGGCGAGGGTCTGCTGCGCGACCACGTCGGCCTGTTCGCGGACCCGTCCGAGCAGCGGATCCTGCTGCATCAGGCGTGCGATCTCCTCGCGCTCCTCGGCGCCCAGCGCGGCGTGCTGCCGGGCGGGGTCGGTCAGCGGATGGCCGGTGAGCGCGTGAGCCTCCTCGGGGGTGAGGTGCACGCGCGCGAGCGCCGTACGTGGGGTGAAGTCGCGGCGCGGGGTGACCCAGCGGGACAGGATCACGTCGGAGGTGGCGCTGGCACCGAAGATCCACGGCTGGCGGGAGCCGTGCAGGTAGCGCAGCTCGAGGTCGGGCGCCAATGCGCCGACCACGTGCCGAGCCGCCTCGAGCATCACCGCGCCGTCGCGGGCCACGTAGTAGAGCCGCTTCGTCCCGCGGGCCCTGGCCTGGCCGATGACCCACAGCGCGTAGCCGACCAGCATCGGCGCGAACGCCCCCGCGCTCACCTCGGCGATCGGCTTCGCGACCCCGGCCGCCCTGGCCTCGAGCCGGGCCAGCCGCGAGGCGCCGGCGAGCCAGGAGGTGAGGTGGTCGGTCTCGGCGGCGTGCTGCTCGAGCAGGCGCTCGTAGCGGTCGAGCTTCCCCTCCGGTGCCCACACCCCCTGCCAGCCCTCGAGCCGTGCGGTGGCCACGTCGCCGTGCCGGTTGTCGCCTACGTGCACGAAGTCGGCGTCGCCGAGCTCCTCGTGCAGCTCCTCGGCGACGGCGTGGAACAACCCGCCCCGGCTCTTGCTGTGGGCGCCCGAGGAGGAGGTGAAGACCCGGTCCTCGGGCGTGGCCAGCCCCGCGCGCTCGAGCAGCTCGCGGAGGAACGCCGCCGTGTGCGGGGTGTCGGAGACGAAGACGACCCGGTCGGCCTCCTTGCGCGCCCGCTCCAGCCGATCCACCGCTCCTGGCAGCGCGACGCTGAGCTCGCGCTCGAGGTCCTCCTCGACCCGGACCCAGTCCGCAGCGCGCGCGACCGGTTCGTTGAGCGCACCGGCCACGGCCCGGTGGATCTCCAGCAGGGTGGCGTGTCGGCCCAGCCGCCGGGTCAGGTCGCGCTCGCAGCGGAGCCGGGCGGCCGCGAAGGCGCCGGCCGGTCCGTCGTACGGCGCCACGCGGTGGGCCAGCAGCGCGATGACCACCTCGGGGTCGCCCACCCGGCGGGTGAGGACGGTGTCGAAGACGTCGAAGGACCGGACCTGAAGGCGCGCGTTCTCACGCACGGGGCACCGCCGTGAACAGGTCGCCGCCGAAGATGCCCGCCTCCGGTCGCTCGACCCGGGTGAACTCCGCGTCCAGCCCGGCCCCTGCCAAATCGTCGACGATGTCGCGGCCGAAGACGCGGTAGGAGCGGATGCCCTTCTCTCGGATCATCGGGTCGCCGTGAACGTGCGGCTCGTCGACGAGGTCGCGGTCGGTCTCGGGGTCCACCAGCGTCCAGGTGTGCTCGAGTGCGGGGTCGTAGGGGACGGTGAACAGGTACGTGCCGTCGGCCTTCAGGCAGCGCGCGATCTCGCGGTGGGCGCGGTCGACCCAGCGCACGTGCTCCATCACCTCGGAGGTGATCACGATGTCGAACGTCCCGTCGGGGTAGGGCATCTGCTCGAGGTCGACGTTGCGCATCCGGTCGTCGTCGAGCACTTCGCCGTTGGTCCGCCCGGGCAGGTACAGCGAGCGGTGGAACCCGGGGGCGACCCGCAACCGGTGCGCGATCCGGCTGTGCGCGTCGGTGTCGAGGATGGTGACGTGCTCGGGCAGCCGGGTGGCGAGCTGGTCGATGGTCCGGGCCCGGACGCCGCGGCGGGCGAGGGCGTCGAGCAGGCCGGCGGCGAGCACGCGGTCGCGCATCTTGGCGTGGCAGCCGCGGCAGCGCAGCGTCTCCCGCAGCGGCTCGATGTGGTGGCGCTCGAAGGTCGCGAGGTCGGGCAGCTCGTAGCGGAGCGTGCCGGTGTGGCCGCAGATGTTGCAGGTCGCGTGCACGCCGCGCCACCGCCGCCAGGCCGCGAGGTTGTGCCGGTTGATCCGGTCCCGCGCGCTGGCGGGCCGGCGTACGGACCGGGCGAGGAGCTGCAGGGCGAGTCGCCGGTCGGAGAACGGCGGGGCGATGGTGCCGAGCATGTCGTCATCCTTCCGTAACTGCGGGCCCGGGGGGCCGTTGAGGGTGGTAGCGGCCGCACACGCCATGGGGGTGTGCGGCCCCCCCGGCGGAGGAGGCAGATCGAGATGGTGTCCCTGCGGTCCCGGATGGCCCTGACGGCGGCCGACCTGCGGCGCCACGCACCGGCGGCGACGGTGCCGCTGCTGGTGCGCGTCGCCACGCGGGCCGAGCGCCGCAGCGCCCGCGTGATGGAGCGGGCGCGCGCCAACATGCGGTTCCTGCTCGACGAGGCGCGACCCGGGTCCGACATCGAGGGGCTCGCGGCGGCGTACGTCGAGCACCGCCGCTGGCGCACCGAGACGCGCTGGCACCCGGAGAGGTACGGCGACCCGGTGCCCGTGCACGGAGTCGAGGACGTGGCCGGGCTCGACGGGGCGCTGGTGACCTTCGTTCACCACGGGCCCTTCGAGCTGGTCGGCACCTCGCTCGGGGCGCACGGACTGCCGGTCTCGGTGATGGCCAACCAGACCCTGATGGTCGAGGACGCCCAGCCGTGGCTGCGCCAGGTCGTGGTCAACGCCAACCGCGGCTGCGAGGTGTTCAGCTCGGCCGAGGGGTCGGCCGGCGTGCGCCGGCGGCTGAGGGAGGGCCGGCTGGTGCTGAGCGCGCTGGACGTGCCGGGACGCACGCCCACGGACTTCGTCGGCCGGCACCTGGTCGGGTCCTCCGGCGCCGTGCGCATCGCCCATCAGATCGACGCGCCCGTGGTGCCGATGACCGCGCGACGCGACGAGGACGGATCGGCGTACTTCCAGCTCGGCGCACCCCTGCGCCCGCCGGACTTCGCCGACCCGACCGAGCTGCTCACCGCGCTGCTCAGTCGACATGAGGGCCCCGTGCTGGACTGGCCGGAGGCCTACGATGACCCGCTGTCGAAGTGGGTCGTGCCGGAGCGGGAGACCGCCGCG
>DASSLA010000014.1:0-2327 GCA_035689885.1 Marmoricola sp. | reverse complement strand
CGTTTTCGTCTACTTCGACAACGACATCAAGGGCTACGCCCCGTACGACGCGCTGCGACTGATCGAGCTGCTCGGGTAACGGGCCGGTGGGTGATTCCGTCTGATCCATGTGGGTACGGCATCCGGTGGGGTCAGCGACGGTCGCTGCCCGAGCCAGGGAGGACCGCCATGAAGCTCAAGCCGCGCAAGCGCCATGACGACACCGTGACCGACGAGCACGACGACCGCGACGAGCGTGCTGCTCACACGGACCGCACCGTCCACGATGATCGCGTGGTCGGCGACGAGGCCGCCTACGACCGCTTCGGAGGCACCAACTGGGGTGCCGCCTTCTTCGGCTGGCTGGTCGCCGTCGGCATGACCGCCCTGCTCACCGGCATCCTGGCCGCCCTCGCGACCGCAGTCGGCTACTCCCAGGGGATCACCCAGTCCGACGCCGAGCGCGAGGCCGGCACGTTCAGCCTGGTCACGGCCCTGGTCCTGCTGGGCATCCTCCTGATCGCCTACTACGCCGGCGGCTACGTCGCCGGGCGGATGTCGCGCTTCGACGGCGGCCGCCAGGGCGCGCTGGTGTGGGTGATCGGCCTGGTCGTCACCGCCATCGCCGCTGTGCTCGGCTGGATCGCGGGCGACCAGTACAACCTGCTCGACCGGGTCGACGTGCCACAGATCCCGATCCCGAGCAACGAGGTGTCGGCCGCGGGCATCATCGTCGCGCTCGCCGTACTGCTGGTGACGCTGCTCGCTGCGGTCGCCGGCGGCAAGGTCGGCCGGCGCTACCACCTGCGGGTCGACCGCGAGCGCCTGCGCGGCGAGCCGGTCGCCTGACCGCGAGGCGTCCGTCGCCGGTTTGGCCGCCGCGGCCCGGGCCGATACCTTGTGCGCACCCGCTGTGCAGTGGGTCACAATGGACCCCGACGCGCGCGCACCACCCCCGCGAGCACGTCGGCCCAGCTCAACCAGCGGACGCGGAGACCCCGCGGATGCACCGAGCCACCAGGAGTGCGCATGACTCAGCCAACCGACTTCGGGCCCGACCTCGTCGAGGTGTTCGGCCCCTCCCAGCAGGACGGCGGCCCCGAGCTCGTCCAGCTGCTGACTCCCGAGGGTGAGCGCGTCCACCACCCCGAGTTCGACCTGGACTTCAGCGCCGAGCAGCTCCGCGGCTTCTACCGCGACATGGTGCTCACCCGGCGCATCGACACCGAGGCCACCGCGCTGCAGCGCCACGGCGAGCTCGGCATCTGGGCCCAGCTGCTCGGCCAGGAGGCCGCGCAGATCGGCGCCGGCCGCGCGCTGCGCCCGCAGGACTACGTCTTCCCGACCTACCGCGAGCACGGTGTCGCCTACTGCAAGGGCATCGACCCGCTGAAGCTGCTCGGCCTGTTCCGCGGTGTCGACCACGGCTCCTGGGACCCCAGGGACTACAACTTCGGGCTCTACACGATCGTGATCGGCGCCCAGGCACTGCACGCCACGGGCTACGCGATGGGCGTCCAGCGCGACGGCGCCGTCGGCACCGGCGACCCCGAGCGCGACACCGCCGTGGTCGCCCACTTCGGTGACGGCGCGAGCAGCCAGGGCGACGTCAACGAGGCCTTCATCTTCGCCGCGTCCTACAACGCGCCGGTCGTGTTCTTCTGCCAGAACAACCAGTGGGCGATCTCCGAGCCGATCGAGCGGCAGTCGCGGATCCCGCTGTACCAGCGCGCCCTCGGCTTCGGCTTCCCCGGCGTCCGCGTCGACGGCAACGACGTGCTCGCGACGTACGCCGTCACGCAGGCCGCCCTGCAGCGGGCCCGCGAGGGCAGCGGCCCGACGCTGGTGGAGGCCTACACGTACCGGATGGGCGCCCACACCACGACCGACGACCCGACCCGCTACCGGCTCTCCGACGACGTCGAGCACTGGAAGCTCAAGGACCCGATCGCGCGCCTGGAGGTCTACCTGCGGCGCAACGGCCTGGTCGACGACGACTTCATCGCCGGCGTGAAGCAGGAGGCCGACGACCTCGGGCACCACCTGCGCGAGGGCTGCAAGGCCCTGCCCGACCCCGAGCCCCTGGCGATGTTCGAGCACGTCTACGCCGAGGAGACCGAGGAGCTGCGCGTGCAGCGCGAGGGCTTCACCGCCTACCTCGACACCTTCGAGGAGGCCCACTCATGAGCACCACGCAGAAGATCACCCTCGCCAAGGGCCTCAACATGGGCCTGCGCAAGGCGATGGAGGACGACCCCAAGGTCCTGGTCATGGGTGAGGACGTCGGCAAGCTCGGCGGCGTCTTCCGGATCACCGACGGCCTGCAGAAGGACTTCGGCGAGGACCGC
>DASSLA010000013.1:0-21084 GCA_035689885.1 Marmoricola sp. | reverse complement strand
AAGATCGAACGGTTCCACCGCACCCTGGCCCAGGGATGGGCCTTCAGGAAGTTCTACAACTCCGAGTCAGCCCGCCTCGCGGCTCTGCCAACATGGGTCCACGAGTACAACCACCACCGGCCCCACTCAGCAATCGGAAAGGGCCCACCCATCACCAGGTTGGACAACCTGGCTGGGCATCACAGCTAGGGCTGCGAGCCGGCCTCGCCCTCGTCCTCGTCGTCCCCGTCGTTGTCGCCACCGGAGCCGCCGGGACCGGACGACGGGAAGATGTAGACCGTCGAGCCGCGAGCGGCCGACTCGTTGTCGGCCGGCCGGGTGCCGGCCACCCGGCCCTCGGGCTCCTCGGAGGGCCGGCGCTCGCCGATCGAGACGTAGAAGCCGGCACCGGCAAGCCGTTGCGCAGCGGCCCGGACCTTCATCCCGGTCACGTCGGGGATCGGCACCTCGACCCGCTCCCCGACCTCACCCGATCGCGGGGTGAAGTTGGTGGCCGGCAAGCGGTCCTGGATCGCCCGCATCGCCTCGGCCCACATCGGTCCGGCGAGCGTGGAACCCGCCGCCGTTGAGACGAACCGGCCGCCGACGGTCTGGCCGTTGAGGGTCACCCAGTGGCCCTGCTGGTTGGCGCCGGCGATCATCGCGGCGGTGGAGAGCTCCGGCGTGTAGCCGTTGAACCACACGGCCATGTTGCTGTTGATCGTTCCGGTCTTCCCGGCTGCGGGCTTGTTCAGCGCCAGCGCCTGGCCGAAGCCGCCCGGGGCGATCACCCCACGCAGGACGTCGTTGACCGTGTCGGCGGTGCTCTGCTGCATCACCTGGCGGCACTTCGGGGGGTACTTCTTGAAGAGCTTGCCGGCGGCGTTCTTGATCTCCGTCACGGGGTGGGCGTCGCAGTGCCTGCCCCGCGCGGCGAAGGTGGCGTAGGCGCTGGCCATCTCGAGCGGGCTGACGTCGGCGATGCCGAGCACGAACGACGGCACGCGCTCCCGGTCCGGATCACTCAGGTCGACGCCCATGGCCTTGGCGAGGGCGTAGGGCTCGCAGAGTCCGGTTCGGCGCTCGAGCTGGGCGAAGTAGGTGTTCACCGACAGCTGGGTGCCCTTGTACATGTCGAAGTAGCCGTTGCTGGTGGAGTTCTTGGGCTCCCACGGCGCGGAGACCGGGTAGGGGCCGTTGCAGGTCTGGAACTCGTTCTGCGGGATCGAGATCTGTGGGGGCGCGTTGAAGCTCGTCGACGTGGGCATGCCCTGCTCGAGGGCTGCGGCGAGCACGAACACCTTGAACGTGGACCCTGCCTGGAACCCGTTGGAGTCGCCGTACTTGCTGTCGACCACGTAGTTGAGGAAGGTCTCGCCCTTCTTGCGGTCGCGGCCCATCGGCCGCGACTGGGAGATGGCGCGGACCTCCCCGGTGCCGGGCTTGACCATGGCGAGGGCCCCGATGGCCTGGTCCTTCTCGTTGACCGCGTTGTCGGTGGCCCGGTCCGCCGCCGTCTGGAACTCGAGGTCCAGCGTGGTCCTGATCGTCAGGCCACCGCTGTTGAGCAGCTGCGCGCGGTCCTCGACGGTGCGGCCCAGCGAGGGGTCCGCGAGCAGGTAGCGGCGCACGTAGTCGCAGAAGAACGGCGCCTTGGAGCCCAGGCAGCCGTTGCGGCTCTTGCTCACCTTCAGGTCCAGCTTGGAACCGATGATCTTGTCGACGACCGGGGGGTCGGCGACCTCGAGCTCGGCCATCCGCTGGAGAACGACGTCGCGACGGGCGACGGTCCGATCGGGGAAGCGGGTGGGGTCGAACCCGACCGGGTTCTTGACCAGGCCGGCCAGGGTGGCCGCCTGCTTCAGCGTCAGCTTGCTCGCGGGCACCGAGAAGTAGTGCCGGGCCGCCGCCTGGATCCCGTAGGCGCCGTCACCGAAGTAGGCGAGGTTGAGATAGCGCTCGAGGATCCAGTCCTTGGAGTAGTTCTGCTCGAAGGCGATCGCGTGCCGCAGCTCCTGGATCTTGCGGGCGTAGGTGTTCTCGGTGGCCTTGAGCCGCTCCTCCTTGGTGTCCGCCTGCGCGACCTGCGTCATCTTGGCCATCTGCTGGGTGATCGACGATCCGCCCTGGGTGCTGTTGGTGGCCTGGTTGTTGATGAACGCGCGGAGCGTGCCCTTCAGGTCGAGGGCGCCGTGCTCGTAGAAGCGATAGTCCTCGATCGCCACGATCGCCTCGCGCATGATCGGCGCGACGCGGGCCAGGGGGATGTTCACGCGGTTCTCGTCGTACAGGGTGGCCACGAGGTCGCCGTTGCGGTCGAGGATCCGACTGCGCTCGGCCAGTGGGTCGGCCTCGAGCTCGGCGGGGAGCTTCTTCATCGACCGGGCAGCCACGTTGGACCCGTAGCCCAGCGCGCCCACGAACGGCACCGCCAGACCGGCGACGAGGAGTCCGAGGACCACGGAGACGGCGATGATCACCCCGAGGTGCGAGATGACCGTGCCGAAGGTGAGGTGGGCAGGGCGGCGCGGCATATCACAAGTCTATGGGTTGGCGGTGACAACCGACCGTGTGGCGCGGACGGCCTAGTCATTTAGGGCTATACGAGAACCACTCACACGTGTCTGTTCCGGTTCTCGACGTCTCCCTAATCTTCTCGTGGGTTGGAAACGGACGTATCGGGGCGAGCCGGTTCCTAGACAAACCCGGGACTTGAAACTTGGAGGGGACATGTCCTGGAACGAGATGTGGGCCAGCGCGGCCCTGTGCCAGCAGTCGGCGCCGGACGAGCTCTTCGTGCGGGGGGCGGAGCAGCACAAGGCGAAGGTCGTGTGCGGGGCGTGCCCCGTGCGCGCCGAGTGCCTTGCCGAAGCGCTCGACAACAAGATCGAGTGGGGCGTCTGGGGGGGCCTCACCGAGCGGGAGCGTCGCGCACTGCTGCGCAAGCGACCGAACGTGACGTCGTGGCGCCAGCTGCTCGAGACTGCGAAGTCCGAGCACGAGGCCGCGGCCGCAGCCTCGGCCTGACCGGCTAACCGGAACCGCCGGGACGACGGGCGCCCTCCGCCGGGGCGCCCGTCGCCTCCGACTGGTGGGCGAGCAGCTCACCGATGCGACGCAGGCCGTCGAGGTCGTGCACGTCGGTGGACAGCGCCGGCAGCACCGCCGTCGGTACGTCGGGGTGCGTCGTCGCGAACCGCTGGGTGAGCCTGGCCTCGCGCTGCACCAGCACCATGCGGTCGGCGTGCAGGCGCAGTAGCCCTGCCGCGAGCTGGTCCTCACCGAGGGCGCGCAGCTTCTCGACGCCGGCCATCGCGGCGTTCTCGGACAGGCCGCCACCGGGGTCGACGCTCGCGCGGTTGACCACGAGTCCGGCCAGCGGCATCTGCTCCTCGCGGAGCCGCTCGACGAAGAAGGCCGCCTCGCGCATCGCGTCCGGCTCTGGCGCGGCGACCACCAGGAACGCCGTACGCCGGTCCTGGAGCAGCTCGAAGGTGCGTTGCGCCCGCTGCCGGAAGCCGCCGAACAGGGTGTCGAACGCGGCCACGAACGCCTTCATGTCGGTGAGAACCTGCGCGCCGATGATCTTGGTGATCGCGTTGGTCACCATCCCGAAGCCCGCGGTCATCAGCCGGGCCGGGCCGCGCGCCGGAGCCAGCAGCAGCTTCATGAACCGCCCGTCGAGGACGCTGGAGAGCCGCTCGGGGGCGTCGAGGAAGTCCAGGGCGCTGCGCGAGGGCGGAGTGTCGACCACGATCAGGTCCCACCGGCCGGTGCGTCGGGCGTCCTTGTCGAGCTGGCCGAGCTTCTCCATCGCCATGTACTCCTGCGTGCCGGCGAAGGAGCTCGACACGGCGACGTAGAAGGGGTTGTTCAGGATCTGCTCGGCCTTCTCCGGGCTGGCCTGGCTCTGCACCACCTCGTCGAAGGTGCGCTTCATGTCCAGCATCATCGCGTCCAGGGAGCCGGCCCTGGTCCCGTCCACGTCCGGCACCGGCCGGGGCGTGTTGTCCAGCTCCTCGATCCCCATCGACTGGGCCAGGCGGCGCGCCGGGTCGATGGTCAGCACCACCACCTTGCGGCCGCGCTCGGCCGCCCGCAGGGCCAGCGCCGCGGAGGTGGTGGTCTTGCCGACCCCGCCCGAGCCGCAGCACACGATGATCCCGACGTCCGGATCGTCCAGCAGGGTGTCCACGTCGAGGACGCGGGCCGGGTCGTGGGTCGCGACCTGGGGGCCCACCCGGGGCGAGGGGCGACGACGGCTCATGCGAGTCCCTCCTCGGTCAGCTCCTCGGCGAGCTCGTAGATCCCACTCAGGTCGATGCCCCCTGGCAGGCGGGGCAGCTCGTAGTAGGGCACGCCGAGGCGCTCGACGATCGCCCGCTGGGAGTCCTCGAGCCGGCGGCGCTCGGCGTGGTGCCGGCCCTCCTCGAGCAGTGCGTCCAGCAGCTCGTCGGCCGGCTCGATGCCGGCCTCGGACAGTCGGGCCGCGAGGTCCTCGCGGTCCACGGCACCCTCGACCAGCGCCTTGCGGTCCTCCTGGTCGAGGTCCTGCGGGCGGACCAGGTTGACCACCACGCCGCCGATCGGCAGATCCGCGGCGCGGAGCTCCTCGATGCCGTCGGCGGTCTCCTGCACCGGCATCTCCTCGAGCACGGTGACCAGGTGGATGGCCGTGCGCGGCGAGCGCAGCAGGGTCATCACCGTGTCGGCCTGCGACTTGATCGGGCCAACCTTGGCCAGGCCGGCCAGCTCGTTGTTCACGTTGAGGAACTGCGCGATCCGGCCGGTCGGTGGGGCGTCCAGCACGATCGCGTCGTACACCCGGGCGCCCTTGTTGCGCTTGTTTCGGTTGGCCGCCTCGTAGACCTTGCCGGTGAGCAGCACGTCGCGGACCCCGGGGGCGATCGTGGTGGCGAACTCGATCACCCCGAACCGGTCCAGCGCCTTCCCGGCGCGGCCCAGCCGGTAGTACATGTCCAGATACTCCAGCAGCGCCGACTCGGGGTCGATGGCCAGCGCGTAGACGTTGCCGGAGCCGCCGGTGCCGCGGGCGATCAGCCGCTCCTCGTAGGGGAGAGGGGAGACGTCGAAGAGCTGGGCGATCCCCTGGCGGCCCTCCACCTCGCACAGCAGCACGGTCCTGCCCCGGGCAGCGAGCGCGAGGGCCAGAGCCGCCGCGACGGTGGTCTTGCCGGTGCCGCCCTTGCCGGTCACCACGTGCAGCTGCACGTCCGGGAAGTCCCCGTGGGAGTCCCCGTGTGAGTCGGAGGGGCGCGCCGGCATGCCCGGCAGCCTAGCGACGGCGCCGCCGGCGCCGACGGGCGCTCACAGCCGGTTGTGGCCGGGGCCACACGGGATGGCAGGATCTCCGGCGGAGGTGGTGAGCGTGGACAAGGTTGTGGCGAGTGCGGCCGAGGCGGTCGCGGACATCCCGGACGGCGCGACGCTGGCCGTGGGCGGGTTCGGGCTGTGCGGGATCCCGTCGGTGCTGATCGATGCGCTGCTGCAGGCCGGTACGACGGACCTGGAGGCGGTGTCGAACAATTGCGGCGTCGACGACTGGGGGCTCGGCCGGCTGCTGGCGGAGAAGCGGATCCGGCGGATGGTCGCGTCGTACGTCGGGGAGAACAAGGAGTTCGCCCGCCAGTACCTCCACGGCGAGCTGGAGGTCGAGCTGACCCCGCAGGGCACGCTGGCCGAGCGGCTGCGTGCGGGTGGGTCCGGCATCCCGGCGTTCTTCACCGCCACCGGCGGAGGCACCCAGGTCGCCGAGGGCGGCCTGCCGTGGCGCTACGACTCCGAGGGCAACGTGGTGGTCGCCTCGCCGCCCAAGGAGACCCGTGACTTCGGTGGCCGTGAGTACGTCCTCGAGGAGGCCATCGTCGCCGACTTCGGGCTCGTCCGGGCCTGGAAGGGCGACCGGCACGGCAACCTCGTCTACCGGGACTCGGCGCGCAACTTCAACCCGCTGGCGGCGATGTCGGGGCGGGTGACGATCGCCGAGGTCGAGCACCTCGTCGAACCCGGTGAGCTGGACGCAGGCGAGGTGCACACCCCAGGGGTCTACGTGCAGCGGGTGGTCGCGCTGACCCCGGAGCAGGCCGCGGACAAGCGCATCGAGAAGCGCACCGTGCGGCCGCGCACCGAGCCGCCCGCCGAGCAGGTGCCCGCCGGTGGGGCCGCCGCCGGGATCGCCGAGGGAGGAGACGCCTGATGAGCTGGACGCGTGAGGAGATGGCCGCCCGGGCGGCCGCGGAGCTGACTGACGGGTCCTACGTCAACCTCGGGATCGGGCTGCCGACACTGGTGCCCAACTACGTCGCCGACGACGTCGAGCTGGTGCTGCAGTCGGAGAACGGCATCCTCGGCGTGGGCGCCTACCCCCTCGAGGGCGAGGAGGACCCAGACCTGATCAACGCGGGCAAGGAGACGGTCACCCTGCGCAAGGGGGCGTCGTTCTTCGACTCCGCGACCAGCTTCGGGATGATCCGCGGCGGCAAGATCGACGCCGCGATCCTCGGCGCCATGCAGGTCTCGGCCACCGGCGACATCGCCAACTGGATGATCCCCGGCAAGATGGTCAAGGGCATGGGTGGCGCGATGGACCTGGTCCACGGTGCCAAGCGGGTGATCGTGCTCATGGAGCACAACGCCAAGGACGGCTCCTACAAGATCGTCAACGAGTGCTCGCTGCCCTACACCGGCCGCGCCGTGGTGCAGCGGATCATCACCGACCTGTGCGTCCTCGACGTCACCGAGGACGGGCTGGCGCTGGTCGAGCTCGCCCCCGGGGTCACCGAGGACGAGGTCCGGGAGAAGACCGAGCCGGAGATCATCGGCCTGGGCTGAGGCGCCCAGGACCGACGTCTCGACTCACATGGACCTCACCGGCTTCTACGCGACGGTCTCCGGGGTCGGGTTCACCCTGCTCGGCCTGTGGTGGATCGTGGTCGACAAGCACCCGGAGTGGTTCGAGCGTCGCGACACCGCCCGGATGGCCTACGTGGTGTCGCTGCAGTTCATCATCCCGGCCACGGCCTCGCTGCTGTCGCTGGTCGCGGCAGACCTCCCGGGACTGTGGCGAACGGTCTTCACCCTGCTCGGTCTGGTCGGCATCGCCGGTGCGGTGCTCGTCGCGCGCGTCACCCGTGGGCACCCGGGCGTGAGCGCCGTGGCGCTGCTGTCCGCGCTGCCCGTGTACGTCGCCATGGTGGTGGTGGCGGTCCTGCCACCGCTCGACGTCGGCCTGACCCCGTTGCAGCTCGAGGCGCTGCTGGTGTCGCTGATGCTGGTGCTGGTGCTGGTGCTGGGGCTGCACGCCGTGTGGTTCTTCGGCCACGACGCAACCGTTCGCGACGCCTCGCGCAGCGGCTCACCCTCCTAACGCGTCCAGCACGGCCGGCCAGGCGACGCTGCCCGGCTCGATCACCTCGTAGTGGGCGCAGTCGACCTCCACGAGGTCGACCCACGGGTGCCGGCGGACGAGGCCCCGGCTCAGGGACACCGGGACGTCCTCGTCGTCGCGCCCGTGCACGATGCCCACCGGCAGGTCCGGGTGCGCCTCGAGCAGCACCATCGGGTCCGCCTCCGCAGGGTCGCGGCCCTGCAGCAGCGCCGTGGTCGCGCCGCCGCCGAGGTCGAGCCGGATCGCCTCGCCCAGGTCGCAGACCGGGGCCAGCCCCACCACCCGCGAGAGCTCCAGCCCGCAGGTGGCCAGCCACAGGGCGAGGTGCCCACCTGCGGAGTGGCCCACGACCGAGACCGGACCGGTGGCCAGGTCGAGTCCGGCGAGGAGCTCTGGCAACCGCTCGACGGCCCGGCGTACGTCGTCCCCGGTGACCGGCCAGCCACCCCCGGCCCGCACCCGGCGGTACTCCGGGGAGGCAACCAACCAACCCTCGGCGGCCAGGGCCGCGGCCATCGGCCGGGTGTGGCGGCGGTCGTACTCCGCCTTCCAGAAGCCCCCGTGCACCAGCACCAGCACGCCCGTCGCCGCTCCCGGCGGCAGGTGCAGGTCGATCACCCCGTGCTCGTGGTCGGCGTAGCGCACCGTGGCGTCGGGAAGGTCGGCATCGGGGAGGGGACCGCACATGACGGGCAGCCTAGGAGCCGCACTAGGGTGGCCGGCATGACCAAGTGGGAATACCTGACCGCGCCCGTGCTGGTGCATTCCACCAAGCAGATCCTCGACAACTTCGGCTCCGAGGGCTGGGAGCTCGTCCAGATCGTCCCGGGGATGAACCCGGAGAACCTCGTCGCCTACTTCAAGCGGCCGCTCGCATGAGCTCCACCCCAACGAGTCGCTCGCCTCGCTCACACTTCGCCGGGGACCCCGAATGAGCACCCCCGAGCAGCGCCTCGAGGAGCTCGGGCTGAGCGTGCCCGAGGTGGCCAAGCCGGTGGCGGCGTACGTGCCCGCCCTGCGCAGCGGCAACTACGTCCACACCTCCGGACAGGTCCCGCTGCGCGACGGCAAGCCGCTGCACACCGGCAAGGTCGGAGCCGAGGTGACGCAGGAGCAGGCCGTCGAGTGCGCGCAGCAGTGCACGCTCAACGCCCTTGCCGCGATCCGCGCGGAGGTCGGCGAGCTGTCCGCCGTGAAGCGGGTCGTCAAGGTCGTCGCGTTCGTCGCCTCCGCCCCGGACTTCACCGGCCAGCCCCAGGTCGCCAACGGCGTCTCGGAGCTGCTCGGCGAGGTGTTCGGCGAGGCCGGGCAGCACGCCCGCTCCGCTGTCGGGGTGGCCGTGCTCCCGCTCGACGTGCCGGTCGAGGTCGAGATGGTCGTCGAGGTCTGAGCCCCGTGCGACGCGTGCAGCTGCCGCCCCAGCTCGTCGAGGACGCCGGTGCGTTCGCCGACGGCAGCCGCGAGCCCGCCGAGCCGCGCAACGCCGCGACGGTGGTGCTGCTGCGTCGGGGTGACCGCGGCCCGGAGGTCTACCTCCTGCGCCGCCAGGTCTCGATGGCCTTCGCCGGTGGCATGTGCGTCTTCCCGGGTGGAGGTGTCGACCCGCGCGACTTCGAGCACGCCACCGCGTGGGCCGGCCCCTCGGCGCAGGAGTGGGCCGAGCGGCTCGGCACCGACGAGGCGACGGCCCGGGCACTGGTCTGTGCGGCCGTGCGCGAGACCTTCGAGGAGTCCGGGGTGCTGCTCGCGGGCGAGTCGCCCGACACCGTGGTCGCGGACACGACCGGGGAGGACTGGGAGGCCGACCGAGCCCGCCTGGAGGCGCGTGAGCTGGCGTTCACCGACTTCCTGGAGCGGCGCGGCCTGGTGCTGCGCACCGACCTCCTCGGGGTCTGGGCGGGGTGGCTCACCCCGATCTTCGAGCCGCGGCGCTACCGCACGTGGTTCTTCGTCGCCGAGCTCCCGGAGGGCCAGCGCACCCGCGACGTCTCCACCGAGTCGGACTCGGTCGCCTGGCTCCCGGCGCTCGAGGCGGTGCGCCAGGTCGACGCGGAGCAGATCATGATGCTGCCGCCGACGTACCTGACCTGCCTCGAGGTGGGCCAGTACGACGACCCCGCGGCCGTGGTCGACGCCTCGCGCGACCGGCACGTCGAGATGTTCACCCCGGAGGTCGAGGAGGGGCCGGAGGGCATGGTGCTCTCCGTGCCCGAGGCGCTGGCGCCGTTGCTGGAGGCGCACGCGTGAGCTGGTCGGGTGGCGGGTTCGGCGAGCGCGCCCAGTGCGTGCTCGCGCCGAACGCCAACATGATGACCCTCGACGGCACCAACACCTGGGTGCTCCGTGAGCCGGGCGCGCGCCGGTCGGTCGTCGTCGACCCCGGCCCGCCGGACGAGGGCCACCTCGCCGCCGTGGCCGAGGCGGCCGGCGAGGTCGGCGTCGTGCTGCTCACCCACCACCACCTGGACCACTCCGAGGCCGCCAAGGAGTTCGCGTCGCGGATGGGTTGTGGCGTACGCGCACTCGACCCCGAGCAGCGCCTGGGCGACGAGGGCCTCGCCGGTGGTGACGTGGTCGACGTCGACGGGCTCGAGGTCCGGGTGGTCGCCACCCCGGGGCACACCGCCGACTCGCTGTCCTTCGTGCTGCCGGCCGAGTCCGCGGTGCTCACCGGCGACACCGTCCTGGGGCGGGGGACCACGGTCGTCTCCCACCCCGACGGCCAGCTCGGCGCCTACCTCGACTCCCTCGACCGGCTCCATGCCTTGGCCGAGGAGCGCGAGATCAGCACCATCTGGCCGGGTCACGGCCCGGTCGTCGACGACGCTCTCGGCGTGCTCGACCACTACATCGCCCACCGCCACGAGCGCCTCCAGCAGGTGGCCGACGCGGTCGCGCAGCTGCGCGCCGAGCCCCACCCGGAGGGAATCGCCGCCGACGAGCTGCCCCGGCGCGTGGTCGAGATCGTCTACGCCGACGTCGACCCGGTGCTGTGGGGTGCCGCCGAGCTCTCCGTGCGCGCCCAGCTGCAGCACCTGACCGAAACCCGGCGCTGACTCGCTCGTTGGCCACCGGGGGGATCGTTCACGAGTCGCGGACGGAGTCCGCGGGATAGGGTTTGCCGGTGCGGGACAAGTTGTGGATCGTCGGGCTGGTTCTCGGCCTGGTCGCGGTGTGGAGCGCAGGCTTCCTGTGGGTGCGCAGCGACACCGAGGGCGACACCGCGAAGGCGGCGGCGCGCACGTCGAGCACCCGCAGCGCGAGCCCCTCGGCGTCCCCGGAAGGGGAGGTCACCACCCCGTCGGCCTCCGTGAGCCCGGGCACCTTTCCGAGCGTCAACCCGGTGCCGCCCGACCAGCTCGCCCCGATCGACATCAACCCCGACGTGGCGCGCCCCGAGCCCCAGCTGCTGCCGCCGGTCGCGGAGTTCAGCGCCGCCACCTTCAACATCCTGGGGAGCAGCCACACCGCGCAGGGGGGACACTCGCCCGGCAAGGCGTCGGGCCCCCAGCGGATCAACGGGGTGATCCAGCTGCTCCGCTCGCACGACATCAGCGTGGCCGGCCTGCAGGAGTTCCAGCCCAACCAGCGGGCGGCGTTCAATGCCCGCGCCGCCGGCTGGACCGCGTGGCCCGGCCTGAGCATGGGGCGGAGGGCGGGGGAGAACTCCGTCGCCTGGCGCACCGACACCTGGACCGCAGTGGAGACCCGCACCATCCCGATCCCCTACTTCCGGGGGCGCATCCGGCCGATGCCCTACGTGCTGCTGCAGCACAACCAGACGGGGCTGAAGATGTGGTTCTCCACCTTCCACAACCCCGCCAACGTGCACGGTCCGGCCCAGAAGCACCGCAACGAGGCTGCGCGACGACAGATCGGCCTCTTCAACCGGCTGCACGGCTCCGGCTACCCGCAGCTCGCCACCGGCGACATGAACGAGCGCCAGTCCTACGCCTGCAAGGTGGTTCGGAACAGCCCGCTGGTGCCGACCCAGGGCGGCAGCTGTCCGACGGCCCAGCCGTTCTTCATCGACTGGATCTTCGGCAGCCCGAGCGTGCAGTACACCGGGTACGTCCACGACCGCAGCCCGCTGGTCCGGCGTACGTCGGACCACCCGTTCGTGAAGGTCGACGTGCGGATCGACGCGCTCGACTACCCGAAGGCGGTCTCCCCGACCGAGTGAGTCGGCCGAGTGGCCTGCTTGCTCAGCGGGCCCGGCGGCGCATCCGCTCGACGTCGTGAATCACCACGGAGCGGGGCTCGAGGCGCAGCCACCCTCGGGAGGCGAAGTCGGCCAGCGCCTTGTTGACCGTCTCGCGGGAGGCGCCCACCAGCTGGGCGAGCTCCTCCTGGGTGAGGTCGTGGTGGACGTGCACGCCGTCGTCGGCGGTGCGCCCGAACCGGTCGGCGAGGTCGAGCAGCGCCTTGGCGACGCGGCCCGGCACGTCGGAGAAGACCAGGTCCGCGACGACCTCGTTGGTCTTGCGCAGCCGGGCGGCGAGCTGGGAGAGCAGGCCGAGGGCGACGCCGGGACGTCCCTCGAGCCAGCGCAGCAGGTCGTCGTGGGAGAGTGAGAGGAACGTGGTCTCGGTGACCGCGGTGACGGTGGCCGAGCGGGGACCGGGGTCGAAGAGCGACAGCTCACCGAACATCTGGCCGGGGCCGAGGATCGCGAGCAGGTTCTCGCGACCGTCGCTGGAGGTGCGCCCGAGCTTCACCTTGCCGTCGGTGACCATGTAGAGCTTGTCGCCGGGGTCACCCTCGTGGAAGAGCACCTCGCCGCGTCGCAGACGGGCCTCGCCCATCGACGCGCGCAGGGCGCTGGCTGCCTCGTCGTCGAGCGCGCTGAACAGCGGCGCCTGACGGAGTACGTCGTTCTCCACGTGTGGTCCCTTCGCTCTCGCCCGTGTTGCAGGTCACAGTCTGTCCCATGACCCCCTCTCGCGCCACGCAGCCCCGGCCCGGCGGACAGTCGTGAGGTGATTGGGAGCGGCCCGGCGACGCGCCGTACCCTGTCGGGCGTGTCCGACACAACTCCGCGTCGGGCCGGCAAGCCCACTCGCCAGCCGACGGCCCTGCCCGCGCCCGACACCGCACTGGTCCGGCGTGCACGCAAGGTCAACCGCGTGCTCGCCGAGACGTGGCCTGACGCGAAGTGCGAGCTCGACTTCGACAACCCGTTCGAGCTGCTCGTGGTGACGGTGCTCAGCGCGCAGACGACCGACCGCCGGGTCAACGCGGTGCGGCCGACGCTGTTCGCGGAGTACCCCGACGCGAACGCGATGGCGGCCGCTCCGCGCGAGGACCTGGAGCGGATCATCGGCCCGTTGGGCTTCTTCCGGGCCAAGACCGACGCCCTGCTCAAGCTCTCCGCGGCGCTGGTCGAGCGCCACGGCGGGGAGGTGCCGCCGCGGCTGGTGGACCTGGTCGAGCTGCCCGGGGTGGGCCGCAAGACCGCCAACGTGGTGCTCGGCAACGCCTTCGGCATCCCCGGGATCACCGTTGACACCCACTTCGGACGGCTGGCGCGCCGACTCGGCTGGACCGACGAGACCGACGCGGTCAAGGCCGAGCACTCGGTCGGGGCGCTCTTTCCGAAGAAGGACTGGGTGATGCTCAGCCACCACCTGATCTGGCACGGTCGCCGGGTCTGCCACGCCAAGAAGCCCGCGTGCGGGGCGTGCACGGTGGCGAAGTGGTGCCCGTCCTACGGCACCGGACCGACCGACCCCGAAGTCGCCGCCGCGCTGGTCAAGACCCAGGGGCCGGCATGAGCCCGCCCGGGTTGCTCCGCCTGGCCGGCCTGCTGCTCGTTCCGGTGCTGCTGCTGGCCGGCTGCGGGAGCGAGCAGGGCGGCGCCTCCAAGGACCCCGGCCGGCTGCCCGACGTCACCCTCGACGCGCTGAGCGGCGACGAGCAGCTGGCGCTGCGCGAGCTGCGCGGCCCGATGGTCATCAACCTGTGGGCGAGCTGGTGCGTCCCGTGCCGCAAGGAGCTGCCGCACTACCAGGCCTTCGCGGAGAAGTACGCCGACCAGGTGGACGTGGTCGGCATCGACTTCCAGGACACTCGACCGGCGGCCGCCCGGGCGCTGGCCCGCGACACCGGCGTGCAGTACCCGCTGTTCTCCGACCCCGACGGCAAGATGCGCGCCATCGGTCTGCCCAAGGTGATCCTCCTCGACGGCCAGGGGCGGGTGGCGCACGAGGAGTACGTCGAGATCGAGTCCGTGGGGCAGCTGGAGCGCCTGGTGCGCAAGCACCTCGGCGGGTCGCACCTGGAGGCGTCGTGACGCTGCCCGAGTGGCTCGAGCCGATCAAGCGGGGCGCGGAGAGCATCACCGCCGACGACATCAGCAGGTTCGTCCCGCCAGAGGGCGCGAACGCGCGCAAGGGCGCCGTACTGATGCTCTTCGGAGAGGGCCCGCTGGGCCCGGACCTGCTGCTCACCGAGCGCGCCCACGACATGCGCTCCCACCCCGGGCAGGTGTCCTTTCCGGGCGGCTCGATCGACCCGAGCGACCCATCCCCGGTGCACGCGGCGCTGCGGGAGGCGCAGGAGGAGGTCGGCCTCGACCCGAGCGGCGTCGAGGTCCTCGGGACGCTGCCGGAGCTGTGGCTGCCGCCGAGCAACTTCGCCGTCACCACGGTGCTGGGCTGGTGGCGTGAGGAGTGCCCGGTCGACGTCGTGGACCCCGCCGAGGTGCACGCTGTCCTCCGGGTGCCGATCGAGGAGCTGCTCGACCCGAGCCACCGGGTGACCGTCGTGCACCCCATCGGCTACTCCAGCCCCGGCTTCCTGATCGGGGAGTCCAAGGACCTGATCCTGTGGGGGTTCACGGCCGGCCTGGTCAACCGGCTCTTCGACCACGTGGGCCTGACCCGCCCCTGGGACGCGTCCGTCACACAGGCATTACCGGACTACATGTTCGGCCTGAGCGAGGATTGAGCCCACTGCTTCCCCGAACCGAAGGTCGTGCATGAACTTCCTGGACTGGTGCCTGGTGGTGCTGACTCTGCTCTACGCCCTGTCGGGCTACTGGCAGGGCTTCATCGCCGGGGCGTGCGCGACCGCCGGGCTGCTGCTCGGCGGCCTGGCCGGCATCTGGCTGGCCCCGATGCTCCTCGGTGACGCCGAGCCCTCGCTGTGGGTCTCCCTCGGCGCGCTGTTCGTGGTGCTGGTGATGGCCTCGATCGGCCAGGCGCTCCTGCAGTACGCCGGGACGCGACTGCGCGCGCAGATCACCTGGCAACCGGCCAGGGCGCTCGACGCGATCGGTGGCGCCGCCCTGAGCGTCGTGGCGGTGCTGCTGGTGGCCTGGATGCTCGGCGTCGCGATCAGCGGCTCGCGGATCCCCGGCATCAGCCCGCAGGTCCGCGACTCCAAGGTCCTGGTGGCCGTCAACGACGTGATGCCCGTCCAGGCGCAGCAGGCGCTGCGCTCCTTCGACAACGTGGTCGGCACCGGATTCTTCCCGCGTTACCTCGAGCCGTTCGCCCCCGAGCGGATCGTGCGCGTGGCGCCGGCCGACCCCCGGGTGCTGCGCGACCCCGACATCCGCGACGCATCGCGCAGCGTGTTCAAGCTGCGCAGCAACAATCGCTGCGGCAGCGGTGTCGAGGGGACCGGCTTCCTCTACGCCGAGGGCAAGCTGATGACCAACGCCCACGTCGTCGCCGGGGTGACCGAGCCGATCGTCCGCGACGGGGACCGCGAGGTCCGCGGCGACGTCGTCTACTACGACCCCGACATCGACGTGGCCGTCGTCGACGTGCCCGAGCTCACCGGCCCCACGGTCAAGTTCGACCTCGAGGGCCAGGAGCGGCAGCAGGGCGCCGTGCTCGGCTACCCCGAGGACGGCCCGTTCAACGCGCAGCCGGCGCGCATCCGCACCGACCAGCGGCTGCGCTCACCCGACATCTACGGCAACGGCACCGTCACCCGCCACGTCTACTCGCTGCGCGGGCTGGTCCGTCCCGGCAACTCCGGCGGGCCGCTGGTGTCCACGGCCGGCGACGTGCTCGGTGTGGTCTTCGCTGCCTCGGTCAGCGACCGCAACACCGGCTACGCGCTCACCGCGGAGCAGGTCAGCCAGGCTGCCGCGGTCGGGCTGGAGTCCTCGGAGCGGGTGTCGTCCGGCAACTGCGCGTGAGGACGCCGGTGACCGGCTCGGAGCCTAGGAGCGCTTGAAGGCGCTGGGGATCTCCCGGGCCTGCTCGATGGCTCGCTCCGGCGGCTTGACCTGCTGGATCTTCCGGTAGCCGATGAAGCCCAGCAGCGCGGCCACCAGCACGTAGGCGGCGAAGACGATCAGGAAGCACCAGGCCAGGTCGAGACCGGTGAAGTTGATGAAGTAGGCGAACGCGACCGAGAGCATGATGATCGCCAGCAGGGCGAGGAACGCCGCCGCCCCGAACATGGCGATGCTCGTCCCGCCGGCCTTCACCGAGACGCGCAGCTCGGACTTGGCGAGGGCGATCTCGCTCTGGATCAGCGCCGAGACGTCTCGGCTGGCGTCGACGACCAGCCTTCCGATGGTGGGCTCTTCCTCCGTGGCGAGGGGTTCGCGGTGTGCCATGGCAGTGGTGTTCCCTTTCGCGGACTTCCGACGTCCGTCGCACCCTATCGCCCGGTCTGCTGCTCACGCGCTGGCTCGGCGCCCGGGTTGGTCCGACTTGTCGACTCTGAGAGAATCGCCGCTGTCGGTGGGCACTGGACCCACGGCCTCCCGTGCACAAGCGCCCAGATCCCCGGAAGGACGCATGGAAGTCTCACCCCTGGTGTGGTGGCTCACGATCGGAATCACGGTCGCGGTCCTGCTCTTCGACGTCGTCATCGTCGGTCGCCGACCGCACGAGCCCTCCCGCAAGGAGGTCAGTGTCGCCCTGAGCGTCTACATCGGACTGGCCGTCCTCTTCGGTATCGGCATCTGGGTCTTCTACGGCCATCAGTACGGCACCGAGTTCTTCGCCGGCTGGCTCACCGAGTACTCGCTGTCGGTCGACAACCTCTTCATCTTCCTGATCATCATGAGCAAGTTCGGCGTACCGAAGCAGCTGCAGCAGAACGCACTGCTCGTCGGCATCGTGCTCGCCCTGATCATGCGTGGCATCTTCATCGCCGTCGGGGCCGCGGCGATCAACAACTTCAGCTGGGTCTTCTACTTGTTCGGGCTGTTCCTGATCTACACGGCGGTCAAGCTCGCCAAGGAGGGCCAGGAGGACGAGGACGAGTACGAGGAGAACCGCCTGATCAAGTGGGTCGAGAACAAGTTCCCGGCCACCTCGGAGTGGCAGGGCACCAAGATCATCGCCCGCATCGACGGCAAGCGCGTGATCACGCCGATGTTCATCGTGATCCTCGCCCTCGGCACCACCGACCTGCTGTTCGCGCTCGACTCGATCCCCGCGATCTACGGCCTGACGCAGGAGCCCTTCCTCGTGCTCACGGCCAACATCTTCGCGCTGATGGGCCTGCGCCAGCTCTACTTCCTCATCGGTGGGCTGCTCGAGCGGCTCGTGTACCTGTCCTACGGCCTGGCGTTCCTGCTCGGCTTCATCGGCGTCAAGCTGATCTTCCACGCGATGCACGAGAACGAGCTGCCGTTCATCAACGGCGGTGAGCACATCGAGTGGGCCCCGGAGATACCGATCTGGCTCTCGCTGGCCGTCATCGTCGGCACGCTGGTGGTCACCACGGTGCTCAGCCTGATGAAGACCGGCTGGGGCGGCGACAAGGAGGAGAGCCAGCTCAGCGGCCGGACCGCCGAGCGCGACTGAGCTCTCAGGGACGTCACACGCCTCGATCGTTGTTGCGACGAGCTCGCATGACGTCCCGGCGGATGTGGGCACGCCAGACGCTTGCGTCCTGCGATGCGGTCGTGGTGAGCCGGGACGTCCTGCGGATCGGCGGTTCGGGCGACCGGAGTGCAGGACGCAGCGCGCGCCGTACGACGAGATCGCAGGACGCGCTGATCACGGGTGTGGCGGGCCAGCGCGCCCCGCGGCCTCGACCAGCTCAGCCGAAAGTCTCAGCCCGAAAGTCTCAGCCCGAGAGCCTCAGCCCTCGTCCTGAGCGCCCTGCTTGTCGGTGCCCCTCTTGATCAGGTCCATCACCGTCGAGTCGGCCAGGGTGGTCACGTCGCCGACCTCGCGGTGCTCCGCGACGTCCTTGAGCAGCCGGCGCATGATCTTGCCCGAACGGGTCTTGGGCAGCTCGGGGACGACCATCACCTGACGCGGCTTGGCGATCGCGCCGATCTCCTTCTGCACGTGGCTGCGCAGCTCCTGGATCAGCGAGTCGGGAGCCTCCTCACCGGCCTCGAGCGCGGACTCCTTGAGGATCACGAAGGCGCACACCGCCTGGCCGGTGGTCTCGTCGGCGGCACCGACCACGGCGGCCTCGGCGACCTTCGGGTGCGAGACCAGGGCGGACTCGATCTCCGTGGTGGAGAGCCGGTGGCCCGACACGTTCATCACGTCGTCCACGCGGCCGAGCAGCCAGACGTCGCCGTCCTCGTCCTTCTTGGCGCCGTCGCCGGCGAAGTAGAACCCCTGGTCGGAGAACCGCGACCAGTAGGTGTCCTTGAACCGCTCGTCGTCGCCCCACAGAGTGCGAAGCATCGCCGGCCACGGCTCCTTGAGCACCAGGAAGCCGCCGGACCCGTTGGGCACCGACTCGCCGTCGTCGGTGACGACGTCGCTGACCACGCCGGGGATCGGTTTCATCGCCGAGCCGGGCTTGGCCGCGGTGACGCCCGGCAGCGGGCTGATCATGATCTGCCCGGTCTCGGTCTGCCACCAGGTGTCCACCACCGGGGTGCGGTCACCGCCGATCGTACGGCGGTACCAGACATAGGCCTCGGGGTTGATCGGCTCGCCGACCGACCCGAGCACCCGCAGCCTGGACAGGTCGAACTTCGCGGGGATGTCGTCGCCCCACTTCATGAAGGTCCGGATCGCGGTGGGCGCGGTGTAGAAGATCGTCACGCCGTACTTCTCGCAGATCTCCCACCAGCGGCCCTTGTGCGGGCTGTCCGGGGTGCCTTCGTACATCACGGACGTGGCCTGGTTGGCCAGCGGGCCGTAGACGCCGTAGCTGTGGCCGGTCACCCAGCCCACGTCGGCGGTGCACCAGTAGACGTCGCTGTCCGGCTTGAGGTCGAAGACCGCCCAGTGGGTGTAGGAGGTCCCGACCAGGTAGCCGCCGGTGGTGTGCAGGATGCCTTTGGGCTTGCCGGTCGTGCCCGACGTGTACATCACGTAGAGCGGGTGCTCGGAGTCGAAGAACTCGCACTGGTGCTCGGTGGACTGCTTCTCGACGAGCTCGTGCCACCAGCTGTCGCGCTCGTCGTGCCAGTCGACGTCCTGCCCGGTACGGCGCACGACAAGCACGCTGCGCACGTCGTGGCCCTTGCCGGCAGCCTTCTCGACGGCCTCGTCGACCGCGGGCTTCAGCGACGACGGGGCGCCGCGGCGGTAGCCGCCGTCGGCGGTGATGACCACCTTGGCGTCGCAGTCCTCGATCCGGTTGGCCAGCGCATCGGAGGAGAAGCCACCGAACACCACGGTGTGCGGCGCGCCGATGCGCGCACAGGCCAACATCGCGATCGCGGTCTCCGGGATCATCGGCATGTAGATCGCGACCCGGTCACCGGTCTGCACGCCCAGCTCGAGCAGGGCGTTGGCGGCCCGGCAGACCTCGTCCTTCAGCTCGGCGTAGCTGATGTCGCGGGCGTCGTCCTCGGGCTCGCCGACCCAGTGGAAGGCGACCTTGTCGCCGGCGCCGTTCTCGACGTGCCGGTCGACGCAGTTCCAGGCGGCGTTGAGCCGGCCCCCGACGAACCACTTGGCGAACGGCGGGTTGTCCCAGTCGAGGACCTTGTCCCACTTGGTGTCCCAGTCGATTCGCGCGGCCTGCTGCTCCCAGAACCCGAGCCGGTCGCGCTCCGCCTCCTCGTACGCCTCCGCGGTGACGTTGGCGTTGGCCGCGAACTCCTCCGGAGGCTCGAACCGGCGCTCCTCGGTGGACAGGTTCTCCAAGGTCTGGCCGGACTCGCTCATCGATTCGTCTCCTCGTACGTCGTGTCAGTCGGTCTGGTCCGCAGTTGGTGCGAACCTACTCCCCGCACACCCGCCCGGACGACCCCCGCGGAGGGGCCGGCCGGGCGGCTGTGACGGTGTTCCTTCTCAGTGGTGGGTGGCCGCCTCCGCACCGGCTCCGGTCAGCGCACGAACCTCGAGCTCGGTGTAGCGCTCGGCCGTGTCGGGCTCGTTCGAGGTGACCGTGCCGAGCCAGCCGAAGAAGAAGCCGGCCGGGATCGAGATGATGCCCGGGTTGCTCAGCGGGAACCACGCCCAGTCGGCGCCGGTCACCAGGGCGGTCTCCGACCCGGACACGACCGGGGAGAAGAACACCAGCACGATGCAGGTGACCAGGCCGCCGTAGATGGCCCAGACCGCGCCGCGGGTGTTGAACCGCCGCCAGAACAGGTTGTAGAGCAACGACGGCAGGTTCGCGGACGCGGCGACGGCGAACGCCAGCGCGACCAGGAACGCGATGTTCAGCTTCTGCGCCGGGATCGCCAGCACGACGGCGATGGCACCGATCACGAACGCTGCGATGCGCGCGACCTTCACCTCGTCCTTCTCGGTGGCCGCGCCCCGCTTGAACACGGTGGCGTACAAGTCGTGCGCCACCGACGACGCCGAGGTCAGGGTCAGGCCCGCCACCACCGCGAGGATGGTCGCGAACGCGACGGCCGAGATCAGCGCCAGCAGGACCGCACCCCCTGTGGTGCCCTCACCGCCGCCGACTGCTTCGGCGAGCAGTGGCGATGCCAGGTTGCCGCCCGAGGTGGCAACTGCACTCTCGGGGCCCGTGTCGAGCATGGCCGCGGCACCGAAGCCCAGGACCAGGGTCATCAGGTAGAACGAGCCGATCAGCCCGATCGCCCAGAGCACCGAGGTCCGCGCGGCCTTCGCCGTCGGCACGGTGTAGAAGCGGATCAGGATGTGCGGCAGTCCGGCCGTGCCCAGGACGAGCGCGAGGCCGAGCGAGACGAAGTCGATCTTCGAGGTCGTGCTCACGCCGTACTTCAGCCCGGGCTGGAGGAACTCCTCGCCCTTGCCGGTCTTGTCCGATGCCGCCTGCAGCAGGTCGGAGAGGTTGAAGCCGAACTTGGCGAGCACCAGCACGGTGATCAGCACGGTGCCGGTCATCAGCAGCACGGCCTTGACGATCTGCACCCACGTGGTGCCCTTCATGCCGCCGACGGTGACGTAGAAGATCATCAGCATGCCGACGCCGACGATGGTGAGCGCCTTGAGCGCCTCGGACTCCACGCCGAGCAGCAGCGCGACCAGGGCACCGGCTCCGACCATCTGGGCGAGCAGGTAGAAGATCGACACCACGACGGTGGAGGTCGCCGCGGCTGTGCGGACGGGCCGCTGCTTCATCCGGTAGGCGAGCTGGTCGGCCATCGTGTAGCGCCCGGAGTTGCGCAGCATCTCGGCGACGAGCAGCAGTGCCACGAGCCAGGCGACCAGGAACCCGATGGAGTAGAGGAACCCGTCGTACCCGTAGAGCGCGATCGCGCCGGAGATGCCGAGGAACGAGGCGGCGGACATGTAGTCGCCGCCGATGGCGAGCCCGTTCTGGAAGCCGCTGAACGAGCGGCCACCCGCGTAGTAGTCGGC
>DASSLA010000012.1:0-9273 GCA_035689885.1 Marmoricola sp. | reverse complement strand
CAGAGGCACCGGTAACCGATCTCCCAGCAACCGACCAGGCGACAGAGTCGCCGACCCCGACATCCAACCCCGCACGATCAGGGCGTGCCGAGCGCACGGCCGAGCTGCTGCAGCGCGCCAGCGAGACCGAGAACGAGGAGGAGCGCAACGCCCTCCTCGACGAGGTCGTGGTGCTCAACATGGGTGTGGCCGACGCCGTCGCAGCCCGCTACCGCTCCCGGGGCATCCCCCAGGACGACCTCCAGCAGGTCGCCTACCTCGCCCTCACCAAGGCGACCCGCCGATACGACCCCGCCTCCGCCGGTAGCGACTTCCTCAGCTACGCCGTGCCCACGATGCGTGGCGAGGTGCGCCGCTACTTCCGCGACCAGGGCTGGGTGATCCGGCCGACCCGGCGCATCCAGGAGCTCCAGGCAGCGGTGTACGCCGCCAGCGAGGAGCTGTCCGCGACGCTCGGCCGCTCGCCGCGTCCCAGCGAGATCGCCGAGCACCTCGACGAGCCGCTGTCCGACGTGCACGAGGCGCTCGCCACCGACGGGTGCTTCCAGCCGGCCTCGCTCGACCGTCCGGTGACCACCGAGTCCGGGTCCACGACCCTCGGTGCCCTGATGGGCGAGGAGGAGACCGGGTGGGACGCCGTCGAGGCGCGCGTCGCCCTGCGTCCGGTGGTGCGCGATCTCGACGAGCGCGACCGGCGCATCCTGCAGCTGCGCTTCTTCGACGGCTGCACGCAGAGCGAGATCGCGCGAGACATCGGCGTCACCCAGATGCAGGTGTCCCGGCTGCTGAGCCGGATCATGCGTGACATCCGTGCTGATCTCGGGGAGCTAGACGCCGACTGACCTCCCGATGGCAGACCTTCCCGTCGTAGTCGGGCGGGGAGCGTCCAGCGACCCGCTCCCTTACGGCTGCGTCGAGAAGGCTGTCTTTCCGGAGCGAGGAGGTCAGCGGGATGCCGAGTCGTGACCTGGCCCGCGCGGCTGCGTTCGCGCGGATGTCCGAGGACATCATGGGCGAGGGCGACGTGCGGAGCACCCTGCAACGGGTGGTCCACCGCTGCGTCGCCGCGGTCCCGGCCTGCGACCACGCCAGCGTGTCCCTGCACCGCCGCAAGGGCAGCGACCGGATCTTCGCGGGGTCCTCGCCCCTGGCCGAGCGGTGCCTGCGGCTGCAGCAGGAGCTCGGCGAGGGACCGTCGGTCGAGGCCTGGACCGACGGCGACTCCCAGCTCGTGCGTGACACCAAGAACGAGCCGCGCTGGCCACGGTGGTGCCGGGCGCTCGCCAACGAGGAGGGCCTCG
This sequence comes from Marmoricola sp., assembly GCA_035689885.1. Lineage (GTDB taxonomy): Bacteria > Actinomycetota > Actinomycetes > Propionibacteriales > Nocardioidaceae > Marmoricola. The sequence continues at coordinate 7,972 of DASSLA010000012.1, read as the reverse complement.
GCTCGCTGCTGAGCCTTCGGCTGACGGCGGCCGACGGTCCGCTCGGCGTGCTCAACCTGTACGCCGTCGGGCCGAACGCCTTCACCGAGGACGACCTCGACCTCGCGCTGGTGTTCGCCTCGCACGCGGCGATGGCGATGAACTCCGCACGCAAGGTGACCGGGCTGCAGACGGCCGTCGAGAGCCGGCACCTGATCGGCGTGGCCCAGGGCCTGCTGATGGCCCGGCACGACCTCACCGTCGAGCAGGCCTTCGAGCTGCTGCGGCGCTACTCGACCACCGGCAACATCAAGCTGAGAGACCTGGCCGCCGAGGTCGTCCGTCAGCGAGGACTACCCGAGTAGCCGCTCCTCACGGCGTGAAGACCACCTTGCACGCGCCGTCCTGCTTCTTCTGGAACATCTCGTAGGCCTCCGGTGCGGAGTCGAGCGGCAGCCGGTGGGTGGCGAACTCGTCCACGCCCAGCGGGTCCTCGTCGGTGAGCAGCGGCAGGATGTCGTCGGCCCACCGCTTCACGTTGGCCTGGCCCATCCGCAGCTGCAGCTGCTTGTCGAACATCGTCAGCAGCGGCATCGGGTCGGCGGCTCCGCCGTACACCCCGGAGATGGAGATCGTGCCGCCGCGCCGCACGATGTCGACGGCGCTGTGCAGCGCGGCGAGGCGGTCGATGCCGGCCTTCTGCATCATCGGCTCGGCCACGGCGTCGGGGAGGAACGCGGTCATCTTGTGCACCAGCGAGGCCCCGGGCGACCCGTGCGCCTCCATCCCGACGGCGTCGATCACCGAGTCGGGTCCGCGCCCGTCGGTGAGGTCGCGGATGTGGTCGCCGAGGTCCTTCACGGCGATCTCGTTCAGGTCCACGATCTCGGCTCCCCGGGAGCTCACCCGGGCGAGGCGCTCGGGGACCAGGTCGACGGCGATCACGCGCAGCCCGCGGTGCAAGGCGATCCGGCTGGCCATGTCGCCGATGGGGCCGACGCCCAGCACCACGAGCGTCCCTCCGTCGGGGACCCCGGCGTACTCGACGGCCTGCCACGCGGTCGGGAGCACGTCGGAGAGGTAGACGAAGCGGTCGTCGGTGGGACCCTCGGGAACCTTGATCGGGTTGTAGTCGGCGCGGGGGACGCGGAGGTACTCCGCCTGCGCGCCCGGCACCTGGCCGTAGAGCTTGGTGTAGCCGTAGAGGGGCGCTCCCATGCCCTGGTCGCGCACCTGGGTGGTGTCGCACTGGGTCTGCAGACCACGCTCGCAGTTCGTGCAGCTGCCGCACGAGATCTGGAAGGGGATCACCACCCGATCACCGGGGGAGAGGTTGGTGACGCCCGAGCCGACCTCCTCGACGATGCCCATCGGCTCGTGGCCGAGGATGTCGCCGGTGCCCATGAACGGCCCGAGCACCTCGTAGAGGTGCAGGTCGCTGCCGCACAGGCCGGTGGTGGTCATCCGCACGATCGCGTCGGTGGGCTGCTCGATGGTCGGGTCGGGAACCTCGTCCACACTGACCTTGCGGGTGCCCTGCCAGGTGACTGCCTTCATCGTGCTCCTTCGCTCGGCTGCTGACCCCTCCGGTGCCCGGGGCGAGGCCATCCATGCGTGGGGGCGCTCACGTGGACTGGGGGTTCGCGCGGACCGGCGCGATGTGCATACTCGGAGTATGTCGACGCAGTCCGTGACCGAACGACGCTTCGCCCGCATGCGGCCGATGGCCCCCGCGGGCGCCACCGCCCCGGTCCGGTCCGCGGACCTGCCGCCCGGTCCGCGGTGGCCGGGACTCCTGCAGAGCGTCGGGCTGCTGCGTTTCCGCCACCGGTTCGTGCCCGCGCTGCGCCGTCGCTACGGCGACGTCTTCACGATCCGGATCCTGCCCGAGGACCGCCACATCGTGATGTTCCATCGGCCGGAGCACGTGCGCGAGATCTTCATGGGCGACCCGGAGGTCTTCCACGCCGGCAAGGGCAACGCCATCCTCGGCCCGGTGATGGGCGAGCACTCGCTCCTGCTGGTCGACTCCAGCCAGCACAAGCGGGCCCGCAAGCTGCTGATGCCCGCGTTCAACCGGCCGGCGCTGCGCAGCTACGAGGACCTGGTCGCGCGGCTGGCCGAGGCCGAGGTCGGCGGCTGGCGCGAGGGTGAGGCGTTCTCGTCGCTGGAGCGGATGAACGCGCTCACCCTCGAGGTGATCCTCCAGGTCGTCTTCGGGGTCACCGACGAGCACCGGCTGGCCGAGCTGCGACCGCTGGTCCGTCGCACGGTCGAGATCCCGCCGCTCGTCTTCCTGGGCTGGGGCTACCCGGCGCTGCAGAAGTTCGGGCCGTGGCGCCGCACGGTGGAGAACCAGATCGAGCTCGACCGGGTGATCTTCGCCGAGATCGCCGAGCGCCGGCAGGCCAGCGACCTGGCCGACCGGACCGACGTACTGTCCCGGCTGCTGCAGGTGGTCGACGACGAGACCGGGGCGGGCCTGAGCGACGAGGAGCTGCGCGACCAGCTGGTGACGCTGCTGCTCGCGGGCCACGAGACCACGGCCTCGGCGCTGTCGTGGACCATGCACGAGCTCGGCAAGGACCCCGCGCTGCAGGCCCGGGCGCGCGAGGCCGCCGTGGCGGGTGACAACGACTACCTCGAAGCCGTGCTCAAGGAGTCGATGCGGCTGCACCCGGTGATCCCGATGGTGGTGCGCCACCTGATGGAGCCGGTGACCATCGGCGGCATCGACCTCCCGGCCGGCGCCAACGTCGCGGCGTCGATCATCCTCGCCCACGAGTCGGAGGAGAACCACCGGGAGCCGCAGCGGTTCCGGCCCGAGCGATTCCTCGAGGGCGAGGTCGAGACCAACACGTGGATCCCGTTCGGTGGCGGCGTACGACGTTGCATCGGGGCCGGGTTCTCGCTGATGGAGGGTGTGGCCGTGCTTCGCGAGGTGCTCACCGCCTGTGAGGTCTCGCTGCCCGCCGGGGAGACCGAGACCACGCGGGTCCGCAACATCACCAGCGTCCCGCGGCGTGGGGCCCGGGTGCTGGTGACCCGACGCTCTGCCGGCTGACCACTCCGACTATTCGGTCGCTGCGGGGGCTGGGCACGTCCTACCCTCTGCCGGTGAGCTCCGCACCGCTTCTCGAGGTCGCGTCGTGAGCGTCGAGGCACCCTCCTCCGAGGCTGCGTCACGGTCAGGTGCCTCCGGCATGGGTCCCTCGTTCTGGCGACTGTTCGCCTCGAGCAGCACCTCCAACCTCTCCGACGGCGTGATGCAGGCGGCGTTGCCGCTGCTCGCCGCCACCCTGACCCGCGACCCGGTCGCGGTCTCGGCGCTGGCCTCGCTGGCGTTCCTGCCGTGGCTGCTGTTCGCGATGCCCGCAGGCGTCCTCGTCGACCGGGTCAACCGGCGGGCCGCGATGGCCGTCGCCAACGTGGTCCGCGCCGGTCTGCTCGCGGTGCTGGCCACCACCGTGGTCCTCGACGTCGCGTCGCTGCCGATCCTCTACGGGCTGGCGTTCCTGCTCGGGACAGCCGAGACCGTCTACGACAACGCCGCGCGGGCGATGCTCCCGGCGGTGGTGCCGAGGCGGAAGCTGGAGCGCGGCAACAGCCTGCTGGGCATGGCGGAGAACGTCGGGCAGATCTTCCTCGGGGCCCCGATCGGCGCCTGGCTCTTCGCGATCGCCATCTCGCTGCCGCTGTGGGCCAACACCGGCGCGTATCTGCTCGCCGCTCTGCTGGCCCTGACGGTGGCGGGCAGCTTCCGCACGGTGCGGGAGCACGAGACCTCGGTGCGGGAGGACCTCCTCGAGGGGCTGCGCTGGCTGGTCCGGCACCCGTTCCTGCGGCCGCTGATGGCGGTGACCGTGTTCGGGGCGCTGTTCCACTCGATGACCACCGGCATCCTGGTGCTGTTCGCGCTCGAGGAGCTCGGCTTCGACGAGCGCGGGTTCGGCCTGATGCTCGCGGCGGCGGGGGTCGCTGCGGTGATCGGGTCGCTGGTCTCGCCGTACGTCACCTCGCTGCTGGGACGCACGACCGCGATGGGCCTCTCCGAGCTGCTCTCGTCCCTCGCCATCATGGTGATGGGCCTGTGGCACGACCCGGTGGTCGGCACCGTCTGCTTCGCGCTCTCGGCCGGCACCATCTCGATGTTCAACGTGCAGGTGATGTCGGTGCGCCAGGCCATCATCCCCGCGCACCTGTTCGGGCGGGTGCAGGGTGCCTACCGCACAGCGATCTGGGGTGGCATCCCGCTCGGCTCCCTGCTCGGCGGAGTGGTGGGGTCGTGGTGGGGTCTCCCGGCGGCCTTCGTGACCGCAGGCGTGCTCGGTGCGGTGGTCGCAATGGCGACGTGGGCGGTGCTGCATCGCTGGCAGGACATGGTCAGCGACGCGTTCGCGCACGACCCTGTGGATTGACCGTCGCCGTTGTCGGTGTCCTGCCTCAGGCTGGTCCGCGACCCACCACCGAGGAGAGGACGACCCATGGCCGCGGACCCACTGCTCGCCAAGGTGCGCAAGCTGCTCGCGCAGGCCGAGGACCCCGCCTGCACCGCCGCGGAGGCCGAGGCGTTCACCGCCAAGGCGGCGGCGCTGATCGCGCGGCACAACATCGACGAGGCACTGTTGGCCGTCGACGACCCCGAGCGCGACCGGGTCGCTGACCTGGAGCTCGACCTCCCGGCGCCTTATGCCCGCGAGAAGGCCGCACTCGGCGCCAGGGTCGCCCACGCACTGCGGTGCGAGGCGGTGCTGCGACGGCAGCGGAGGTACGACGAGTGGAACGTCCGTACCGAGGTGGCGCTGCACGTGTTCGGGCACCGCAGCGACCTGCAGGCCTTCGAGCTGCTCCTCGCCAGCCTGCTCGTCCAGGGCACCCGCGACCTGACGCGCTCGCGCGTGCCGAGGGGCGAGCACGTCGCGGCCTACCGGCGCACCTGGTGGCTGGGATTCGCCGGAGCCGTCGGACAGCGGCTGGAGCAGGCGGAGCGTGCCGCCGCTGCGGGGGCCGAGTCGCGGTTTGCTGCCCACGGCACGTCGGCCGCCCTGGTGCTGGCCGGTCGCGCCGAGGAGGCACGTTCGGCCATGCAGGCGGCCTACCCCGGCGTGCGGAGTGCCGCTCCGCGCCACCTGTCGGGCGGCGGTGGACGCGACGGGTGGGCGTGCGGGCAGCGTGCCGACCTGGGTGGGCAGCGGCTCGGTGGCCCGGCACGCGGGGAGATCGCCTAACCCGCCGCGAACCGCTCGCGCACCTCGTCCTCGGTCAGCCCGTAGTCGGCGAGGTCGTAGCGGTGCGAGGGTCGGCGGCCGCCACGTCGCGACTCCTCGTCGAGTGCGGTCACGGCCGCCTCGGTCGCAGGGCTCCAGTCGAGGCCGAACGCCTCGTAGATGCTCCGGGTGGTGCCCACGGGGTCGACGACGAAGTCGTCGTAGTCGACGTCGACGAACTGGTCCGCGGGGTGAGTGGCGCGCTCCCGGTCGAACCGGTGCACCGCCTTGCTGAGCATGTCGAGCTGGGTGCGGCCGATGGACTCGCCGACGAAGGCCTGCGACCATCCCCGGGTCGCCTCCGCCGAGAGGGAGCACGCGGACGCAACGGCCACCGCCGGGTCGCGGTGGGTCCGCACCACGAGGGCATCGGGGTAGACCGCCATGATGGCGTCCAGCCCGACGAGGTGGGACGGGTTCTTCAGCACCCACCGCTTGTCCGGGTCGTGCAGGCCGATCAGCTGCAGGTTGGCCCTGTGGCGGCGGTAGGCGTCGGTCCAGTCCTGCCCCTCCAGCCACGCTGAGTACTCCGGCACGAACGCGAGGCTCTCGAACCCGATCGACTTCCCCGACTGGCGCAGCACCCGCCAGCACTCCTCGACGGTGCCGGCGTCCATGTAGTGGATGCCCATGAACTCGGGGTGCGCGACCTGGTGCTCGGAGTACGCCGCGTCCAGCGCCGCGAACACGGGGTCGTCGGCCCACTGCTCCCGCGGAGGTCGCGGTTGCGGCACCTCGGTGAGCCACATCTCCAGCCCCTGGTGGCGTGGGTCCGCGTGCAACAACCGGTGGAGCGCCGTGGTTCCGGTACGCGGCAGGCCGCCGACGAAGATCGGGCGCTCGATCTGCACCTCGGCGTACGACGGGTGCTGGCTGAACCCGTGCTCGGCCAGCAGCCGGGCCACCAGCGCGCCCTTGACGAAGGTGCGCTGCATGTAGTTACCCTCCGGCGTCAGCGCGCCGTGTGCGACCAGGTCCTCGCACAGCAGGCGCAGGCCCTCCTCGTGCTCCGTTCCGCCGAAGTCGTCGAGGCCCGTCGTGCGCACGGCGGCGGCGGCGATGTCGTCGAAGGAGCCGAGTGACTCGCGGGTCCTAGTAGCCATGGAACTCCCCGCAGCTCACGTCCAGGGTGATGCCGCTGACTGCCGAGGCGAGATCGGAGGCGAGGAAGAGGGTGGCACGGGCGACCTCCTCCGGGGTGGCCAGCCGCTTGAGATCCGTGCGGTCGGCGATCTCGCGGTAGACGTCCTCGTGGGTGATCCCCCGCTCCTGCGCCATCCAGTCGAAGTAGGCCTTGTTGACGTCCTCGTAGATCCAGCTCGGCGCCACGCTGTTGACCCGGATGCCGCGCGGGCCCAGTTCGGTCGCCAGGGCCGAGGCCACGTGGGCCAGCGCGCCCTTGCCCATCTTGTAGCCGCCGAACTCGGGCTGGGACTGCCGCAGCACCGCCGAGCTGATCATGATCACCGAGCCACCTGGCTTGTCCGGCGTCTCGGCCAGCGCGTCGGCGAACAGCGTGGCCAGACGCAGCGGTGCGAGCGCGTTGGTCTCCAGCGACGAGCGCAACGCGTCATGGTCGAGCGTGGTCAGCGGCTCCAACGGCGGGATGGCGAAGGCGTTGTTGACCAGGCAGTCGACCCGGCCGAACTCCTCGAGACTGGCGTCCACCAGCCGCCGGCACGCGTCGTGGTCGTCGACGTCGGTCGGCACGACGATGGCGCGGCGCCCGTGCGAGCGGACCACCTCGGCCATCTTGTCCAGCCGCTTCGGCGTACGGGACGCCAGCACCAGGTCGGCCCCCAGGCGCGCCGCCTCGGACCCGAGCGCCCGCCCCAGCCCCGGCCCCACGCCGGACAGCACGACCACCTTGCCCTGCAGCAGCTGGAGCTCACTCATCGGACCCCCTCACCCCGCCGACCGGGCAGTTCTGGTTGCTCGAAACCCGCCGACCGGGCACTTCTGGTTGCTCGGAGTGCGCTGACCGGGCAGTTCTGGTTGCGTAAGTCGGCCGCGTGCCAACCAGAACTGCCCGCTCGGCACATTCGTGCCAACCAGAACTGCCCGCTCGGCACGTTCGTGCCAACCAGAACTGCCCGGTCGGCGTCACGAGATCATCCTGCGGGCGACCCCGACCTGGCGTGCCTCGATGCGCGCGGCCCATCGCGCCGCGGTCACCGACTGGGCGGCCAGCTCGGGCACCCGCCGGCGCAGGGACGCGAACGGGACCACCTCCACGTGCGGGCCATCCGAAGCCTCGAGGTCACGAGAGAGGCGTTGCCACCGCAGCATCACCACGCCCTGCGGGTGACCACAGGTCTCCAGCCAGTTGGCGATCCCGGGGTCCCGCTCGCTGATCACGTAGCGGAGCATCCCGTCGGCGTCCACGTGCGCCTGCGCGCGCGTCAGCGAGGTCTGGTGGTGCTCGTAGTCGTTGGAGACGTACCACCGGGAGCCGATCTGGATGGCCTGGTACGGCGCGGCCTCGCACACCGGCACGGTCACCACCATCGCCTCGTGCTCGCCCAGCGAGTAGTGGCCGATCGAGCTGAACTGCGAGGCCAGTCCGCCGGGCGTGGACTGCGGCGCGGTCAGCGTGTTCACCGGTTCCCGATAGGTGAACCACTCCGGGAACGCGAACCACGTGCGGATCCGTCCGGTGAGCAGCTTCGCCGCGACGTCGTACCGCTTCGCGATGCGGTCGGGAGTCGGGGCCGGCCGCGGGCGCC
>DASSLA010000011.1:0-7022 GCA_035689885.1 Marmoricola sp. | reverse complement strand
GTGTAGGGCCTGAACGCCGCGCCGGCGGCCCAGTAGGGCACCTTCCGCTGGCCCACCGTGACCTTGCGGACCTCTGGTGCGTCGTGGGCCACGACCCGGGCAGCGTCCTGGGCGCAGGCCGGGACCTTGCGCGTGCCCTGGCCGGGGGGCGTCCACAGCACGTCGGTCACCGACGGGCCGTGCTGCGGGTTGAAGAAGCAGGCCACCCGTAGCTGCGGGACGGGGCGACCGGACATCCGGGCCTGCACGCAGGCGAGGGCGTACCGGCCGGCCGACAGGGTGTCGGTGATCTTGCTGATCTCCTCCGCGGCGCGGATCCGCGGCACGGCCCGCTGCGCGGACTCGTAGGCGTCCAGCGCCGTCTGGTAGTCGGCGCGGGTCGCCTCGTCCATCGGGCGCCCGCCGACCTCGGCGTCCAGTCGCTGCAGCTGCTCGCCGAGGAAGGTGACATCCTCGTCCGCGAGCCGCTGGATGTCGCCGAGCTCGCGGCGGCGCTCCTGCGCCTCGTCGCGACGGTTCTTCCAAAGCCGTGCCGTCCAGCCCCCGCCGCCGACGAGGAGGACGAGCGCCAACCACTCCATGGCAGGTCCTTCGTCGAGCCCGGTTGTCGGGCTCAGATCTCGAGAGTCGACCCGCCGGGACCGGGTGTCAACGCCGGTCCACTCCACTCCCGACCTCAGCGGCCCACGGCCTTCTCCAGCTCGGCCTTGCTCATCTTCGAGCGGCCCTCGATGCCCTTGCTCTTCGCCTCGTTGTAGAGCTGCTGCTTGGTGCGACCCCCGGAACCGGAGTGCGACCGCTTGCCGCCCCGGCGACCCGAGGAGATGTCGTCGGTCGAGCTCTTGCTCTTCTGGTCGGCCTCACCGGACCGGGCACGCTCCTTGTTGACCGTGCGGGCGGCGATCTCCTCGGCGGTGTCCTCGTCGCGGCCGCGCTCCTCGAGACCTTCCTTGATGTGGTCGTACTGGCGCTCGCGCTTGTCGCTCCAGGCCTTCGGCACGACTGCCTCCTTTCGGTCGAGATCTGCCGGGTCCGTACCCGATCACTCCGGGGAGACCCTGACGAGCAGCTTGCCGAAGTTGCGCCCGGCCAGCAGCCCGCGGAACGCCTCCGGCGCCGAATCGAGGCCATCGACGACGTCCTCACGGTGACGCACCTTCCCGTCCGCCACCCAGCCGGTCATGTCCCGGACGAAGTCGCGGCCGTGGGACCGGGTGAACTCGCTCTGGATGAAGCCGCGCACCGTGAGGCTCCTGGTCAGCACCTGCCGCATGAAACCGGGGAGCCGGTCCGGACCCACTGGGGCGGAGGCGGCGTTGTAGTCGGCGACGAGACCGCACACCGGGACCCGGCCGTAGAGGTTCATCCGGCGGATCACCTCGCGCGCGACCATGCCGCCGACGTTCTCGAAGTACACGTCGACGCCGTCCGGCACCGCGGCAGCGAGGTCGCCGGCAAAGGTGGGGGAGCGGTGGTCGAGCGCGACGTCGAAGCCGAACTGCTCCAACAGCGCCGTCCGCTTCTGCTCGCCGCCGGCGATGCCCACGGCGCGGGCCCCCTTGATCTTCGCGATCTGACCCAAGGCGGAGCCGACCGGGCCGGTCGCGGCAGCGACCACCACCGTCTCGCCGGGTTGCGGCCGGCCGATCTCCAGCAGGCCGGCGTACGCGGTGAACCCCGGCATCCCCAGCACGCCCAGCGCGGTGGAGATCGGTGCCACCGCGGGGTCGAGCCGGCGGACGTGGTCACCGTGGGCGATCGCATGCGTCTGCCAGCCCGAGTACGACAGCACGTGGTCGCCCGGTCGGTGGTCGGCGTGCCGGGACTCCTCGACGACGCACACGGTGCCGCCGACCATGACGTCGCCGACCGCCACGGGGTCGGCGTAGGAACGCGCCGCACTCATCCGGCCACGCATGTAGGGATCGAGCGACAGGTAGACCACCCGCAGCAGGAGCTGTCCCTCCTCCAGCAGCGGCAGCTCGAGCTCGACGAAGGCGTAGGTGTCGTCGGTGGGCTCTCCCACCGGGCGGCGCGCGAGACGGACCTGGGTCGAGACAGTCATCGCGCCAGCATGTCAGCGCGAGGTGTTCAGCGCGTTGACGACCTCGACGCACCAGGCATCGGTTCGCTGGTCCACCTCGCGTGCCGGGGTGCTGGCGGGCACGGTCAGCTCGCAGGTGAGCCAGGTCTGGCCGAACAGCCCGGCGCGGCGGGCCCGCTGGGTGTCGCCGACCCGGCACACCTGGCGGTACGACGGGTCGCCGAACCCGGCGTTCCCAGCCGTGCGGCACCGTTCCTGCCCGGCCGCGTCACGGACGACCCGGCTGGCGAGCCGGGCCGTGACCGGACGCGCGAACACCCACGCACGGGCGCTCACCCCGTCCTCGGTGGTCCACTCGCAGCCGAGCTCTTGCACCACGTCGCTGCGTCCGCCCGGGAGCACCGGTGCCTCGTCGCCGTTGCCCCAGGACCGGTCGTCGTCCGGCTCACCGCCCAGGGCATCGGCGATCGCACCCGGGTCGATGCGGGGGCAGAACTGGATCCGGGGGATCTGCATCGCCGCGGTGTTCAGCCGATCGATCGGAGTCGGCTCCGGCTCCGGAGCGGCGCGTTCCTCCTCGTCGGAGCACCCGGCACCCAGCACGAAGGTCAGCAAGCCGACGAGCACGACGGCCGCGCGGCGGCGACGGGCCGACGGAAGGAGCATGCGGCCAACGCTAGAGGCAGTCACCTAGACTCAACCAGCGGTCGGACGCGCTGTGCGCGTGCCCAGACATCCCCGACACCGGCCAGCCCGCCCCCGTGATCAGATTCGAGAACGTCTCCGCCACCTACCCCCGCCACACCAAGCCCGCCCTGAAGGACGTGACCGCCGAGATCGACAAGGGCGAGTTCGTGTTCCTGGTGGGGGAGTCGGGGTCGGGCAAGTCGACGTTCCTGCGACTCGTCCTCCGCGAGACCCGCGCCACCGAGGGCCGGGTGTACGTCGCAGGCAAGGAGCTCAACCGCCTCGCCAGCTGGAAGGTCCCGGCGCTGCGCCGCCAGATCGGAACCGTCTTCCAGGACTTCCGGCTGCTGCAGAACAAGACCGTGGCGCAGAACGTCGCGTTCGCGCTGCAGGTGATCGGCAAGCCCCGCGCCCACATCAACAAGGTGGTGCCCGAGACCCTCGAGCTCGTCGGCCTCGAGGGCAAGGGGCAGCGGATGCCCGACGAGCTCTCCGGTGGCGAGCAGCAGCGCGTCGCCATTGCGCGGGCCTTCGTCAACCGGCCCAAGATCCTGATCGCCGATGAGCCCACCGGCAACCTCGACCCCAACACCAGCGTCGGCATCATGAAGCTGCTCGACCGGATCAACCGCACCGGCACCACCGTCGTGATGGCCACGCACGACTCCGGGATCGTCGACCAGATGCGCAAGCGCGTCATCGAGCTCGCCGACGGACACGTCGTACGGGACCAGTCCCGCGGCGTCTACGGCTACCAGCACTGAGAGCCACAGGAGGCCCGAGCCACTCATGCAGCTGAGGTACGTCTTCTCCGAGACCGGGACCGGTCTGCGACGCAACGTGTCGATGTCCATCGCGTTGATCGTGACGATCTTCGTCTCGCTCACCCTCGTGGGCATGGGGCTGTTGCTCAACTCGCAGGCCGACAAGGCCGAACGGTTCTGGGGCGACAAGCTGCAGATCACGGTCTTCATGTGCAACGAGAACAGCCGCACGCCCAACTGCGCCGGTGGGGAGGTGGACCCCGCGCAGAAGGCCTCGATCAATGACGTCATCGACAGCCACCCCGAGGTCGCTTCCTACTACCACCAGAGCAAGGAGGAGGCCTTCGAGACCTGGAAGCAGGTCTACATCTCCAAGGACAAGTCCGAGCAGGAGATCTACTCCACGGTCCGGGCCTCGGACATGCAGGAGTCCTACTGGATCACGCTGAAGGACCCCAACCAGTACCGCGGCATCGAGTCGGCGCTCAGCGGCATGGAGGGCGTCACCGCGGTCCGTGACCTCCGCGAGGTGCTCAAGCCGATCTACTTCTGGATCACGGTGATGAAGTGGGGCGCGATCGGCATCGCGGCGTTCCTGCTCGTCGCGGCGATCCTGCAGGTCGGCAACACGATCCGGCTGGCGGCGTTCGCGCGACGCAAGGAGATCGGCATCATGCGCCTGGTGGGGGCCTCGAGCCTCTACATCTCGCTGCCGTTCCTGATGGAGACGCTGGTCGCGGCCCTGATCGGCATCGGGCTCGCGTCGGGCGCGGTGCTCGCGTTCATGTACTTCGTGATCTACGACCGGCTCAGACCCGGCTCCAACATCGTCGAGTGGGTGGACTGGAACGACGCGGTGCTCGCCATCGGCGGGATCGCCGCGCTGGGCGTGCTGCTCACCCTGATTCCGACACTCGTGATGACTCGCAAATACCTCAAAGTCTGAGCGCCGTCGGTTACGGTCGAGCGGTTCTTGTCCCTTCCCCGCATGAACAGGCTGTTCTCTGGTGGCTCGACCCTTCCCCCGATCCTCCTGGCGTCGCAGCAGGCTCCGCACCGCGGCCGCCTGCGTCGTCCTGACGGTCATCGCAGTGACCGCACTGGCCCCGATCGCGGCGGCCGATGACGACCTGCGCGACCGGCAACGCAAGGTGCGGGGGGAGATCCGCAACGCGCAGGGAGACCTGCACGAGTCCAGCAAGGCACTCGGCGCCGCAGCCCGCAGGCTCGAGCGGGCCAGGGCCGCCCTCGGTGCCGCACAGCGCCGGCTCGTCGTCGCGCAGCGCAACCTCGACGCCGCGGCCCGCGTCGACCGGATCATGCAGGTGAGGCTGCAGCGCGCCGAGCACGACCTCGCCGTCGCACGCCGCGAGCTCGACGAGGCCAAGGCCAGGCTCAAGGAGCAGCGTCGCCAGATCGGCGAGCTCGCCGCGACCAACTACGCGTACGGCGACCCGCAGCTGATGGGCCTGACCGTGGTGCTCAACTCGCAGAACCCCGCCGAGGCCACGTCGCAGCTCAACACCGTCGACTCGCTGATGAACCGGCAGGACATCACCCTCGAGCAGCTCCGGGTGGCCCGCGAGAAGCTGGGGGAGCAGGAGGAGCGGGTCGAGGAGATGACCGAGGCGGTGGCCGTGCAGCGCCGTGCCGCTGCGGCCAACCTGGTCAAGACCCGTGGCCTGCAGCAGCGGGCCGCCGAGGCGCGCGCCGAGGTGGTGGTCCACGTGGCCAGCAACCGTGCGGCTCGCGCCGCCGCTGCGAGAGCACGAGCCGCCGACGCGCGCGTCCTCCGTGCCCTGAAGCAGCAGGAGAACCGGATCAAGCAGCAGATCCTCGAGCGCGCCCGCAGGCAGAAGGGCGGCTTCAAGGGTGACTCGGGCGGGTTCCTCTTCCGACCGGTCCCCGGTCCGGTGACCTCGTCGTACGGCATGCGCAAGCACCCGATCTACGGCTACTGGGGCCTGCACGACGGCACCGACTTCCGGGCCGGCTGCGGCGAGACGATGCGCGCCGCGGGCTCGGGCACGGTGGTGAACCGCTACTGGTCCGACGTCTACGGCAACCGCCTCTACCTCGACCTCGGCAAGGTCAACGGCAAGAACATGACCGTGGTCTACAACCACGCCAACGGTTACCGCGTGGGCGTGGGTGGCAAGGTCAGGCGCGGCGACAAGATCGGCTCGGCCGGCACCACCGGCTGGTCGACGGGGTGCCACCTGCACTTCACCGTGCTGCTCAACGGAAGTCCCACGGACCCGATGAGATACATGTGACCGCTTGCGGTGCGTGACCTGCCGGGCGAAACCCGGTTGCCGTCGACTGGGACAATCGTCGCCATGCCGAAGGAGCAGGGCCGCAAGCTGATCGCGCAGAACCGCAAGGCGCGTCACGACTACCACATCGACGCCACCTACGAGGCCGGCCTCGTGCTGGTCGGGACCGAGGTCAAGTCGCTGCGCGCCGGTCGCGCGACCCTGGCCGACGGCTTCGCCGAGATCCACGACGGCGAGGCCTTCCTGCACGGCGTGCACATCCCGGAGTACACCCAGGGCACCTGGACCAACCACGAGCCCCGGCGGGTCCGCAAGCTGCTGCTGAACCGGCACGAGATCGACAAGCTCGCCAGCAAGGTCAACGAGCGCGGCCTGACGCTGATCCCGCTCGCGCTCTACTTCAAGGACGGTCGCGCCAAGGTCGAGCTCGGCCTGGCCCGCGGCAAGAAGACCTACGACAAGCGGCATGCACTCGCCGAGCGGCAGGCCAACCGGGAGAAGCAGCAGGCGCTGGGCCGCCGGCTGAAGGGCATGGATTGACCAAACTGTGACCTTCGGGTCATTCCACCCCGGCGGGTGCGGTGGTTGCATGACCGGGACCTGAACCCCCGGGAGGTACCACCCATGCGCCCACGCGCACTCACGCTCCTCGTCGCCCTGTTCATCGCACTCGGCCTGGTGGCCGCTCCTGCCGCCAACGCCAGCACGGGCGGGACCGTCGACACCAAGAACCAGTACTCCAACGTCGGCCTGATCCTGTTCTACGCCGACGACGGCGGTCGCTACCGCTGCTCGGCCACGCTGGTCAGCCCGACCGTGTTGCTGACTGCCGCGCACTGCACCCTCGGCACCGTCGGCAAGACCCTGGTGAACTTCGACCCGATCATCGCCGAGCAGGCGCCGGCGCCGTTCCCGGTGGCCGCCGATCCCTCGAAGGGCTACACCAGCGCCGAGATCACCAAGTCCGGCTCGTACGCCGGCACCGCGTACACGCACCCGGAGTACTCCGACTTCACCGACCTGGACAACTGGAACGACGTCGGCGTGATCGTGCTCGACAAGGCGATCAAGGGCGTGAAGACCTCGCCGATCGCCGGCCTCGGCACGCTCGACGAGATCGTCTACAGCGACCTGTCAAAGACACTGTTCCGCGCCGTGGGCTACGGCACCGAGGTGCGCAAGGCCGAGGAGGGTCCGCAGAAGCCGACCCCGATGACCTACCCGCTGGCACGCCGGTACGTCGACATGCCG
>DASSLA010000010.1:0-2051 GCA_035689885.1 Marmoricola sp. | reverse complement strand
GCGCTCCGCTCGGGGTGGGTACGACGAGCGTCGACCGTGGCTCGTCGTCCGGTACCAGCTCGTCGAGCGCCTCGCCCCACGGCTCGGGCTTCATCACCATGCCGGCGCCCCCGCCGTACGGGGTGTCGTCGACGGTGCGGTGCCGGTCATGGGTCCACCGCCGCAGGTCGTGGACGTGCACGTCCAGCAGCCCCTTGTCCTGGGCCTTCCCGGGCAGCGAGAGCCCGAGCGGGGCGAGGTAGTCGGGGAAGATGGTGACGACGTCGATGCGCATCAGTACTCGCCCAGCAGCCCTGGCCGGTCGTCGATGACGACGCGTCCGCCGGCCACGTCCACCTCGGGCACCAGCGAGGTGACGAACGGGAAGAGCACCTCGCGCTCCGGCGTACCGATCACCAGCAGGTCCTGCGCGGCCCCGTGCTCGATCCGCAGCAGCTCGCCCACGGCCTCGCCGGCCACGGTCTCGACGCGCAGGCCGACGAGCTGGTGGTCGTAGAACTCCTCGGGGTCGCCGGGCGCCTCGGCCGGGTCGATGGCGACGGTGAGCTCCGTGCCGCGTGCAGCCTCCGCGGCGGTGCGGTCCGGGATCTCCGCGAAGCGCACCAGCAGCCGGCCCTGGTGGGTGCGGGTCCCTCGCACGGTCAGGGTGCGCTCCCCCGCGCCCAGCACCGCGCCGTCAGCGAAGCGGCGCTCGGGCTCGTCGGTGCGTGGCTCGACCGAGACCTCACCCCTGATCCCGTGCGCCCGGCCGATCCGGCCGACCACGACGAAGTCGTCCACGCTGGTCCTCCCTCATCCACACAGCAAAACTGCCTCTTCACACACCTTGTCCGATGTGTGAAGAGGCAGAGAAGCGTTCTGTCCCGAGGACCGGCTCAGCGCCGGTCCACGTCCACGAAGTCGATCCGGGCACCGCCCCGACCGGCCAGCGAGCTGATCACGGTGCGGAAGGCGGTCGCCGTACGGCCGCCCCGACCGATGACCTTGCCCAGGTCGGCAGGGTTCACGCGGACCTCGAGGATCGACCCGCGGCGCAGCTGCTTGTCGCGCACCGCGACGTCGTCCGGGTGGTCGACGATCCCGCGGACGAGGTGCTCCAGTGCCTCGGCGAGCATTGGCTCAGGCCTCGGGCTTCTCGTCGGACTTCTCGGCGTCGGCGGGTGCCTCGGCCTTCTCCTCCGCCTTGTCCTCGGCCTTCTTCTCGGCCTTGGGCTCCTCGGCCTTGGGCTCCTCGGCCTTGGGCTCGGCCTTCTTCTCGGCCTTCTTCTCGGCCTTCTTCTTGGTCACTGCCTCGGCCTTGGGCTCGTTGGCGGCGTCCTTGAGGGCCTCGTTGAAGATCTCGGTCTTGTCCCGGCGGGCCTCGGCGGTCTTCAGGGTGCCCTCGGTGCCGGGCAGGCCCTTGAACTTCTGCCAGTCGCCGGTGACCTTGAGGATGGCCTCGACGGCGGGGCTGGGCTGCGCACCGACACCGAGCCAGTACTGCGCCCGGTCCGAGGTGACCTCGATGAACGAGGGCTCCTGCTTGGGGTGGTACTTGCCGATCTCCTCGATGACCTTGCCGTCCCGCTTCTTGCGCGAGTCGACGACGACCACGCGGTAGTGGGGCTGGCGGATCTTGCCCATGCGCTTCAGACGAATCTTGACGGCCACGTCTGTGGTGTCTCCTTGCAGTGTGGTGGTGGTGGGTCCTGCGCTGCCTGGTGGGGCCAGGGCGCCGAGGACCCGGTGGGCGTTCGCAGTCCGGGTGAGAGGGTCCGGAAGGCGAGCGGCTCAGCGGGTCATTGTGCCAGACGACCCGGGTGCGCCTGAAATCGCGCGTACGACGGTGGACGCGGTCTCCTCGCGCCGGAGCACCTCCGCGCCCAGGCCTGCCTGCTCGCACGCCGCCATGGTGCCCGCAGCCTGCCGGTCGCTGGTCTCGATGAGCAGCATGCCGCCGGGCGCGAGCCACTCCGGCGCGCCGGCGGCGACCCTCCGGTGCAGGTCGAGCCCGTCGGCCCCACCGTCGAGCGCGACCCTGTGCTCGTGGTCGCGGGCCTCGGTCGGCATCA
>DASSLA010000009.1:0-2588 GCA_035689885.1 Marmoricola sp. | reverse complement strand
CTCGCTGCGGCGCCGCCCTCCGGGTCGAGCATCGCCTCCAGCTGGACGAGCTCGGAGGTCTGCACGGCCATGAAGCCCCACATCCCCAGCATCAGCAGCACTGCAGCCACGGTGCCGGTCCGGCGCATCGTGCCCCGGAGGAACCGCGCGGCGGAGAGGAACCCGATCGCCATGAAGGGCACGGCCACGGTGCCCACCACGCACATGAACGTGACGAGCGCCGGGTGCTCGTTGGCGAGGACGATCTGGTCGGCGACCTTCTCGGGCCGGTCGACGAACTGGCCGAGCACGGCCTGCGCGGTGTTGCCGGCCGCGCCGATGACGAGCCCGGCGATGGCGAGGCCGGCGCCCCACGGGGCGGGACGCCGTACGGTCCCCGGGCCGGAGGTGTCGGCGGGGCGGACGTCGATGGTGCTGGTCATGCGGGTCTCCTCGAGTCGGGGCGGAGGTCCTCCTCCGCGATGCACCAACCGTGCCGACCGGGATGTCCCACCGGGATGGGAGCGGCGTCCTGACATCGGTCGGGACATCGTCCGCGCTGGCATGATGCAGCCATGCCCCTGCACGCGCGCTACCGGGCGACCGGGGCCGACCTCCCCTTCGGTGACCCGCTCCCGGCCCACGGGGTCGCGATGGAGGGTTACTTCTGGCGGTTCACCGACCGGACGAGCGGGCGCGCCATCATCGCCCTCAACGGCGTCAACCGCGGACCCGCCGGCCACGGCGCCGACCCCCACTGGGCGACGCTGGGCCTGGCCGCACACCCCTCGGGCTTCCTGCGCACCACGGTCCATCCCGAGGGGCACGCGTCGACGACCGGCCTGGGCGTCCTCGCCGGCGACGCGTTCCACGGCACCCCCGACGGGCTGCGCGTCGACCTCGGCACCGACGCCCGCCTCGAGGTCGTCGTCACCGACCCCGTCCGCTGGCCACGGCGGTCCGTGGGTGGCTCCAGCGTGTTCCAGGCCGTGCCGGCGCTGAACCAGTACTGGCACCCGTGGCTGCTCGGCGGACGCGCGTCCGGTCGGGCCGTGCTCGGCGGCGAGAGCTGGGAGCTCGACGGCTGGGACGTCTACGCCGAGAAGAACTGGGGCAAGGGCGGCTTCCCCGAGTCGTGGTGGTGGGGCCAGGCGCACGGGTTCGCCGACCCTGGAGCCTGCGTCGCCTTCGCCGGCGGCGACGTGCACTCTGGCCCGCTCCGCACCCGGGTCACCGCCCTGGTGGTGCTCCTGCCCGGCGGCCGGCTGCTGCGTCTCGGTGACCCCGTGGTCTCGCCCGTCCGCGCGGAAGTGTCCGACGAGCACTGGCGACTGCGCGGGCGCAGCGCGAGGTGGCAGGTCGAGGTCGACGGGCGCGGGACGCTCGGCTCGGCCCACGTGCTCCCGGTGCCGCTGCCGGCGGAGCGCCGCAACGTCCCCGGCGCCATCGAGCACCTCGGCGCCACCATGCGGGTCACCGTCCGGCGCCGCGGCCGGCTGGTGTGGGAGGGCGAGTCGGCGGTCGCCGCGCTCGAGCACGGCGGCATCGACCGGGCCCGCGCCGAGGTGCTGCGTCGCGGCGGGGGCCCCGCCGACACCGACGCCCCGCCGGTGGACCGGTGACCACGGCCCGCACCGTCCCGGTCACCACCGAGATGGACGGTGAGGAGCTCGACGCGGGGGACGCCTGGCACCTGTTCCGCAAGGTCGGGCTGCGGCAGCTGGGCGTGGACGCCTTCGTGCGGTTCCGGTACGGCGACGGGTTCACCAACTCACGCGCCCTCGCCCTGCAGGCCTCGCTCGCGGTGGTGCCGTTCATGCTCGCCCTCACCGGGCTCGCCGCCGACATCGACTCCGAGCGACCGGCGCGCGTGCTCGCCCGCACCATCGGGGCGATCTCGCCCGGTTCGGGATCGGGCGACGCCCTGACCAACGCGGTGAGCGGCGGCGAGTCGAGCGAGGAGGCCGGTGAGCTCGCGCTGGCGTTCGGCCTGTTCTTCGCGCTGGTGTCGATGACGACCGCCATGGCCCAGGTGGAGCGGGGCACCAACCGCATCTACGGCATCCGCCGCGACCGGAAGGCGCTCGCCAAGTACGGCCGGGCCGCGGTGATGACCGCGATCCTCGCGCTGCCGGTGGGGATCGGCTTCCTGCTGCTGGTCGCGGGTCGCGCGTTCGCCGACGCGATGGCCGAAGGCTACGGGTGGAGCGAGGACATGGTCACCGCCTGGAACGTCGGACGGTGGCCGGTCGGGCTGGTGCTCCTGGTGTTCACCATCGCCGTCGTCCTCGACCACGCCCCGCGCCGACGACAGCCCGCGCTGTCCTGGCTAACCCTCGGTTCGGGTGTGGCCGTGCTGCTCAACCTGGCGACCACGGGCCTGCTCGCGCTCTACGTGCAGCAGAGCCCGTCCTTCGGCGACATCTACGGCCCGCTGGCGGGCATCTTCGCCCTGCTGATCTGGGCGCTGTTGTCGGCGATCGGCCTCTTCTACGGCACGGCCGTCTGCGCGCAGCTCGAGGCCTACCGAAGCGACGATCCCGAGCCGGCGTACGACGACCCGGGCCGGCCCCACGCACGGCCGACACGGGCCTGAACTGGATGGTGGG
>DASSLA010000008.1:0-5488 GCA_035689885.1 Marmoricola sp. | reverse complement strand
CTCGGGGCTGTGGCGCAGTTGGTAGCGCGTCTCGTTCGCAATGAGAAGGTCAGGGGTTCGAATCCCCTCAGCTCCACCAAACCCGCTGGTCAGAGGCCATGTCCGGATCCTGAACTCAGGAGGACGGAGTGGCAAGTCACCAGAAACTCCCCATTTACTCGCCCCGAGGGAGCTGCCTCTCGGGCGCCCTGGGCTCGTCTCGATCTCTCTCGGCGGCCCGTGCGCACCTATTCGTCATGGACACCGTTACACGCCACCAGCCCGGTATCGAAGCCTCCGCAGGGGACGGGCTCGGCCCCGTCTTCACGACGTCTCAACTGGCCGCCCACCTCGGCGTCAGCGTGCAGACTCTTTACGATCTGCGCAACCAGGGGCGGGGGCCTCGTGGCTTCCGGGTCGGTCGGGAACTGCGGTTCCGCCTCTGCGAGGTGCACGCCTGGCTCGAGCGGATGGAGGAAGCCGATGCCGACCGCCACACGGCGGACGACCGATGACCGGTGGACGGCCCCGGCTGCCGGTTGGGACGCACGGCGCGATCAGCACCCGGAGGTCGGGGACCCGGGTCGTCGCGCGCACTCGAGTCCGTGACCTCGACGGACAACTGCGCGAGGTTCGCGCCACTGCCGCGTCGGCCTCCGCTGCGCGGGCTCGGCTCTTGGAGCGGATCCGCGAACGGCCCTCGCTGCCGAGCGCCGGCGTCCTGCGTACGACCAGCCCGTTCCGCGACCTGGCCGACCTGTGGGTGGCGGACCTGGAACTGCGCGACCTCGCCCCGAACACGAAGGAGAACTACCGGGCCTGCCTCCGGCTACATGTCCGACCCGCGTTCGAGCACTTCACCTTGGCTGAGGTGACCACCGGCCGGGTCGAGTGGTTCCTCTCGCGCCAGGCGAAGGCATCGGCCTCCCAAGCCAAACAGGCCCGGACGCTGCTGAACATGCTCTTCGGCTACGCGCTCCGGCACGACGCCGTCAGCCGCAACCCCGTTGAAGGCACCTCGCAGCTGCGGCGGAGCAAGACGACGCCTCAGGCGCTGACGATCGACCAGATCACCGCGATCCGCAGCGCGGCTGCCACGTGGCGCACCCAGCCCGGCCTGCCCGGCCCCAGGCCCGACGGCCAGGTCCGCGACATCATCGAGATCCTGCTGGGGACAGCCATGCGCACCGGCGAGGTCCTGGCGCTGCGCCCCTGCGACATCGAAGATCTGCCTTCGGGGATGATCGCCAACATCAACGGCACCGTCGTACAGCGCAGAGGCAACGGAGCCGAGCGCCAAGACCGGCCCAAGACCGACGCGTCGATCAGGCGCATCCCCGTGCCTGAATTCGCCGCCGTCGTCCTCCGGCGACGAACGGCGGATCTACGAGGCAGCGGACCGACCCGGACGATCTTCGCCAACCGCACGGGAGGCCCGCTCAGCCCCTACAACGTGCGCCGCACGTTCCGAGAGTTCCTCCTCCTTGCGGGGCTCGCCGACACCGGCATCAGTTTGCGGTGGTACCGACGCACCGGGGCAACCGTGATTGCCCGGGCGGTTGGGACCGAGGCTGCCGCGTCGTTCCTGGGGCACACGTCCACTGCCATCACCGAAGGTCACTACATCGAGCCTGATCGTTCGGTCGACATGGCTCCCGCCGCGCACCTGCACCGGACGTTGCGGCCGGCCGAGCCGGACGGCTCGTTGCTGGCGAACCGTCCGGCGGACCGGGAGGAAGAGTTGCTGGCCGCGATCGACCGTGAAGGCGATGACGGTGCGGTTGCCTAACGTTCCGGCGGCTCCGATTTGGGCTTACGTTCCGGGGGTTGTGGAGATACAGATCGAGCGTGCCCCAATCCAAGCGTCAGCTTCACGACAAGCTGAAGATCGACCGTGGTACGAGGCAATAGCGCTCAGCGCCTGAGCATCACATCGAGAGTGAGGGTCCGGTCGTTCCGGTTCCGGGTTGATGCACGATCGCGGAGTGCAGTTCGGCTCGGCTCCGCGCCGCACCCGCTGGCGCGGTCGGCGGCTGTGGCGGTGGGCGGAGTCGGTCGCGGACGAGCCCGATGATGGTGGTCTGGTCGCCCTCGGCTAGCGGGAGGTAGCGGTGCCGGGGTGGGGCGACCAGTTGGCCGCTGTTTTCCACGATGCGCGGCATGGTGACCCGGGTGAAGTAGCCGTTGCGCTTGACGCCGGCCTCGATGATGTCGGCGATCCGGGCATCGAGCCTGGCGAAGAGGGTGGTGAAGGCGTGCAGGGCGCGGGGGTCGAGGTCGGCGTCGCGGCGGATGATCTTGAGTCGGCTGACGGCGTTGGCGGCTTCGGTGACCGCGAGCCCGCCGGTTCCGACGCGGCCGCCGATGTTGCGCAGCTGGTGTTGGAGGTCGAGGTAGGTCTGCGCGCGGGTGAGCCAGGCCTGTTCGAGGTTGGTGTCGGTCTTCGCGGCCAGCGGCGCGAGTCCTGCGGAGAGGAGTCGTTGGGAGTCGACCACGAGCCGCAGGTTCATCGCGCTGGGGAAGGACTTCATCCGGATGACGAGGTTGTGCTCGGCTTGGAGCACCCCGAGCAGTCCGGGTTTGGCGGGTCCGGTGATGACCTTGGCCTTGGGGCGCCAGCCGTGGGCGTCGAGGGCATAGTCGGGTGGTTCGAGGCTGGCGTCCAGGGCGCAGGCCAGCGCTGCCCAGCCGAGCCGTTCACCGCGGTGGAGCTTCTCCCAGCCGGGGATGTTGGAGTAGCGCTGGTCGAGCACCACCAGAGCGCGGACGGCGGCCGCGATGTCGCCGATCAGGGTGTGGGTCTGCCGGGCGTCCAGGCTGTCTCGGCGGAGTCCGGCGTCGAAGTCGTGCTCACCGAGGGCGGCGGCGCGGGCGACTTGGCGCCAGTGCTCGACCATCGGCAGGTCCTGGGGGGTGGTCAGCTCCTCCAGGGTGGGGAGCCGGGCGCTGGCTGCGTCGATGGCCTGGTCGAGTGCCAAGGCCAACGCGCCCAGGGCGCCGTGGTGGAGGCTGGGCAGCCGGAACGGGTTGGGCTGCCTGGGGTTCAGGTTGCTGGCCGTGTGTGGGGCGACGGCTCGGGTCGCCTGTCGGCACCACAGCAGTGCGGCGTGCCGGTAGCTGCCGATCTGGTCCCCGATCTGGCGGCGTTCGGCGTCGGTGGACGTGATCGGGACGCTGTGGGTGCCGTCGCCTCCGATGCGGAGTTGGACGCGGTGCTGGGTGAGCAGCGAGGCCAGCTCTGCTCGTAGGAGGGCGCCGTTCTCGCCGTACATCAGGGCTCATCCAGCGCGTGGGCGTCGGCGAGGGAGGCGAGGACCAACTCGATGTGGAGGGCATCGACGCCGTAGTCGGCGAGCTGCTGCACTGCGCACACGGCGAGACCCATCACGATGTCGCAGTCGCGGGTGATGCCGGCGGTGTCCAGGGCGGGCGTGTCGTCGCCGTGGACCCAGTCCAGCTCAATGAGGGCCCGTTCGTAGGCCGAGGACGCCTCGACGCTCCGGGCGTGATCGGCTAAAGCGGCGAGGTAGGAGCGGGCCTCGGCGAGGGTGGCCGCATGGGCGAGCAACATGATGAGTCCTTCCGTTCGGGGGTGGCATCCCGTTCACCGTCATCCCGGGGTCCGGGAAGCGCCGGCTGGGTTGCTCTGGCTGTGGAGACCCCTTGAGAATCAGGCTGTTGTGCAGCGCTACGAGGCGCTGCGGACCTGGTCCTCGATCCGTCGGCGGGCGGCGACGTCGTCGGCCACGAACTGGTGGAAGTCGGCGTTCCGGTCCGCGATCGGGACTTCCGGACCGGTCTCGATCGGCGTTTCCCCCGGCCAGGTGGTCTGCCTGGTCGGCCGGTCCCGGTCGAGGCGGCAGCCGGCGGTCGAGACCCATTCCCGGAGCCGGTTGCGGGCCTCGGCGAAGTCGCGGTGCCACCCGATCGGCCCGGATGGTGTGCCCTCGGTGTCGTAGGCGTTGAGCCAGTGGGTGTGGAGCGCGGAGAGTTCCCACACCAGTTCGTCGTGGCGATGCCAGTACGGCGGGACCACGGTCGGCGGGAGCCCGTAGGACAGCCGTAGCCAGGTGACCCAGCCGTTGAGGTCCAGCCACTCGACCAGGGCCTCGTCGGCGCTCAGCAGGTTCCAGTTGATCGGCCGCAGCGGCCGGTCGTCGTCCAAGTCGGCGGTCCCGAACTGCTCGGGATCGCCGTACTTTGACCTGCCGTCGTCGTCCGGGTCGAGGAGCGGCTGCTGCCCGGGGTCGACGTGAGTCGTCATCACTGGCCTTGCTCAGATGCTGGCAGCTCGTGCGGGCTCGTTGACCACCGTGAGCTCGTTGGTCGGCGGGTCGGGCTGCTGGGCCGGGGTGCGGTCGACGACGTAGCGGGTCCGGGCGCAGTCGTGCCCGATGCGGCGGGCGACGAACTGCTCACGGATCTCGCTGCGGCCGCCGGGGCGGTCCTGTTCGTACTCGTGGATGTAGCCCGAGGCGACGATCTGGTCGCCGGGCTTGAACCTTGGGTAGGCGCGCTCGGCCGACCGGTCGAACATCACCAGGTCGCAGTAGACCGGGTCGAGTTTGGTGAAGGACCCGTCGACCTCCTTGCGGTGCTGCTCGATGCCGACCCGGCTGTAGAACCGCGGGTGGCCCTTGCCGGTGAAGGTGAGTTCGGGCGCGGTAGCGATGAACCCCTGGAGGCTCATTTGGGTGGGAATCGACATTGGCTGACTCCTGGACTCGCGCGGCGCCTCGACTGGCGACCGCTCTCAGGAGTCAGGTGTGTGCTGGCTACTCCGTCGGCTTGTCCGCGTCGATGACGCGACGCCAGTCGTCGTGGAAGTCCTCCAACGGTTCGGGGGCAGTGCCCTCCCACCGGCGCGGGATGTCCTGCATTGAGTCCGGCATGAAGGGAGCGCTCTTGCGCCACTCGCTGAAGTACGTGTGCGCCATCGTCAACTGGTAACTCGGGCCCCGGTCACCGAAGGTGATGAGCAGATGGTCGAGCGTGGCACCGTCGTTGATGGTCGCGACGGCAACGGCGGTCACCGTCTCCGAGCTGAGGTCGGGGTAGAGCTTGGCCGTGTCCTCGGGCGGCTCACCGTTGGCCATGAAGTAGTTCTGACGCCAGAGATCGAACGGGCCGCCAATCGGGCATCCGTACTTCGCATGCTCAACCCAGTACTTGCTCACAGAACCTGTCTACGGGTCGCGTCCGACAGAAGCGCTTCTTCAGCGTCGTTGCAGGGCTTTCTCGATGGCAGTGCGCTCAGTGCGGAGTTGCTCGACCTCCTTGCGGGCCGTCCAGGGGCGCAGGTCGGTGACCAGGGGTGGGGAGCTGCGGAGCAGGACCAGGGCGAGGCCGAACGGGAGGGTGCGGATCGTCTCGGGTGGCATGACCGGGACGCGGCGGGTGGAGCGTTGGAGGGATCGGGAGCCGTAGTCGCCGATGGAGATGGTGTCGGTGCGTTCGTCGCGTTCGCCGATCAGCGCTGAGAGGTCTTGCAGGTCCCGGGCCGACGAGG
>DASSLA010000007.1:0-8974 GCA_035689885.1 Marmoricola sp. | reverse complement strand
CCGCAGCCGGGGCACCAGGTGCCGGTCAGGAGCAGCCAGGGACACACACCCCAGCTCCCCGAGGCGTGCGGGTCGCGGACGTGCAGCGCGAGCACCAGGGCGCCGGTCGCTCCAGCGACAACAAGGGGCGAGCGCAGTCGTGCGAGGCGTCCGCGGTCCTTTCGCAGGATCGGGCCCCCAGCCTCGGAGCGGTCCAGCTGCGTCATCAGGTCGTCCTGCACCGGCCGACGGGTTCAGCCGTCGGCGCCGTATCCCATCTTGGCCATGATCACGCCGATGACGATGGCCAGAGGAGCGAGCGCCACGCCGACCCAGAACAAGGTCATGCTGCCCATCATCAGGCCGATGCCGCCCACCACGAAGGCAGCCAGGGCCACGGTCACGGCCGTCCAGGCGGCGGGAGTGTTGCCGTGGTTGTCGGACATGGAGCTCCTCGGGGCCAGGTGGTTCAGGTCCGGATGGTGCGGGCCGGTGCCTGCGGGATCGGCGCTCAGTCTAGACGGAGCGATCCGGGTCCGAGGCACCACGCCGGGGCTCGTCGCCGGTCGTCGGGTCGCGCCCCTCGTCGAGGGCGGTCCACAGGTCCCGTTCGGTGCGGATCTCGGTGGTCGGCTGCCCGTCCCGGCTCGCCGGTGCGTCGTACCGGCTGCCCATCTCGGGCCACTGCGGCACCAGTCGTACGGCGAGCAGCGCCGGTGGGACCGCCAGCACGGCGGCCACGGCCGCGGTCCAGAACCAGCCGGTGAAGCCGTTGTCCTGGCCGCCACGGCCCATCAGCTCCTCGAAGCCGACGCGCACCTGGTCGGGCAACGTCTGGTAGCCGGTGACCACCGTCGCGACCAGGCCCACCGCCGCGAGCGCCGCCACCACGGCGAACGCCCGGCGCACCCGGCCACGGGTCACCAGCAGCACGCCCCAGGCCGCGAGCAGCAGCAGGCTGACCGCGGATGCCGCGGGATAGCGGGTGCCCTGGTCAACCGCGGCCATCGAGGCGTCGGCGCTCCCGCCGGTCGAGCCGGCACCGATCCAGGGGCGGCTGCCGGCGAGCGCGGCCAGGGCTGCCGTGCCGACGCCCGCCAGGGCGACGGACCCGAAGCTGCCGCGGTGCGGGCGCGGGTCCCGCGCGACCTGCTCCCCCTCAGGCACTGACTCAGGCACCGGGCTCAACCATCGGGTCGGCCCCGGCGTCGCGCGGCAGCAGCACGTCGGCGTCGAAGCAGGTGCCGGCCCCGGTGTGGCACGCCGGCCCCGTCTGGTCGACGGCGAGCAGGACCGTGTCGCCGTCACAGTCCAGGCGCACCTCGACGACCCGCTGCACGTGTCCGGAGGTCTCCCCCTTCACCCAGTACTCCCGCCGCGAGCGGCTCCAGTAGGTCCCGCGTCGCGTGGTCAGCGTGCGGCGCAGCGCCTCGTCGTCCATCCAGCCGAGCATGAGCACCTCGCCGGTGTCGTGCTGCTGCACGACCGCCGGCACCAGTCCGTCCGCGTTGCGCTTGAGCCGCGCCGCGATCGCCGGGTCGAGGGTGCCTGCCGCCTCAGTCATCCCGCCAGTATCCGCGACCGGACCCAACGACTGGTTCAGCGGGCCTGCTGGGCGACCCAGCTGGCGTGGAGACGGGCGTAGACGCCGGGTCCGCCCTCGACCTGCTGGTCGACCAGAGCGGCGTGCGGGCCGCGCTGCACCACCCGGCCGCGGTCGAAGACCAGCACCTCGTCGGCCTTCTCCGCCGTGGACAGCCGGTGCGCGATGGTGACACTGGTGCGCCCGGACATCAGGCGCTCCAGGGCGCGGCCGATGCGCATCTCCAGGGCGGGGTCGACCGCGCTGGTCGCCTCGTCGAGGACCAGGAGGTCGGGGTCGGCGAGGTGCGCACGTAGCAGCGCCACCAGCTGGCGCTCACCGGCGGACAACGACTCCCCGCGCTGGCCGACCCGCGTCTCCAGGCCGTGCGGCAGCCCCTCGAGCCAGTCGCCCAGGCCGAGCTCGGCCGCGGCGGCCCGCACCCGCCCCGGGGTCGCGTCGAGGTCGCCGTAGCGCACGTTGTCCATCAGCGTGGAGTCGAACAGGAAGCCCTCCTGCGGGACCAGCACGACCCGGCGGCGCAGGGAGGCGAACTCGACCTGGCGCACGTCGACACCGTCGAGGAGCACCCGCCCGGAGGTGGGGTCCATCAGGCGGGTCAGGAGCTTGGCGAACGTGGTCTTGCCCGACCCCGTCTCACCGACCACGGCGATCCGGCTCCCGGACTCGATGTGCTCGGTGACGTCGCGCAGCACCAGCGGCCCACCGGGGTAGCCGAACGAGACGTCCTCGAACTCGACGTCCATCGCACCTCGCGGCAGCGACGCCCCCGCCTGCCCGGGGTCGTCGAGGTCGGCGGGCGTCTCGAGGATGCCGATCACCCGGCGCCATCCGGCGATGGCGTTCTGCGCGTCGGTGAGCACCTGGGTGCCCATCTGCACCGGTCCCACGAACAGAGTGACCAGGAACGCGAAGGCCAGCACCTCGCCGGAGGTGATCCGCTCCCCGGTCGGGTCGGTGCTGATGCCCAGCAGGACGCCGAGGATCAGCACGCCGGCGTTGGCCAGACCGGCGGACACGCCACCGAGCGAGAACGAGAAGGCGGTGAGCCCCTGCGCCTTGGTGGCGGCGCGCTGGTTGGCGCGGATGGCTCGGTCGATCCGGTCCTGGGTGCGGGCCTCGATCGCGTAGGTGCGCACCGTGACGGCGCCGACCACCGGCTCGGCGATGGCCGAGAGCATGGTGCCGACCGAGCGGCGCACCACGCCGTACGCCGCGGAGAGCCGCTGCTGGAAGAAGCGCAGCGACAGGAACAGCGGCAGGAAGCACAGCCACACCAGCAGGGTGAGCTCCCACGAGTAGACGAGCATCACGACGGTGGCCAGCAGCACCTGGCCGACGCTGATGATGCCGAGGATGCCGCCGAAGACGAGGAACTGCGAGACCTGGTCGACGTCACTGGTGACGCGGGAGACCAGGGCGCCGCGACGCTCGGTGTTCTGGGTGAGCACCGGGAGCTCGTGGACGTGGCGGAACGCCTTGATCCGCAGGGTGGCCAGACCGCGCTCGGAGGCGGTGAACAGCCGCGCGGTCATGAAGTACGACGAGATGCCGGTCGCGACGATGGCCAGCGCGGCGACGACGGCCATCTGGCCGACGAAGCCCAGATCGACTCCACCCGGCGCGTTGATGCCCTTGTCGAGGGTCTGCTGGATCGAGATCGGCACCACGAGTCGGCCGGCCGTGCCGATCACGGCGAGCAGCATGGTCAGGCCGAAGCCCTCGACGATCTCGGGGGAGAACGCGATGCCGCGGCGCAGCGTCTCGCGCGCGCTGATCTCCTCACCGGTGACGACGCTGGTGCCCTCGGCGACCAGGTCGTCGTCGGTGTCGGGTCCGAGGTTGACTGTCACGGGGCCACCCCCTCGGACTCGTAGGCGTTGACCAGGTGGGCGTAGGCGGGGTTGCGGGCCAACAGCTCCTCGTGGGTGCCGCGGTCGGCGACCCGGCCGTCGGCGAGGAAGATCACCTCGTCGGCCAGGCCGATGGTGGCCTTGCGGTAGGCGATCAGCAGCAGCGTGGAGTCACCGCCACGGCGGCGCATCGCGGCGAGGATGCGGGCCTCCACCTCGGGGTCGACCGCCGAGGTCGCGTCGTCGAGCACCAGCAGGCGCGGCCGGCGCACCAGCGCGCGGGCGAGCGAGAGGCGCTGGCGCTGCCCGCCGGACAGGGTGGTGCCCCGCTCCCCCAGCTGGCTGTCCAGGCCGTGCGGGAGGCCGGCGACGAACCCGTCGGCCTGGGCGGTGCGCAGCGCCTCCCAGACCTCCTCGTCGGAGATGTCGGCGCCCAACGTGATGTTGTCGCGCACGGTGTCATCGAAGAGGAAGGCGCTCTGCGGGACCAGCGCCACGTGCTCGGCCAGCTCTCCCGGCGCGAGGTCGCGCAGGTCGGCGCCGTCGAGCCTGATCGCGCCCGACTGCGGGTCGACCAGCCGGGTCACCAGCGACGTCAGGGTGCTCTTGCCGGAGGCGGTCGCACCGACCACGGCGACCGTGCGGCCGGGTCGGAGGGTGAAGTCGACACCCTCGAGGAGTCGCTGGTCGGGCTCGTAGGCGTAGCCGAGGGCGTCCACCACGAGGGTGGCTCCGCTGGTGGTGGCGGGCAGCCGGCGTTCGCCGTACGACGTCTCGTTGACCGTGTCGAGCACGTGGTGCACGCGTTCGAAGCCGACCACCGAGCGCGGGAACTCGCCCAACAGCCAGCCGATCGAGCGGATCGGGAAGGCCACGATCGTCAGCAGGTAGGCCACAGTCACCACGTCGCCGGGGTCGGCGGTGCCCGAACTCACCCGGTACACGCCCACGCCGAGGACGGCGAGGACGCCGAGGTTGGGCAACCCTTCCAACAGAGGGTCGAAGGCGGCGCGGATGCGCCCGGCGCGGATGCCCTCCTCGCGCAGCTCATGGGCCTTGGCCGCGAACCGCTCGGTCTCCTCGCGCTCCCGGCCCAGGGTCTTGACGACCATGGCGCCGTCGAAGGACTCGTGGGCGACCTCGCTGAGCTCGGCGCGCAGCGCCTGGATGCGGGTGAAGATCGGTGACGAGAATCGCTGGAAGACCACGTTGGCCACCATCACGAGCGGGAACACGAGCATGCCCACCATCGCCATCACCAGGTCGGTGAGCAGCATCTGGACGATGGCGATCACCATCATCGCCAGCGTGCCGACCGCCATCGGCAGCGGCGCGATCGGCGCCCACGCAGCCTCGACGTCGGAGTTGGCGTTGGACAGCAGCTGCCCGGTGGGGTGCTTCTGGTGCCACGACATCGGCAGCGAGAGGTACTGCCGGGTGACCTCGCGGCGGTAGGCCGCCTGCATACGGTACTGCATCACCCCGGCACCGAGGCGGCGGGCCACGATGCCGACCGCGCGGAGGATCGCCACCCCGACGAACAGCGCCAGGATCGTGACCAGAGCGGCGCCGGTGGTGGTGCCCTCCTCGAAGGCGGGCAGCACCACGTGGTCGGTCGACCAGCCGAGCACCCAGGCGTCCGCGACGGTCAGGGCGCCGAAGATCACGCTGCCCAGGGTGGACAGTGCGAAGATCCACGGCTCGCGCCGGATCGCGACCCCGAGTACGCGGAAGCCCGCGAGCAGCGAGGCGGTGCCGCTGGGGCGGCCCGGGGATGGTTGCGACACAGTGGGTGCAACCCTAGATCGGCCTCCGGACATTCCGCGAAGCGGAGCCGGGCCGGTCCTCCCGGGCCTCCCCAGGGGGCTGATCAGGTCGACTGACCAGGTCTGTCGACCAGGGTCAGTTCACCATGATGTGGACGTGGTCCATGTGGTTGGCCGTGGGCGACCCGCGGTCCTCCATCGGCCGGAACCCCTCGCCGGAGCGCTCGATGGTCCAGATCTGCTGCGACCAGATGATGTCGAACAGGTCGAACTCGGCGCGGTGGGCGTACAGGTAGTCCTTCAGCCGCTCACCGACGTCGGCGCTCGGCACCATGAAGTCGATGGCCTGGCCGTTGACGTGCTCGCCGTGGCCGTCCTGGCCGCCGTACGTCGTCAACTCGGGGAACGCAGCGCAGGCGGCGCGGTAGGTCTTCACCGCCGCGGGTTGCAGCCCGGACTCGATCTCGGACCCGTCGGGGCAGGGAGCGCTGCTCAGCGGCTGCTCCTGGGGCTCGGGCTTCGGCTTGGTCTCGGCGAGGTACTCGGCGGTCACCCAGCGGGTGGCGCTGCCGATGATCACCTCGGCGTAGCCGCGCTGGGTGCGGCCGGTGACCGCCACGCGCTTGAGCTCCTTGACCACACCGACGGTGCGCGACTTCTCGCGCGGCTCGACGCGGAGGTCGAGGTGGGCGGTGGTCCAGAGCCGGCCGGTGGCCTTGGGGACGCGCTTGTCCACCAGGGGCGCACGCTCGGCGGTACGCGACGTACCGAGGGTGCGGTCCTCGGTCGCGTTCTGCGTCTGGGGCTTGGTGGTGCCGCTGCTCACCTTCGCTCCGGCCGCGCTGATGTTGCTCTCGGCGGCGGTCGGGGCGACGGGCAGGTCGAAGCCGTTGGTGACGACTCCCACGCCGACTGCGAGCAAGGTGACCAGGGGTGCGGACACCAGGGCGAGTCGACGCGAACGGACCGTGTTGGGCGCAAGGCTGTGTCGGCCTCGGGGCACGGTGAGTCCTAACGTTCGGTTGCGGGGACCCGAAGATGAGAACACGGCTTGTGCCCGAATTCCCAATGATCCCTTGTGTGAATGTGCGTGAGCCTCGCCACGTGAGTCCCGCCACAACCCGGTCACGATCGGGTCACGGGGCTTGTCCGGACCGGCTTTCGGGGGCTAGCCGCCGGTGGTCTCGTCGGCGTCCTCGCGCAGCACCGCACCGGTGCCGTCGGTGTCGTCGAGCCACCCCTCCGGCAGGGCGACCCGCTTGCGCGGACTGCCCTGACGGCCGCGCGGCGTGCCCAGCACGGCCAGCGGGAATCGGGCGTCCGGGTCGAGCCGCGAGAGCAGGTCGTCGAGCTCGTCGAGGGTGCTGACCAGGGCCAGGTCACGGCGCAGCTCGCCACCTGCCGGGAAGCCCTTGAGGTACCACGAGACGTGCTTGCGGAACTCCTTGCAGCCCCGCTCCTCCCCCATGTGCTGGGTGAGCAGCTCGGCGTGGCGGCGCATCATCGCCGCGACCTCGCCGAGCCGCGGCACGCTGGTGGGCCCGCTCGAAGGATCGGGGGTCGGCGAGGCGAAGGCGTCCGCGAGGTCGCGGAACAGCCACGGTCGGCCGAGGCACCCGCGCCCGACCACGACACCGGCGGCCCCGGTCTGCTCGACCATACGGACCGCGTCGGTGGCCTCCCAGATGTCGCCGTTGCCGAGCACCGGGATGTCGACGTG
The DNA here is from genome assembly GCA_035689885.1 of Marmoricola sp. GTDB lineage: Bacteria > Actinomycetota > Actinomycetes > Propionibacteriales > Nocardioidaceae > Marmoricola. The sequence continues at coordinate 2,053 of DASSLA010000007.1, read as the reverse complement.
CTCGACCAGCCGGGCGATGGCGCTCCAGTCGGCGGTCCCGGAGTAGCCCTGGATCGCCGTGCGGCCGTGCAGCGCGATCGCCGCGGCACCGGCCTCCTGCGCGATCCGACCCGCGTCGAGGTAGGTCAGGTGGTCGTCGTCGATGCCCTTGCGGGTCTTCATGGTCACCGGCACGCCGTAGCGCTGCCCGGCGTCGACGGCCGCCTGCACGATCTCGCCGAGCAGGGTCCGCTTCCACGGCAGCGCGGCTCCCCCGCCCTTGCGCGTCACCTTGGGCACCGGGCAGCCGAAGTTGAGGTCGACGTGGGCGACGCCGTACTCCGCGCAGAGGATCTCGGTCGCCTTCGCGACGTACACCGGGTCGGTGCCGTAGAGCTGCACCGACCGGACCGTCTCCTGCTCGTCGAAGACGAGCATCTGCCGCGTGGTCGTGTCACCCTCGACGAGGCCGCGGCTGGTGATCATCTCGCAGACGTAGAGCCCGGCGCCCTGCTCGGAGCAGAGACGACGGTAGGCGGCGTTGGTGATGCCGGCCATCGGGGCCAGCACGACGGGGGTCTCCACCTCGAGGGACCCCAGCCGCAGGCTCGTGGGCAGGGAAGTCAGGGGTCAGCCCTTCTTCTTCGCGGGCTTCTTCTTGATCACCACAGGCTTGATCGGGCCCTTCCACAGGATCGGCTCGAACGCCTGCAGGGGGCGGAAGCTCATCTCGGTGAGCCGCCCGCCGTTCGGCACCAGGTAGACGAGGCACAGGTTGGCGGTCTTCCCGGGACCGAAGCCCGCCGGCAGCGGCGTGGAGGGGCACTCGCGAAAGGTGTTGTTGAAGCTGGACGGCTGGATCAGCGTGTCCCGGGTGTCCACGGCCAGCAGCGGCACCGCCGCGCGGCTCAGGTCGCCCTTGCCCACGTTGCGGGCGGTGACACGCACGTAGTAGGGCCGGGACCGCTTGGTCCGGGCGTCGAGCTGGTAGGCGGCGAAGTCCCGGATGTGCCCGGTCTGCACCGAGTTGACCGACATCGAGAGGACCGAGCTGCGCGCGGTGTTGGGCTCGTAGGCCACCACCGCCGGCTGGCCGAAGTCGAGCGTGGTGCCGGCCTCGGTGAGCTCCACGCCCTCGGGCACGTCGACGTTGCCGGTGGGCAGCTCGACCGAGGGGGTCGACGTCGGTGTCTCCTCGGCCGAGGGCTCGTCGTCACCGGAGCCGCAGGCACCGAGCACGAGGGCCAGCGCCGCCAGGAGTGCGATCAGACGAAGGGGAGCACGACGGGCAGTCACGCCGTCATTGTGCCTCTCCGCCGCGAGGTTGGGAGACATTCGGGAACCACCTAGCAGCCGAGCAGGCGCTCCGCAAACCACGTGCGCAGACCGTCGAGGCTGATCCGCTCCTGGCGCATCGTGTCGCGCTCGCGCACGGTCGCGGCGCCGTCCTCGAGGCTGTCGAAGTCCACGGTGACGCAGTACGGCGTACCGATCTCGTCCTGGCGGCGGTAGCGCCGACCGATCGCACCGGCGTCGTCGAAGTCGACGTTCCAGCTCTCGCGCAGCTCCTTGGCCAGGTCCTTGGCCTTCGGGGTGAGCTGTTCGTTGCGGCTCAGCGGGAGCACCGCGACCTTGACCGGGGCCAGCCGGGGATCGAGGCGCAGCACGGTGCGCTTGTCGACGCCGCCCTTGGTGTTGGGCGCCTCGTCCTCGGTGTACGCGTCGACCAGGAAGGTCATCAGGCTGCGGCTGAGGCCGGCTGCCGGCTCGATCACGTAGGGCACGTAGCGCTCGTTGGCGGCCTGGTCGAAGTACGACAGGTCCTGCCCGGAGTGCTTGGCGTGGGTGGAGAGGTCGAAGTCGGTGCGGTTCGCGATGCCCTCGAGCTCACCCCACTCAGAGCCGGAGAACTTGAACCGGTACTCGAGGTCCACGGTGCGCTTGGAGTAGTGCGAGAGCTTGTCCTGCGGGTGCTCGAAGTGGCGCAGGTTGGCGGGGTCGATGCCTAGCTCGGTGTACCACCGGGTGCGCTCGTCGATCCAGTACTGGTGCCACTCCTCGTCCTCACCGGGCT
>DASSLA010000006.1:0-15054 GCA_035689885.1 Marmoricola sp. | reverse complement strand
AGACGGTGAAGAACCGGCTGCACCTCGACCTCCGCCCCAGCGCGGGCACCCGCGACGAGGAGCTCGAGCGCCTGCTCGGTCTGGGCGCCACCCAGGTCGCCGACCTGCGCCAGGACGACGGCTCGGGGTGGGTCGTCCTGGCCGACCCGGAGGGCAACGAGTTCTGCATCCTGCGCAGCGAGGCCGAGATCGAGGGGCGCTGATCGAGGGCCCGTAGGATGGGGGGCCACCCCCTCCGACCACGGCAGGGGGCCGACGTGCGTGCCCGAGGAGCTGTGCGTGTCCCTGTCCGGTCTCGCCGACCTGGTCCTGTCGGAGCCTGCCCTCGCCTCGTCCGTGCAGGACGCGAAGGCGGGTGTGGCGACCCTCGACCTGACCGGCCCGCAGTCGCTGCGTCCCTTCGTGGTCAGGGGCCTGGCTGACGCCGGGCGCACGGTGCTGGTCGTCGCCGCCACGGTGCGCGAGGCCGAGGACCTGACCGCGGAGCTCGGCGACCTGCTCGACCCGGACTCGGTGGCGCTCTACCCGGCGTGGGAGACGCTGCCGCACGAGCGGCTCAGCCCGCGCAGCGACACCGTCGGGCGCCGGCTGGCGGTGCTGCGCCGGCTGCGCCACCCCGGCACGGAGGCCGACAACGGCCCGCTGCAGGTGGTCGTCGCCCCGGTGCGGTCGGTGTTGCAGCCACAGGTCAAGGGACTGGCCGACCTCGTCCCGGTGGAGCTGGTCGCCGGTCAGGAGATCGAGCTCGAGGCAGTCGTCGAGAGCCTCGCGGGGGCGGCGTACTCCCGGGTCGACCTGGTCGAGAGGCGTGGCGAGTTCGCCGTGCGCGGCGGCATCGTCGACGTCTTCCCCCCGACCGAGGAGCACCCGCTGCGGGTGGAGTTCTTCGGCGACGAGATCGACGAGATCCGCGCGTTCGCCGTCGCCGACCAGCGCACCCTGGAGCCGGTCGACCGGCTGTGGGCGCCGCCGTGCCGCGAGCTGCTGCTCACCGACGAGGTCCGCGAGCGCGCGGCCCGGCTGGGGGAGCGGCACCCGCAGCTGCGCGAGATCACCGACAAGCTCGCCGAGGGCATGGCCGTCGAGGGGATGGAGTCGCTCGCCCCTGCCCTCGTGGACGAGATGGAGATGCTCGTCGAGCTGCTGCCGCGCGAGACCACGGTGCTGCTCCTCGACCCCGAGCGGGTGCGCACCCGCGCGCACGACCTGGTCGCCACGAGCGAGGAGTTCCTGGGCGCGAGCTGGGCGGCCGCGGCCGCCGGTGGCACCGCGCCGATCGACCTCGGTGCCGCATCGCTGCGCTCGATCGGCGAGGTGCGCGGCCAGGTGCTCGACGCCGGCCAGGCGTGGTGGGGGATCAGCCCGTTCGGGCTCGACGTCGCCGATGACGACGCTGCCGACGACCGGGTCCGCCAGGTCGCGGCCCAGCCCGCGCCTGCTTACCGCGGCGACGTCGAGGCGGTCGTTGCCGACGTGCATGAGCACCTCGCCGCCGGTCGCCGCGTGGTCACCGTCCACGAGGGCCACGGTGGCGCGCAGCGCATGGTCGAGGTGCTCGGTGAGCACGACGTCGCCGCGCGGCTCTCCGAGGACGGCGACCTGGGTGCGCCGGCGGGCGACCCGGTGGTCACCGTCCTCCAGGGCTGCATCGAGCACGGCCTCGTGCTGGAGGACCCGGCGCTGGTGGTGCTGACGGGCGAGGACATCGCGGGCCAGAAGGCCAGCACGCGTGACATGCGCAAGATGCCGGCGCGCCGCAAGAAGCAGATCGACCCGCTCGAGCTCAAGGCCGGCGACTTCGTCGTGCACGAGCAGCACGGCGTGGGCCGGTTCGTGGAGATGAAGCAGCGCGAGGTGCAGGGCGCGGTGCGCGAGTACCTCGTCCTGGAGTACGGCGCGAGCAAGCGCGGCGCCCCGCCGGACCGGCTCTACGTGCCGGCGGACGCGCTGGACCAGGTGACCCGCTACGTGGGTGGCGAGCAGCCCAGCCTGGACCGTCTCGGCGGGTCCGACTGGGCCAAGCGCAAGGGACGTGCCCGCAAGGCGGTGCGCCAGATCGCCGCCGAGCTGATCAAGCTGTACGCCGCCCGCCAGGCCACGCAGGGCCATGCCTTCGGCCCGGACACCCCGTGGCAGACCGAGCTCGAGGACGCGTTCCCGTTCCACGAGACCCCCGACCAGCTCAGCACGGTCGAGGAGGTGAAGGCCGACATGCGCCGGGTCGTGCCGATGGACCGGCTGGTCTGCGGCGACGTGGGCTACGGCAAGACCGAGATCGCCGTACGTGCGGCGTTCAAGGCGGTGCAGGACGGCAAACAGGTGGCCGTGCTGGTGCCGACGACCCTGCTGGTGACCCAGCACCACGCCACCTTCGCCGAGCGGATGAGCAGCTTCCCGGTGACGCTGCGCGCGTTGAGCCGGTTCCAGACCGACAAGGAGGCCCGCGAGGTCATCGAGGGCCTCGCCGACGGCAGCGTCGACATCGTGATCGGCACGCACCGGCTGCTCAACCCCGACATCAGGATCAAGGACCTCGGGCTGATCGTGGTCGACGAGGAGCAGCGCTTCGGCGTCGAGCACAAGGAGCAGATGAAGCGCTTGCGCACCAGCGTCGACGTGCTGTCGATGTCGGCGACGCCGATCCCACGCACCCTGGAGATGGCGATCACCGGCATCCGCGAGATGTCCACCATCGCGACACCGCCGGAGGAGCGCCATCCGGTGCTGACCTACGTGGGCGCCTACGAGGACCGCCAGGTCACCGCCGCCATCCGGCGAGAGCTGCTGCGGGACGGCCAGGTCTTCTACATCCACAACCGGGTGCAGTCGATCGAGAAGGCCGCGGCGAAGCTCAAGCAGCTGGTGCCGGAGGCCAGGGTGGCGACCGCGCACGGGCAGATGGGCGAGCACCAGCTGGAGAAGGTGATGCTCGACTTCTGGGAGAAGCGCTTCGACGTTCTGGTGTGCACGACCATCGTGGAGTCCGGCCTCGACGTGTCCAACGCCAACACGATGATCATCGAGCGTGCCGACACGCTCGGCCTCTCCCAGCTGCACCAGCTCCGCGGCCGCGTGGGTCGCTCCCGCGAGCGCGCCTACGGCTACTTCCTCTACCCGTCGGAGAAGCCGCTGACCGAGACCGCGCACGAGCGGCTGGCCACCCTGGCGCAGCACTCCGACCTCGGCGGCGGCATGGCGATCGCGATGAAGGACCTCGAGATCCGCGGGGCCGGCAACCTGCTCGGCGGCGAGCAGTCCGGGCACATCGCGGACGTCGGCTTCGACCTCTACGTGCGCCTGGTCGGCGAGGCTGTCCAGGAGTTCCGGCAGGACGGCGCCGAGGTCGAGCAGCCGATCGAGGTCAAGATCGAGCTGCCGGTGGACGCCCACCTGCCGCACGACTACATCCCCAGCGAGCGGCTGCGCCTGGAGATGTACAAGCGCCTGGCCGAGGCGCGCTCCGACGAGGACGTACGCGTGCTGCGCGAGGAGCTCGTCGACCGGTACGGCGAGCCGCCGGACCCGGTCGAGCGGCTGCTCCTCGTCGCGAGCTTCCGAGCGCGTGCCCGGGATGCGGGTGTCTCGGAGGTGACCGTGCAGGGCAAGTACGTGCGGTTCCACCCCGTCGACCTGCCCGACTCGCGCCAGGTGCGGCTGAACCGGCTCCACCCGAAGAGCATCTACAAGGCCCCCGTGCGTACCATGCTCGTGCCGCGGCCACTGCCGTCCGGCTTCGGCGCGCAGCCGCCTCGGGACGAGGAGCTGCTGACCTGGGCCAGGCAGGTGATCGACGGCGTCATCGTGGACGGTGCCGGGAGCAGGACCGGCAGTGAGGAGACCGGATCGTGAAGCTGCGTCGTGTCGGACCAGCCTTCCTGGTGCCCGCGCTCCTGGTCGGGCTCACCGCGTGCGGCACCCTGCCGCCGGGGGTGGCCTCGAAGGTGAACGGCACCGAGATCACCCGGGACCAGGTGGCCGAGGTCTCCGAGGCCCAGTGCGCCCTGCGCGAGGAGCTCGCCGGCACCCAGACCGTGCCCGCCACGTCCGCGTCGCGGATCAGCCAGGAGTCGCTCGGCCTGCTGCTCGACATCGAGCTGACCCGGCAGTTCGGTGAGGACCAGGGGATCGAGAGCGACCCGGCGGTGGTGAGGAGCCTGCTCACCCAGGTCGAGCCACTCTTCGAGCCGCTGGGGGAGGCGGACCGCGAGGTGATGACCGAGGTCTTCCAGGACTGGGCCGAGGGCCGCGGCGTGCTCGCCGTCGCCGGCGGCGAGGAGACCGGCCAGCCGGTGGCGGCCGCCCAGTCCGAGCAGCTGATCAATGCGGGGCTGCAGGTCCGCGAGCAGTGGCTCGAGGACGCCGACGTGGAGACCGACCCCCGCTACGCCCCCGACAAGGACGGATTCCCCGGCGGCGGCGACGGCTCGGTGTCCAAGCCGACCTCGGACTTCGCCAAGGGCGCGACCGCCGAGGAGGTCGACCCCGCCTGGCTGTCCGGGCTGCCCGCCGGCCAGAAGTGCGGCGGCTGACCACATGGACGCGGCCGGTGAGTCGCCGCTGGTCGAGCTCGTCGAGGTCTTCCGGCGACTGCGCGCCGAGTGCGCGTGGAAGGCCGCCCAGACCCACCGGTCGCTGGCACGCCACCTGATCGAGGAGACCTACGAGGCCGTGGAGGCCATCGAGGCGGGCGACCCAGAGCACCTGCGCGAGGAGCTCGGTGACGTCCTGCTGCAGGTCTACCTGCACGCCGCCATCGCAGCCGAGGCCGGGGAGTTCGACATCGAGGAGGTGGCCGCGGGGCTGCGCGAGAAGATGCTGCGCCGCAATCCGCACGTGTTCGGCGACCCCGCTGAGGCAGAGACCGACCCGGCCAGGGTCAACGAGGTGTGGGAGTCGGCCAAGGCGGAGGAGAAGCAACGCTCCGACGTGCTCGAGGGCATCCCGCTCGCCCTGCCCGGGCTCAACCGGGCGGCCAAGGTGCTGGACCGGCTCGAGCGCGATGGGCGCCCGGTGCAGGTCGACGCCGGCTCGAGCGACGTCGGCGAGCGGCTGCTGGCCGTCGTGGACGAGGCCCGCCGGTCCGAGGTGGATCCCGAGCAGGCGCTGCGCGACGCCGTACGCCGGCTCGCCTGACGTCGCCCGCCCGGCTCAGCCGTGGCCCGCGAGGTCGAGGGCCAGGCGTGCCGTCTCGCGGCTCGTACACACCGCCGCGTGCCCCTTGCCGGGCCTCAGGACCAACTCGGCGCCGAGCAGACGCGCGGTCTCCTCGACCACGGGGCGGGAGAAGAACCGGTCCCGGTCACCAGCGACGAGCAGGGTGGGCACCCGGACGAGGGGGAGCAGGGCGCGGGTGTCGCAGCGCCGTTCGGCGTCGACCTCCACGAGCACGTCCTGCACCGGGAAGTGTCGGCCCGACAGCAGGAGGGCCGCGACCAGTGGCCCGAGCAGGCGACGCAGCGCGGCGAGTCGCGGTCCCGGCACGACGTACCCGGCGAACGCCGCGCCGGCCCCCGACCGGTCGCCCGCACGCAGCGCGGCGACGAGGCGATCGTCGACGTCCCGGGTCTCCTGGGTCACCCGGCAGCCGGTCGCGACCAGGACGAGCCCACCGAGGACGTCGGGGTGGGTGGCCGCGAGGTGTTGGGCCACCATGCCGCCGAACGACTCCGCGACCACGAGGTCGACACGGCCGCCGATCTCCTCGCGGATGAAGGCGGCGTGGTCGTCCGCGATGCCCGCCAGCGTGTGCGTGAGCGGCATGCCACGCCGCCGGGTGACCAGCCACACGGCGTACCCCGCCTCGACGTACGGCGCGAAGAACCGTCCACGGCTCCACGTGAACAGCCGGCCGCCCACCGAGCTCCCGGGGCCGCCCGGCAGGAACAGCATCGTGCGCGGGCCCGATCCCCAGACCAGGTAGTCCATCCCGGTGCGCGACGCGCCGCGGCGCGGTCCCGACCGTGTCCGCCGCAAGCCTGCCATCTGCCACCTCGTCCCTGCCCCATCGTCGCGCCACCGGCGCCGGCAGGGAAGCGAACGACGAGGGCAGCGGGTGCTGCGCTGGTTCCGGGTCCGCCCCGGTTAGGGTGAAACGGCCTTCGGGCACGCCGCGACCCCCCACCCAGGAGCAACACGTTGGCTTCCATCGACACCGTCATCGCCCGCGAGATCCTCGACTCCCGGGGCAATCCCACGGTCGAGGTCGAGGTGCTGCTCGACGACAACGCGCTCGGTCGTGCGGCGGTGCCCTCGGGTGCCTCCACCGGCCAGTTCGAGGCGGTCGAGCTCCGCGACGGCGGCGACCGCTACGGCGGCAAGGGCACCGAGCAGGCCGTCAGCGCCGTGCAGGACATGATCGAGCCGGAGATCATCGGCCTCGACGCGAGCGACCAGCGGCTGGTCGACCAGGCGATGCTCGACCTCGACGCGACGCCCAACAAGGCCAAGCTGGGCGCCAACGCCATCCTGGGCGTCTCGCTCGCGGTCGCCCGGGCCGCCTCGGTCAGCGCCGGACTGCCGCTGTTCCGCTACGTCGGTGGGCCCAACGCCCACCTCCTGCCGGTCCCGATGATGAACATCCTCAACGGCGGCGCCCACGCCGACACCAACGTCGACATCCAGGAGTTCATGATCGCGCCCGTGGGTGCGGCGACCTTCCGCGAGGCGCTGCAGCAGGGCGCCGAGGTCTACCAGGCGCTCAAGGCGGTGCTCAAGAAGAAGGGCCTCGCCACCGGCGTGGGGGACGAGGGCGGGTTCGCCCCCGACCTGCCCAGCAACCGGCACGCCCTCGACCTCATCGCCGAGGCGGTGAAGCAGACCGGGCTCAAGCTGGGCGACGACATCGTGCTCGCACTCGACGTCGCCGCCTCGGAGTTCCACGAGCGCAAGAAGTACGCCTTCGAGGGCAAGAAGAAGACCTCGAAGCAGATGATCGACTACTACACCGACCTGGTCTCGTCCTACCCGATCGTGTCGGTCGAGGACCCGCTGGACGAGGAGGACTGGGCCGGCTGGAAGGCGATCACCGACGCGCTCGGCGGCCGGACCCAGCTCGTGGGCGACGACCTCTTCGTCACCAACGTCGAGCGGCTCGGGCGCGGGATCAGCGGCGGCCAGGCCAACGCGCTGCTGGTCAAGGTCAACCAGATCGGCACCCTCACCGAGACGCTCGACTCCGTCGACCTCGCGCACCGCAGCGGCTTCCGCTGCATGATGAGCCACCGCTCGGGCGAGACCGAGGACACCACCATCGCCGACCTGGCCGTGGCCACCAACTGCGGCCAGATCAAGACCGGGGCCCCGGCGCGCTCGGAGCGAGTGGCGAAGTACAACCAGCTGCTCCGCATCGAGGAGGAGCTCGACGACGCAGCCCGCTACGCCGGCCGGGGCGCGTTCCCGAGGTACCAGGGCTGACGGAGCACCGATGCCCTCCCGTCGTACGTCGCAGCGCGGACCGCGTACCCCGCGCGGTGCCGTGGGCCGGACCTCGCGCCGCCCACCCCACCGGGTCCCGGGCAACATCCGCCCGGGGCGTCGCGGGAGCGCGCGCGGTGCCGCCCCCGCTGCAGCGACGCACCGACCCCGGTTCACCAGCCGGATGGCGATCCTGGTCCTCGTCCTCGCGGTGCTGGTGATCTCCTACGCCTCCTCCATGCGCGCCTACCTGCAGCAGCGCAGCCACATCAACCAGCTCCGTGCCCAGATCGAGAGCTCCGAGCGCGACATCGCGCAGCTGGAACGGGAGAAGCGGCGCTGGAAGGACCAGGCGTTCGTCGAGGCGCAGGCCCGCGAGCGCTTCGGCTGGGTGCTGCCGGGCGAGACCAGCTACCAGGTGATCGGGCGCGACGGGAAGCCGCTCGACGGCACCGGTGAGCTCAGCGACCCCGACATCGTGGAGCGCCCGGTGCCGGACCCCTGGTGGAAGAAGGTGCACGGCACCCTCGAGGCCGCGGACCACCCGGAACGTGTGCCGGTGCCCGCCACCCGGATCGCGCCGCCGCCCGCCCCGTCCCCGACGCCCACGCCCGACCAGTGAGCGTCGGTCGCCGGGACGAGGCCGTCGTCGCGGCACAGCTCGGCCGGCCCCCTCGAGCGATCCACGGCGTCGCGCACCGCTGCCCCTGCGGGAACCCCGACGTGGTCGCCACCGAGCCACGGCTGGAGGACGGCACGCCGTTCCCCACGACCTTCTACCTCACCTGTCCGAGGGCCTCGTCGATGATCGGGACGCTCGAGGCGAGCGGGATGATGCGCGAGATGACCGACCGGCTCGGGGAGGACGCGGAGCTGGCAGCGGCATACCGCTCGGCGCACGAGGCCTACCTGGCGGCGCGGACGGCGATCGGCGAGGTGCCCGAGATCGCGGGTGTCTCCGCCGGGGGGATGCCGGACCGGGTGAAGTGCCTGCACGTGCTCGCCGCCCACGCGCTCGCCGAGGGCCCCGGCGTGAACCCCCTGGGCGACGAGGTCCTCGCCGAGCTGGGCGCCTGGTGGGCGAGCGGCCCCTGCGTAGGGGACGAGGGCAACGACGCTGACATCAGCCGGTCCGACACGAGCCAGGAGACCCAGCGATGACCCGCGTAGCGGCCTTCGACTGCGGGACCAACTCGCTGCGCCTGCTGGTCACCGACCTCGACCCGGAGGCCGGCACGGCCGACGAGCTCGTCCGCGACATGCGGATCGTCCGGCTCGGGCAGGGCGTCGACCGCTCAGGACACATCGCCGAGGCGTCGATGCAGCGCGTCTTCGCCGCGCTCGAGGACTACATGGACGTGGTGCGTGAGCACGACGTGGCGGCGATCAGGTTCTGTGCCACCTCGGCCGCGCGTGACGCCGAGAACGCCGATGAGTTCATGGCCGGGGTGCGCGAGCGCGTGGGCGTCGAGCCCGAGGTCCTGGACGGCGACGAGGAGGCGCGGGTCAGCTTCGCCGGCGCCACCCGTGAGCTGCCGCCACTGCCCGAGCCGCTGCTGGTGGTCGACATCGGCGGCGGGTCGACCGAGCTGATCCTCGGCGACGCGGACGGCACGGTCCGCGGGCAGCACTCCCTCGACATCGGCTCGGTCCGCCTCAACGAGCGCCACCTCGCCGGCGACCCGCCCACCAAGGCGGAGATCGCCGCGGCCGAGGCCGACATCGACGCCACCCTCGACACCTCGCGGGTCGACCCGGCGGAGGCGGGGGCGGTGATCGGGGTGGCCGGCACCGTGACCACGATCGCGGCCGCCGTGCTCGACCTCGACAGCTACGACCCCACCGTGATCCACCACGCCGTGGTGCGTCCCGACGCCGTGCAGGGTGCGGTGACGCAGCTGCTGTCGATGATGATCGAGCAGCGCAAGGCGCTGGGCTACATGCACCCCGGCCGCGCCGACGTGATCGGCGCCGGCGGGTTGATCCTCGACCGGGTCCTGCGTCGTACGACGGTGGACTCCATGTTGGTCTCCGAACACGACATCCTCGACGGGATCGCCTGGTCCCTCGTCTCTCGCGGGGATGAAACAGATGGGAAGGCACGATGATGCTCAAGCTCAAGGACAGGTCCGGGCCCGACGCCGCGCAGGACGGAGCCGACCACACCGACGCGTCCGACACCGAGCAGGAGCGTGAGGACTACAAGGCCGGCCCCCGCCGGTCGCCGTTCTTCGTGGCGCGCAGGACGGTCCGCGAGTTCCAGGACGACAACTGCACCCACTTGGCCGCGGCGCTGACCTACTACTCCGTGCTGTCGATCTTCCCGGCGCTGATCGCGCTGCTCTCGCTGGTCGGCCTCTTCGGCCAGGCCGGGCGGTCGGTGGAGAAGATCCTCGAGGTGCTCGACCCGCTGGTCTCTGCGGAGACCCTCGACCGGATCCGTCCCGTGCTCACCCAGCTGGCCGACCAGCCCAGCGCGGGGATCACCCTGATCGTCGGCGTGCTCGCCGCGCTCTGGGCCGCCTCCGGCTACGTGGGCGCGTTCAGCGTGGCGATGAACCGCATCTACGAGGTCGAGGAGGGCCGGCCGTTCTGGAAGAAGCGGCCGATGCAGCTCGTGGTCACGCTGGTGACGGTGCTGCTCTGCGTGGTCGCGCTGGTGATCCTGTTCGTCTCGGGCCCGGTGGCGAAGTCGGTCGGGGACGCGGTCAACCTGGGGTCGGACGCCGTCACCGCGTGGAACGTCGCCAAGTGGCCGGTGCTGGCCCTGGTCGTGATGGCCGTGGTCGCGCTGCTCTACCACTCCAGCCCCAACGTGAAGTTCCCGCGCTTCCGGATCATCACGGTCGGGGCGTTCGTGGCGATCCTGGTCTGGCTGGCGGCCTCGGTCGGCTTCGCCTTCTACGTCGCGAACTTCTCCACCTACAACAAGACCTACGGCTCGCTGGCCGGTGTCGTCGTCGCCCTGCTCTGGCTGTGGATCACCAACAATGCGCTGCTGTTCGGCGCCGAGCTCGACGCGGAGCTGGAGCGCGGTCGTCAGCTGCAGCACGGCATCGTCGCGGAGGAGTCGCTCCAGCTGCCGGTGCGGGACGACCGGGTGATCACCAAGGCCGCCGCCCGCCACGAGCAGGACGTCGCGACCCAGCGCCGGATCCGCGAGGAGGCCACCGGTCCCGGCGACCCGGCCGACCGGCCCTTCGGTCGCCGCTGAGGCTGCGACGACCTCGCACTGACATGGATGCCCGGGTCGCCCGCACCCCGGCCGGGGTGACCCGGCTGGCGGCACGGGCGACCCTCGAGGAGCTCGACGCCAGGATCTCGGTGTGCCGGGCCTGTCCCCGCCTGGTGCGCTGGCGCGAGGAGGCGGCCCGCGAGAAGCGGGCGTCGTACGCCGGCGAGACCTACTGGGGCCGCCCGGTGCCCGGCTGGGGCGACCCGCGCCCCCGCATCCTGGTCGTCGGGCTGGCCCCGGCCGCGCACGGCGCCAACCGCACCGGCCGCATCTTCACCGGCGACCGGTCGGGTGACTGGCTGTTCGCGTCGCTGTATCGCGTGGGCCTGGCCAACCAGCCCACCTCCACCCGCGTCGGGGACGGGCTGCAGGTGCGCGGCACCCGGATCGCCTCGGCCGTCCGGTGTGCCCCGCCGCAGAACAGGCCGCTGCCCGAGGAGCGCGACGCCTGCGCGCCGTGGCTCGACCGGGAGGTTGCCCTGACCCTGCCGGGGCTGAGTGCGGTGGTGTGCCTGGGGGCTCTCGGCTGGACGGCGGCCCTGGGGTCGCTGGCACGGTTGGGCCTGCCCGTTCCGAGCCCCCGGCCGCGGTTCGGCCACGGCGTCGAGGTGCCCCTCGGCGGCCTCACCGTGCTGGGCTGCTTCCACCCCTCGCCGCACAACACCTTCACCGGCCGGCTCACCGAGGAGATGTTCGACGCGGTCTTCCGCCGTGCGGCCGAGCTCGGCGGACTCGATACCGATGCGCGCAAGGGTCGATGAGCCGCCCGCGCCACGGGGAGCCGCTCGGGACGTCATACGCTGCGGTCGTCGTGGCGACCATCTCGTACGACGTCATCGACGCAGCACCGCCCCGGTATCCCAATCGGCAGAGGAAGCGGTCTTAAAAACCGCTCAGTGTGGGTTCGACCCCCACCCGGGGCACCCGGCCGCTCGCGGGGGGAACACCGCACCCCGGCCACGCGTTCGAATGTGGTGACAGACCGATACGATCGTGATGTCCACGCGGTCGCCAGAGCGGCGCACGCGGTCTCGTCAGGAGGACACGATGCAGAGCAGCAACCCCGTCTTCGCGCGGTCCGAGGGCTTCAACGGCCGTCAGTCCGCCAGCACCCACGGCAACCAGACCTACCCCGGCTACGGCAGCAGCCCCGCCGAGTGGGGCACCGGCACGCCCGGCGGCCCCGGCGGTGACGTCCGCCTCGACCAGGGCCGGATGACCATCGACTCGGTGGTGCAGAAGACCGGCCTCACCCTGGGCATCGTGGTCCTCGTCGCGGCGGCGACCTGGATCCTCACCCCCGACCTCAACGCCAGCCCTGAGGCCCTGGGTGCCCTCTACTCGCTCGGCCTCGTCGGCGCCCTCGGCGGCTTCGCGCTGGCGATGGTCAACTCGTTCAAGAAGGTCGTCAGCCCCGCGCTCGTGCTCCTCTACTCGGTGGCCGAGGGCGTCTTCATCGGTGCGTTCAGCAAGGCCCTCGAGGCGCAGTTCGGCGACGGCCTGGTGGTCGGCGCGGTCCTCGGCACGATGGCCGCGGTGGCGGGCACCCTGGCGGCGTACAAGTTCTTCAACATCCAGGTCGGCACCCGCTTCCGCAAGTGGGTGATCGCCGCGATGTTCGGCTTCGTCGCCCTGAGCCTGCTCGACCTGGTGCTGTCCTTCTTCGGGTCGAGCTTCGGGTTCAACGGCTTCGGCACCATGGGCCTGATCACGAGCGTCATCGGGCTCGGCCTCGGTGTGCTGATGCTGATCCTCGACTTCGACTTCGTCGAGCGCGGCATCGCGGCCGGGCTCCCGGAGCGGGAGTCGTGGCGCGCGGCCTTCGGCCTGACCGTCACGATCATCTGGATCTACATCGAGCTGCTGCGGATCCTCGCGATCCTGCGCGGCGGCGACTGATCGCTCGGCCCAGCTGTTCTGCTACGACGCCTCGACCGGTTCTCCGGTCGGGGCGTCGTCGTTCGCGGCCTCTGCCTTGTCGGGCGACTCGGCCCGGGCGAGGGGCAGCAGCCGGCGCCGCATCAGGGTGACCCAGCGGCCGCCGGCACCGCGCTTCGCCCCACCGACCTCGGTGCCGTCGATCTCGGTGCCCGGGTGCTCGCTGGCCTGCACCGCGGCGTAGCCGATCGGCAGCACGCCCTCGCCGCGTCCGGCGCGCGGGGCCTGCTCCTCCTCCTCGCCCAGGCCCAGCGCGGAGAGGACCGAGGGCACCAGGGTGCGGCCGAGGGCCTGGTAGCCCGCGGCGGAGGGGTGGAACTGGTCGGGGCCGAACAGGATGGCCGGCGCGGCGGCGAACTCGGGGCCGAGCAGCGAGCCCAGCGAGACCGTGCGGCCACCGGCCTCGACGACGGCGATCGTCTGGGCGGCGGCGAGCCGGCGCGACCAGACCCGCGCCACCTGCCGCAGCGGCGGCGGGATGGGGGAGACGGTGCCGAGGTCGGGACAGGTGCCGACCACCACCTCGACGTCCGCGTCGCGCAGGCGGCGTACGGCCTCGGAGAGGTGCCGCACCGACGCCGAGGGCAGCACCGAGTGGGTCACGTCGTTGGTGCCGATCAGGATGACCGCCACGCCCGGTGAGGTGGGCAGCGCCGCGCTCACCAGGCCGTCCAGGTGGCTCGACTGGGCCCCGACCACGGCGAACTCGCGCAAGTGCACCCGGCGGTTCGCGCGCTCGGCGACCCCGGAGGCCAACCAGGCGCCGGGCGTCTCCTCGACGCTGTCGACCCCGTATCCCGCAGCGCTGGAGTCGCCCAGCAGGGCGATCCGCAGGGCGGGACCGGGGCGCCCACGGCCGTACCAGCCGGTCGCGTCCGGGACGCGGAGGTCGATGGTGCCGATCGCCCGTCGGGCCAGGCCCGCCTCGGCCCGCAGCAGGCCGTAGAGCGAGGCGCCGAGGACGGAGAGGCCACCGCCGCCATAGGCAGCAGCGGCGGCCAACCTGCGTGCCGCCGCTGCTCTACCCATGCTCCGATCCTACCGACCGGTAGTCGCCGATCAGTTCTGCAGGTGAGCCCTCGCGATCACCAGGGGGTGGTCCGCGATCCGCGCCGTCTTGGGGTAGTTGTCACGCAGGAAGTACGAGAAGCGTGTCTGTCCCGCGGCGAAGATCCAGTCGATGGAGGTCTGGCGTGGGTAGCGGCAGGTCGTGCTCGGAATGCTGTTCGGGGAGATCGACAGCTTGTTGGCCGTCAGCGGGCAGAACGCACGCTCCCGGTCGTTGAAGTCACCCATCAGGAACACCGGTCGGCCGGTCGAGCGCAGCTTGATCATCAGGTCCTTCTCGATCCTGACCGCGCGGTCGCGGTAGGTCTGCGCGGGACCACGGGTGTTCGCCGGGTTGTGGACGTTCATGAAGAACGCGGTCCTCCCGGTTGCCTTGTCGCGAAGCAGCACGACGGGGACGTGGCGGATGTTCCCGCTGAAGTAGGGGATGTCGAAGTGCTTGCAGCCCGCGTTGGAGTCGTCGTTGTCGGCGTTCTTCTCACCGCCCGAGGGCAGCCAACCGGAGCCGGCCTGCCACGGCACGACCTCCATCCTGGAGTTGCGGAAGAGGATCGCGTTCTCCGTGTCCCAGCCCTTGTCCCTGCCAACGGCGCCGGGGTCCCAGTAGCAGGTGCCCCACTTGTTCGTGGTCTTGTTGGCGTTCTGGAAGCGAGCCCACTGGGTGGCCTCCTGGAACTCCTGGGTGCCGATGACGTCGAGCTTGCGGGTGTCCCACAGCTTCATCGCCCGGTCGAGGCGGCCTGCGTAGGCGCCGTAGCGCGAGTTCGGGGTGTGGCTGGCGCCGAGGATGTTGAAGGACGCGACGTTGAAGCCGGTGTTCCCGAACAGTCGACTCACCGGAGGGGTCTTGCCCACCCAGTTGGTCAGCCACGACGAGGGGTTTCGCACCGTCGTGCCGGTCTTCACGGCGAAGTAGATGCCGCACGGTGTCCGCGAGCTCCTGCGGCTGATCGTGCCGACGGACTGGCCGGACTGGATGATCTGGCCGTTCGTGACGTGGGGCCTGCTGAGGTAGGCGTAGGTGGTCATCAGGCCACCCGAGTTGCTGAGGATCCGCACGGCGTATTTGCCCGCCCACTTCGGGTTGCTCACCACCCGGGCGACCCCGGGGTGACTGGCGTACGCGTAGGCTCCACAGGCCGTGCGGATGTCCGTGCCGCGGTGTCGTGCGGAGAAGTTCCTCAGGTCCTTGACGTTGCGCGTCCCGGTGACCGGGTAGAACACGTTGGGGGCAGACACCTTCCGCCACTTCGGGTCCTGGGTGGCCGCGGAGCTGCCGGACGTCACCATCGCGGGCGAGGCGAGCAGTCCCAAGGCCAAGGTCGCTGTGACGGCCCGGATCAGGACCTTGGATTTGGTCTTCATTCGGCGTGTCTCCCTCGTCGCGCGAATCGAATCGT
>DASSLA010000005.1:0-11935 GCA_035689885.1 Marmoricola sp. | reverse complement strand
CTCGGGGGCGAAGACGCGGTCGGTGCCGAGCTGGGCCTCCACCGACATGGCAGCCGCCACGTCCGCCGTACGCAGCAGCCGGCCGAGGTCGGTCAGGGCCAGCACCAGCATGCCGAGCATGCCGTCGGTGCCGTTGATCAGTGCGAGGCCCTCCTTGGCGACCAGCTGCACCGGCGCGAGGCCCCCAGCCGCCAGCGCCTCGGCCGCCGGCACCAGCGCGCCGGAGGCGTCGCGCACGCCTCCCTCCCCCATCAGCGCCAGCGCGCAGTGCGCGAGCGGGGCGAGGTCGCCGGAGCACCCGAGCGAGCCGTACTCGTGCACCACGGGCGTGATGCCGGCGTTGAGCAGCCCGGCGATCAGCTCCGCGGTCTCAGGACGTACGCCGGTCCGGCCGGTCGCGAGCGTGGACAGCCGCAGCAGCATCAGCGCGCGCACCACCTCGTGCTCCACCTCGGGCCCCGACCCGGCCGCGTGGGACCGGACGAGCGAGGCCTGCAGCTGCTCGCGCATCTCGGTCGGGATGTGCCGAGTGGCGAGCGCCCCGAAGCCGGTGGAGATGCCGTAGGCGGGGGTGGGCTGCGCGGCGAGCTCGTCGACCCGGGCACGGGACTCCTCGATTGCGGCGCGCGCACCGGCGTCCAGCACCACCTGCGCGCCGCCACGGGCGACCGCGACCACGGCGTCGAAGGAGAGCGGACCGGTGCCGACCTCCACGACCTGCGCTGATGCGGCCTCCGTCGGGGTGAGCGTCATGGCGTCATTCAAACCGCCGGCCGGCGCCACCCACCAGCACGCAGCGGGCGACCAGTCTCGTATCCGAGAATTCCGGGTCGACCGCCGGCGCCGGGAGGTGCTGGGATCGGCGTCACCAACCGGACAATCGTGCGTTGCATGCATGAACTCGCGCACTTCGGGGCAGGACTGCCCTGCCCAGACTGTCGACCGACCAGGGAGAGACGTGCTTCTCGGACCCCGGCACCTCGCCGCCGTCTCCGCGACGACCCTCCTGCTGGCGACCCTGGCGGCCTGCGGCAGTGAGGACGAGCCCGAGGGCCCGCTGTCGGAGGGCTCGAAGTCAGCGACGCCCAGCGCCGAGGCGAAGGCCGGGCCGACCCCGCCTCCGATGCCCGAGGCCGGCAAGGACACCGCGAGGGCCCGGCAGGACTTCGTGCGCTGGTTCGTCGACGCCTTCGGCTATGCGTTCGCCACCAACGACGCAGAGCCGATCATGGAGGTGGCGGCGTCCGAGAAGTCCGTGCGCTGCGGCACCTGCGAGGCCTTCGAGGACTACCTCGAGGAGCGGGAGAGCGACGACGGACTGGTCGTCGAGCCGTCGACCTACGAGGTCAAGGACCTGTTCCTCGTCAACGCGCTGACGAACGGCGTCAATGTCTACACCGTGATCACCGACCGGCCCGCCTACGCCAATGTCACCGAGGCCGGCACTGTGCGGGACCGGCAGACGGCGGACCCGGCCTACCCGATCGAGGTGGGAATCCGCTGGGGCGGCGACGGTTACGAGATCACCGGCTGGGAGGCCGGCAAGCAGAGGGATCAGGAGACAGAGTGAGGAAGCTGCTCGCCACCGCTTTGATGACCGCCGGGCTCGTGGTGGTCGCGCCCGGCGCGGCGTACGCCGACTGCGACTACGGCTCCGACAACGGTGGGGGTGGCACCACCATCGGTGGTGAGTGCCAGGAGACCCCGGACCCCCCGAACGGTGACGGCGACTACTCCGGCTACGAGCCGTCGACCGGCCCCCCGCAGCCGGTCTACGAGTACTACTACACCCCGGCCTGCAGCGTGAACGGCCCACCGGGACAGGGCAATCCTGACGCCCTCTGCATGGGAGCGACCACCATCTGCGAGGCGCAGGGAGGCGACCCCGGCGACCTCTACATGCAGGTCTGGCGACGCGAGGTCCCCGGCGGCAACTGGGAGAGCATGGGCAGCGAGTGCCGCGGCGCGGACGAGCCCAGCGAGGAGGAGCCCGAGCCGTCGCCGGAGATGGTCCTCGACGAGGCCTACGCCGAGGCGCCGCGCCCGACGGCGAACGTGCAGCCCGGCACCCGCTCCTTCGTCAACGTGCCCAACAACTACTTCGCCGAGGCGGCGGGCGACACCATCACGGTCGACGTGCTGGGCAACCCGATCCAGGTGACCTTCACCGTCAACGAGATCACCTGGGACTTCGGTGACGGTACGAGCGCCACCGGCGAGGGCGTGAAGGACGCCCCGGTCGGCGACCCGGAGGCCGTCGAGCATGCCTACGCGCGGCAGGGCGAGTACGCCATCACCGCCAACACCACGGTCGGCGTGCAGTTCACCCTGCCCAACGGGCAGCAGATCGACGAGCCGGACGCGTTCTCGTTCAGCAGCGACCCGGTGGAGCTCCCCGTCGGGGAGATCCAGACCAGGGTGGAGAGCACGAACTAGGCGCTTCCCGGGCGTGCGACGATGGGTCCCGCCCGAAGGGGGAGGTGGGACCGTGACCGCGCGCGCTCGTCGCTGCTCGGCCCTGGCCGTCGCTGCTCTGCTGCTCACGGCCTGCGCCCCGCTCGAGCCGGACTCGCGCAGGTCGCCGAGTCCGTCGCCCTCGGCGGCCGCTGAGCCGACCTCGGCCACTCCCTCGCCGACCCCGACACCGACCCCGACACCGACCCGGACGCGCACACCGGCCACCCGGCCACCGAGCCCGGCGATCACCGTCCCCGAGTCGCTGCGCAACCGCAGGCCGTCCGGACCGGTCCTCGGCGGCGACGTGAGCTGGCCGCAGTGCCCCAAGGGGATGGGCATCCCGCAGAAGAAGTCACTCGGGATCCCGATGCCACTGCCCCAGGCGAAGTTCGTGATCATCGGGCTCACCAACGGGCCGGCGTTCACGCCCAACCCGTGCCTGGCCGACCAGGTGCAGTGGGTCAGGGACCGGCACCTGCTGGCGGCGGCGTACGCCGTGACCAGCTTTCCCGACGACCGGACACTGGCCCGCTACCGGGACGACGGTCCGTTCGACGGCAGCACGCAACTCGGGGCGCTGGGCAACGTGGGCTACCAGCAGGCGCGCTACAACGTGGCCAACATGAGGCGTGCAGGGCTGATCAGCCCGGTGGTGTGGATCGACGTGGAGCCGGTCAGCGTGTTCGAGTGGAGCAACGACCCAGTCGCCAACTCGGCCGTGGTGCGGGGTGTCGCGCGGGGATACACCGACCTCGGCTACCGGATCGGCACCTACTCGACCCAAGCGCTGTGGCAGTCCGTCGTGGGCGACCTCAGGCTCGGCCTGCCGGAGTGGCGGGCGGCGGGGCAGACGTCGCGGGCCGAGGCTCTGCGCCGGTGCGGCCCGGCGCGGATGTACCAGGGCGGTCCGGGCGTGCTGTCGCAGTGGGTCGAGGCCAACCGCGACCAGAACGTCACCTGTCCGGGGACGTCCGCGAACATGCTGCGCTGGTTCCACCAGTACTGACCCGTCTCACATCCGAGACACGTGCCACGATGACGCCATGTCCCAGGTCCCGGCAGCGACGCGCACCCTGAAGGTGCTGCGCTTCCTCGCCGCCCAGCCGGACCCAGTGCCGCTGGAGCGGATCGCGGCCGCGGTCGAGCTGCCCCGCTCCACGGCGTACCACCTGGTCAACGCGATGATCGAGCAGGGCTTCGTCACCCACATCGCCGAGGACCGCCGCTACTGCCTCGGCGTCGCCGCCTTCGAGGTCGGCACCGGCTACGCCCGCCAGGCGCCGCTGCAGCGGATCGCGCACCGCCCGCTGGCGACCCTGGTCGACCGCGTGGGCCAGTCGGCTCACCTCGTCGTGCCGCATGGTCGAGACGTCCTCTACGTCCTCGAGGAGCGGGCACCCGGGCGACCTCCCCTGGTCACCGACGTGGGGGTGCGGCTGCCCGCCTCGCTCACCGCCAGCGGCCGGGCCATCCTGGCCGCGCTGCCCGAGTCACAGGTGCGCGCCCTGCACCCCGACCGCAGCTCCTTCGTCACCCGCAACGGCCGCGGCCCCACCTCGCTGCGGGCGCTGCGCTCGCTGCTCGCCGAGACCCGGGCGCGCGGGTACGCGGCGGAGGACGGCGACGTGACCCCCGGCTTCGCCTCGGTGGCGGACGCCGTGCTCGACCACAACGGGACTCCGCTCGGCGCAATTGCGTGCACCTACGACGTGCGCGACGAGGTCGACGTACCCCGGCTCGTCGCGGCGGTGTCCAGCACGGCTCGCACGATCAGCAGGCGCGTCGGCGGTCACTAGCCTTGCCGGGTGAGCGCCGGCACCACCACCATCAGCGAGGCCCGGCGGTGGTCGATGCTGGCCGCCACCGTCATCGCGCAGGCCGGTGCGTCAGTGGCGATCAACGGGCCCGCCTTTCTGATCCCCACGCTGCACGAGACCCGCGGG
Source organism: Marmoricola sp. (assembly GCA_035689885.1). Classification (GTDB taxonomy): domain Bacteria; phylum Actinomycetota; class Actinomycetes; order Propionibacteriales; family Nocardioidaceae; genus Marmoricola. The sequence goes on along the minus strand of DASSLA010000005.1, from coordinate 7,535 downwards.
CTGTCGCTGGGCGAGGCCGGGACCGTCGCGGCGATGCCGTTCGCGGGGGTGATGTTGGCGCTCTACCTCTGGGGTCGCGTCGTGGACCGCACGGGCGAGAAGCTGGTGCTGACGACCGGTCTGGCCGGCACCGCGCTGCTGAGTGTTGTCGCCACCCGCGTCACCGACTCGCTGGTCGCGCTCTGCCTGGCGCTGTTCGCCGTCGGCCTGTTCGCGGCGAGCACCGCCTCGGCCAGCGGACGCATCGTGGTCGGCTGGTTCCGGCCCCAGCGGCGCGGGCTGGCGATGGGCATCCGGCAGATGGCCCAGCCCCTCGGCGTCGCGATCGCGGCGGTGACGATCGCGGTCACCGCGGAGCGTGCCGGGGTGGAGACCGCGCTGTGGGTCCCGGTCGCCGCCGCAGCCCTGGCCCTGCTCGTGGTGGTGCCGGTGGTCGCGGACCCGCCCCGACCGGCCGCCACGCCGGAGCTCACCGCGAACCCCTACCGCGTCAGCAGCTTCCTCTGGCGGGTCCACGGCGTCTCCGTGCTGCTCGTGATCCCGCAGGTGCTGCTCTGGACCTTCGCGCTCACCTGGCTGGTCCAGGAGCGCTCGTGGTCGGCCGCCGCGGCGGGCAGCCTGGTCGCGGCCACGCACGTCCTGGGTGCACTCGGCCGGATCGCGGTCGGCCAGCTCTCCGACATGGTCGGCTCGCGGATGCGTCCGCTGCGCTGGGTGGCCGTGGCCGCCGGCGCCTCGATGGCGGCGCTGGCGCTGCTGGAGGCGTGGCCGGTGGCGGTGGCGCTGCTGGTCATCGCCGCGACGGCCACCGTGGCCGACAACGGCCTCGCCTTCACCAGCGTCGCCGAGCGCGCCGGCTCGTTCTGGTCCGGCCGGGCCCTGGGCGTGCAGAACACCGTCCAGTACGTCACCGCCGCCGCGGTCGCCCCGGCCGCCGGCCTCGCGATCACGCAGTGGGGATATGCCGGGGCGTTCGGTGCCTGTGCGGCCTTCCCCGTCGTCGCCGTGTGGCTCGTCCCGCGCGCCGACGAGACCGCCACAGGCTGAGCCTGGCCAGCTCCTCGGCCCGACCCTCGGCGTGACCCTCGCGCGGCGTACGTCGTTGGTGAGCGCACACCCACCGGGGAAGGACCGACATGCCCGCTCCCAGCTCCTCCCGCTCCCGGGCCGCGCGCCGCCTCGTGGTCGTCGCCGCCCTCTCCGTCGTCGGCGTGCTCGCTGCGTTCGTGGTCCCGTCGGGTCTCCCCGGGGGCGGCGGAGCCGCGGACGCTGCGTCGGACGGCTACCGCGACGCCTACGTGAAGAAGACCGAGGCACTGCGTGACGGTGCCCGGAAGGCCGAGGCGGCCGCGCACGAGGCCGATGGTCACAGCCACGACCACGACGACCCCGCGACCAAGAACGCCATCTCCCGAACCGAGACCAGCGATGACCCCGAGACAGCGGACCCCACCTCGGAGGAGGAGGCCGAGAACTCGCGGCAGGCCGTGGCCGACCAGCGCCGGCAGTCGGAGCCCGGCCTCACCACGGTGCCGGTGAGCGCCCCGCAGCCGCGCACGCCGACCGACCGCTACAACATGTTCAACGCCTGCTACTCGCTGCAGTCGACGCGCACCGGGAAGTGGCTCACCGACCTCGACGCGCCGTCCTTCAGCGCGGGCAGCATCGACGCCGCGACTCCGCTCCACTTCAAGCCCACCGACCTCGGTCGCTACCTCCTGAACAGCCCCGAGCGCACCCTGCTCGAGGGCGAGCGGGCCACGGCGCGCTACGTCCGCAAGGCGCGGCCGAGCAACGACTGGGAGGTGCGGATGCCCGCCGCGGGGCGCTTCACCTTCGAGGTACCGCGCGGCTTCCTGGCCGACGTCGCAGGACGGGCGGCGATCGCCCCCACCCCGACGCCGCTGCGGCTGCAGAAGCGCGACGGCTGCACCGCGTTCCCGGAGATCACCACCAACGTGAGCGGCGACCCGTTCGCGGGGGCGAGCGCGATGCAGGAGGTCCGGGGCTACATCGACGCGCACACCCACGGGATGGCCTTCGAGTTCCTCGGCGGCGGGGTGCACTGCGGTCGGCCCTGGGCGCCGTACGGCGTACCGGGCGCGCTGCGCGACTGCCCCGACCACGAGTACACCGGCGGCAGGGGCGCGGTCATGGAGGGCCTGCTGTCCGGCCGGCCGACCCACGACCCGGTCGGGTGGCCGACGTTCAGGGACTGGCCGGCGCCGGACTCACTGACCCACGAGGGCACCTACTACAAGTGGATGGAGCGCTCCTGGCGCGGCGGGCAGCGGATCCTGGTGAACCTACTGGTCGAGAACAACAAGCTCTGCGAGCTCTACCCGATCAAGAAGAACTCCTGCGACGACATGGACTCGATCCGGCTGCAGGCACGGCGGATGCACCAGCTCGAGGACTACGTCGACGCGCAGCACGGCGGGCCGGGCAAGGGCTGGTACCGCATCGTCACGACGCCGGCCCAGGCGCGCGAGGTGATCAACCGGGGCAAGCTGGCGGTGGTCATGGGCATCGAGACCTCGGTGCCGTTCGGCTGCACCCAGAAGCTCGGCGTACCGCAGTGCTCGGCGGCGAAGATCAGCCGCCAGCTCGACCAGGTGCGCGCCATGGGCGTGAGCCAGATGGAGCTGGTCAACAAGTTCGACAACGCGCTGTCCGGGGTGGCCGGCGACGAGGGCTCGACCGGCTACCTGGTCAACTCCGCCAACACCCTGGAGACCGGCTCGCCGTGGCGCATGCAGACCTGCCGGCCCAACGACCCCGAGGTCCATGACAAGGACCAGGACAACTCGGTGCCGATCGACTCCAGCTCGATCCCCGCCCAGGACGCACTGTTCGGCGCGGTGGCCAAGCTCTCCGGCATCGACCTCCCGGCCGTGCCGGTCTACGGCGCCAAGCACCACTGCAACCGGATGGGGCTCACCGACCTGGGCGAGCACACCGTCCGGGAGTTGGCGAAGCGGCACATGCTCTTCGACCCCGACCACATGAGCGTCAAGGGCCGGCAGGCCTCGCTCGACGTCGTGGAGGAGCTCGGCTACAGCGGGGTGCTGTCCAGCCACTCGTGGTCGACCCCGGACGCCTACCCGCGGATCTACGACGCCGGTGGATTCATCGCGCCGTACGCCGGGGACAGCAGCGGCTTCGTGGAGAAGTGGCGCAAGCACCAGGAGTGGGCCAACCCGGCGACCTACTGGGGCTTCGGCTTCGGCGCCGACATCAACGGCCTCGGCGCGCAGGGCGACCCGCGGCCGGACGCGGAGGAGAACCCGGTGACCTACCCCTTCGAGGGGCTCGGCGGGGTCACGATCGACAAGCAGGTCAGCGGCAAGCGTGTCTACGACGTGAACGAGGACGGCGTCGCGCACTACGGGCTCTACCCCGACTGGGTGGAGGACCTGCGCAAGCAGGCCGGTGACGACATCGTCGAGGACCTCGCCCGCGGTTCCGAGGCCTACCTGCAGACCTGGGAGCGGGCCCACGGCATCGAGGGCAACGCCTGTGCCACCGGCGACCGGCTCACTGCAGCTGAGCTCCGCGACCGGGTGCGCCCCGGCATGACGCCGTGGCAGACCCTCGAGGCGATCGGCCAGCCGGACCGCCGGCTGGGCGACACCTTCCGCTACTGCACCGCGGGCGGGACGGCCACGGTGACGTTCTCGACGGCCGGTCGCGTCACCCGGGTGGCCACCAACTGAGAAGTTACCGCGGAGTAGGGTTTGTCACACCATCTCGCACTGCCGAGCGTGAAGCGTTGGCCGTAGTCTGCCTGCGCAGACGCGCAGTCCGCGAGTCCGTCGAATTGCCCGACAGATTGGGAGAGTCAAGTGCTCTGGGTGCTCATCCTCGGCCTGCTGATGAACGTGATCGTGCTGCCGCTCGCGGCGCTACGGGTGCGCTTCCTCTACCGGGCGACCACCCTCGGGCAGCCCGCCCCGGACCGCGTGGCCGGGGTGACGGGCAAGATCGGGACTGCGATCAAGCGGCAGATCGTCGAGGTCTTCGGGCAGAAGAAGATGCTCAAGTGGACCGTGCCCGGCGCGGCCCACTTCTTCGTGATGTGGGCGTTCTTCATCCTCGCCACCGTCTACCTCGAGGCCTACGGCTCGCTGTTCAAGCTGCTCTTCACCGGCGGTGACGGACACCTCGACTGGGCGATCCCGCTGGTCGGCACCTGGCCGATCCTCGGCTTCCTGCAGGACTTCATCGCGGTGATGGCGTTGTTCGGCCTGGTCACCTTCTACGTGATCCGGCTCCGCAACGCCCCCAAGGACCTGGGCCGCCGGTCGCGGTTCTTCGGCTCGCACCTCGGCCCGGCGTACCTGACGCTGTTCATGATCTTCAACGTCATCTGGACGATGTTCCTGTTCCGCGGGGCGTCGTCGGCCCTGGGCAACCTGCCCTACGAGAGCGGCGCGTTCGCCTCGATCGCGGTGGGCAACCTGATGGACGGCCTCAGCGAGGGTGCGCTCGAGTTCCTCGAGGGCGTGGGCCTGCTGCTGCACATCGGCGTGATGCTGGCCTTCCTGCTGTTCGTGCTGAACTCCAAGCACCTGCACATCTTCCTGGCGCCGCTCAACGTGCTGTTCGGCCGCGAGCCCAAGGCGCTGGGCTCGGCGAAGCCGATGATGAGCGACGGCAAGCCGCTGGCCCTGGAGGACCTGGAGGACCTCGACGAGGACTCCAAGCTGGGCGTCGGTGCGGCCGAGGACTTCTCCTGGAAGGGCATCCTCGACTTCAACACCTGCACCGAGTGCGGTCGCTGCCAGTCGCAGTGCCCGGCGTGGAACACCGAGAAGCCACTCTCGCCCAAGCTGCTGATCATGGCGCTGCGTGACCACACGATGGCGAAGGCGCCGTACCTGCTGGCCGACGAGGGCAAGCGTGAGGCGCTGGTCGAGGGCGACACCAAGGTGGCCACCGAGGTGGAGCGGCCGCTGGTCGGCGACACCGGGGACGACTGGTTCTACATGCCCGACAACGGCGCCGGCGTGATCGACCCCGACGTGCTGTGGTCCTGCGTGACCTGCGGCGCGTGCGTCGAGCAGTGCCCGGTCGACATCGAGCACGTCGACCACATCATCGACATGCGGCGCCACCAGGTGCTCGTCGAGTCGAACTTCCCGAGCGAGCTCAACGGGCTCTTCAAGGGCCTGGAGAACAAGGGCAACCCGTGGAACATGTCCGCCACCGCACGCATGGACTGGGCCAAGGACCTGCCCTTCGACGTCAAGGTCGTCGGCGAGGACGTCGAGTCCCTCGACGACGTCGAGTGGCTGTTCTGGGTCGGCTGCGCCGGTGCCTACGAGGACCGCGCCAAGAAGACCACCCGGGCGGTGGCGGAGCTGCTGGACATGGCCGGCGTCGAGTTCGCCGTCCTCGGCAACGGCGAGACCTGCAACGGTGACTCCGCCCGTCGCGCCGGCAACGAGTTCCTGTTCCAGGGCCTCGCACAGCAGAACATCGAGACCTTCAAGGAGTACAAGGTCAAGAAGGTCGTCTCGACCTGTGCGCACTGCTTCAACACGCTGAAGAACGAGTACCGCGACCTCGGCTACGAGATGGAGGTCGTGCACCACACCCAGCTGCTCAACCGTCTCGTCCGGGAGAAGAAGCTGACCCCTGTAGTACCGGCAGACGGGGGTCTGGGGGCGCAGCCCTCAGAATCGGGCGCGACGCGTGAGCGGCGCACAATTACCTACCACGACCCCTGCTACATCGGCCGCCACAACGGCGTCTACAGCCCGCCGCGTGAGCTGCTCAACGTCATCCCGGATGCCGAGCTCAAGGAGATGCCGCGCAACTCCGAGCGTTCCTTCTGCTGCGGCGCCGGTGGTGCGCGCATGTGGATGGAGGAGACCATCGGCTCGCGCATCAACGAGACCCGCACCGCCGAGGCGGTGGCGACCGGCGCCGACCAGATCGCCGTCGGCTGCCCGTTCTGCCGGGTGATGCTCTCCGACGGGCTGACCGCCGCGCAGAGCAGCGGCCAGGCGCGCGAGGAGGTCGAGGTCCTCGACGTCGCGCAGATGCTGCTGGCGTCGGTGAAGGGTGAGGTTCCCAAGGCGAAGGTCGGTGCCGCTGCCGGCGGCGCCGCCGGTGCGGGTGCCGCTGCGGCGACCGCGACCATCACCGAGGACGAGGCCACGAAGGCCGAGCCCGGGGCCGGTGACGCGACCCAGACCGACCAGACCGTCAGCGACACCGAGGACGTCGGCGCTGCGGCGAAGGCCTCTTCCGGTGGCGGCGGTTCGCTGTTCGACCTCGGTGGCGAGGACACCGCTACCTCGGACGTCGCCGAGGGCGAGCCCGAGTCGGCTCCCCCGACCGCCGCTGCTGACAAAGGTGGTGTCGGCGCGGAGAGCGGTTCCCTGTTCGACCTCGGCGGCGACGAGGAGCCCGAGACACCGGCCGACGCCGACGACCGGGCCCCGGCTGCCCCGGCCGAGGCGCCCCCGACGGGCGCGAAGCCTGAGGCCAAGGAGTCGGCCGACAGTGACGAGGACTTCGGCGGAGGGTCGCTGTTCGACCTGGGCGACTCGTCCGAGGATTCGGCTCCGGCCGAGCCCAAGGTGGAGGACACCGGCGACACCGTCGACCGCTCCCAGGACGACGCGGACGCCGACGTCACGCCCTCGGGCGAGGCCGAGGCTGCTCCTGCGGGTTCCTCCGGCAATGCTTCCACCCCGAGCACGGAGATCCCCGAGGGCGGCTCGCTCTTCGACATCGCCGAGCCCGAGGAGACCACGGCACCGGCAGCCGCCGCCCCGGCGGAGCCAAAGGTCGAGGACACCGGCGACACCGTCGACCGCTCCCAGGACGAGGCCGACGCCGACGTCGCACCGTCCGGCGAGACCGAGGACAAGGGCGACACCAGCCCGGCCACCTCGGAAGAGACGGCGTCCGCGTCAGCTCCGGCGGCCTCTTCCGGCGCCGCGTCGACCCCGGCCACGGAGATCCCCGAGGGCGGCTCGCTCTTCGACATCGCCGAGCCCGAGGAGACCACGGCACCGGCAGCCGCCGCCCCGGCGGAGCCGGAGGTCGAGGACACCGGCGACACCGTCGACCGCTCCCAGGACGAGGCCGACGCCGACGTCGCACCGTCCGGCGAGACCGAGGACAAGGGCGACACCAGCCCGGCCACCTCGGAAGAGACCGAGGGCGCTGCCGGGGCCGGGCCCGGGTCCGACTCCGGGATCACGTCGCTGAAGGACATCAAGGCGAAGTACGCCGACGGCGACTCCTCCGGTTCCGTTGCTGGGGGCGACGCTGCTCCGTCCGACGCGTCCGGCTCCGAGACCGGTGCGCTCGAGGCCGAGGCAGCCGCCGACTCCTCGGAGGGCTCGGACGCCTTGGACGAGAGCGCGGACGAGGGCTCGGACGACGACACCGAGGAGAAGCCGAAGCCGGCCTCGTCGGGCGAGGCCCACCAGCCTCGCACCGACACCGAGATCGGCGAGGGCGGATCGCTCTTCGATCTCTGAACCACGCACGACACCGACAGCGCGGAAGTTCTG
>DASSLA010000004.1:0-10827 GCA_035689885.1 Marmoricola sp. | reverse complement strand
GGCTCCACCGTCATCTGCGCGCTGATCATGCTGGCCGTGGCGCTGGCCCTGAACATGCTCGGCACCCGGATCCTGGCGCTGGCGGCGACGGTCGGCTTCGTCGCCGAGCTGGTCGGTGCGCTCATCGTGGGTGGCTGGCTGCTGATCACCGAGCGGCACCACGACCTGGGCGTGCTCTTCGACACCCAGGGCGTGGGCAGCAACGGCGGCTACCTCGGCGCGTTCATGGCCGCCGCCCTGATCGGCATCTACCAGTACTACGGGTTCGAGGCCTGCGGCGACGTCGCCGAGGAGGTGCCCGACCCGACACGCCAGATCCCGAAGGCGATGCGGATGACGATCTACATCGGCGGGGCCGCGTCGATCCTGGTCTGCCTCTCGCTGCTGCTGGCGGTCGCCGACTACCAGGCGGTGATCGACGGCACCGACGCCGACCCGGTCACCACGATCCTGAACAACGCGTTCGGCACCACCGGCACCAAGTTCGTGCTGATGATCGTGATGCTGTCGTTCCTGTCCTGCGCGCTCAGCCTGATGGCCGCGGCCAGCCGGCTGATGTACTCCTACGCGCGCGACGACATGATCCTCGGCTCGAAGCTGCTGCGCTACTTCCTGCCGCACCGCCACGTCCCGCCGTACGCCATGCTCGTGGGCGCCGTGGTGCCGGCGATCATCATCCTCGGCTCGGTGGTCTCGACGAAGGCGCTGACCTCGATCATCTCCTTCGCGACCCTGGGCATCTACATGGGCTTCCACATGGTCGTCTTCGCCGCGCTGCGGGCACGCCTCCTCGGCTGGAAGCCGAGCGGCACGTTCACCTTGGGTGCGTGGGGCATGCCGGTCACCGTCGCCGCCCTGACGTACGGCGTGAGCGCGATGATCAACATGGCCTGGCCCCGGACCCCCGACGTGCCCTGGTACGACAACTGGATCGTCGCGCTCTCCGCGGTGATCGGCACCGGCATCGGCCTGATCTACATGGTCATCGCCAAGCCCTACCGCAACAGCGACGCCATCGAGGGTGACGCGATCACCGGCAGCCGGGCTGCCGCGCCGCCGACCGAGCCCCAGACCCCGACACAGGTGTGAACAGAACAAAACCGGAGGAGACACCATGAGGTTCAGCTACGCGATGCTGCCGGACTACCCGCTCAGCGAGTCCCTGGCATCGATCAAGAAGGCGGACGAGCTCGGGTTCTACGCGGTCTACGCGGCTGACGAGACCTGGCACAAGGACCTCTGGCTGCTCTTCGCGGCCGCTGCTGCCCAGACCAGCCGCGTGCGCCTCGGTCCCAGCATCTCCGGCGTGTGCCTGCGTGAGCCCACCCTGATCGCGCAGGCGGCCGCGACCCTCGACGAGCTCACCAACGGCCGGGCCGAGGTGGCGGTGTCCAGCGGCAACTTCGGGCTGCTCGCGCAGTACCACATCGACTGGGCCAAGACGAAGCCGTTGTCGCGGGTCAAGGAGGCCGTCAAGGTCATCCGCACGCTGCTCGACGACGGCGTGATCACGCACGAGGGCGAGTTCTTCAACTACAGCGGGCTGTTCACCTTCGCCCGCCCGGTGCAGGAGCACCTGCCGGTGAAGATGGGCGCGATGCGGGGGCCGAAGTCGTTCGAGGCCTCGACCGAGTTCTCCGACGGCTGCCACCACGCGTTGAGCTACACGAAGGAGGCCTACGAGTACATGATCGAGCACTGCACGATCGGCGCCGAGCGCGCCGGGAAGAACGTGCAGGACCTCGACCTCGGCTCCTGGGTGGTCTTCTCGGTCGCGGAGGACTCCGCGGTCGCCAAGGACGCGGCACGCAGCATGGTGGGCCTCTACGCCTCCTCGATGCCGCACGAGCAGCTCGAGCGCAACGGGGTCTCCCCCGACGAGGTGGCCCCGATCATCGAGGCGATCGGCGCGGGCGACATGGCCAAGGGCATCGAGCTGACCTCGCCCGACCTCGCCGAGCGGCTCTCCATCGCCGGTACACCGGAGGAGGTCACCGAGAAGATCAAGACCAACATCGAGCCGACCGGGGTCAACCACATGATCCTGGCGATCACCGACGCCTCGCTGGTCAAGGCGCTGATGGGTCGCGAGCTCGAGGGCGTCCCCGACATCAACGCCCAGCTGCAGCTGGTCGCCGACAAGGTGATGCCCCAGTTCAGCTGAAGCAGCCTTCAGCTGAGTTCGCCCGAGACCCCGTGACGGCCGCGGTGCATCATGGACACCGTGGTCCAGATCTGGCGGCGCCTGCGCGCCTTCGTGCTGCGGGAGGCCAGACGCGTACGCCGTGACTGGCGCCCCGCGCTCGCCTGGTCGATGCGCGTCTCCCTCGCTGCGACCGCGAGCTACGTCGTCGCCACACTGATCTTCCCCGGCACCCAGCCGCTGCTGGCGCCGCTGACCGCGATGCTCGTCGTGCAGGTGACCCCGGTGTCCCTGCTCACCGCCGGCCTCGACCGGGTCGTCGCGGTGGTCTCCGGGGTGTCTCTCGCGGTCGGGTTCTCCACCGTCGTACCGCTGGAGTGGTGGAGCCTCGGCCTGCTGATCCTGGCCGCGATCACGATCGGGCAGTTCCTGCGGCTGCGCAACAACCTGATCGAGGTGGCGATCTCCGCCATGCTCGTGCTCGGCGTCGGCTCGCTCGGCGCCGGGGCCGCGGCGTCCCAGCGGATCTCAGAGACCCTCGTCGGCGCGGCGGTCGGCATCCTGGCCAACCTGGTGTTCCCGCCCAAGGTCGCCACCGCGGATGCCAGCCAGGCGATCGACGGCGTCGCCGATGCGCTCGACGAGCTGCTCAACCGGGCCGCGCGCGAGCTGGACGAGACGGCGGCCGCCGGCTCCGGCCAGCGTGAGCAGCTCGCGACGATGTCGCGGGCCTGGCTGGACGACGCCCGCAAGATCACCACGCACCTGGTCCCGCAGGTCGGCGCCGCCCTGATCCGGGCCGAGGAGGGCCGACGGTTCAACCTCCGGGCGGCGCGCGCACCACTCGTGGAGCCCGGGCTGCGCCAGGGGCTCGAGGCGCTGGAGCACTCGGCGGTCGCGATCCGCAGCCTGATGCGGGCGGTCGCCGACGCCAGCGAGGGCACGTGGCTCGACGAGGACGGCGCCGACGCCGTGCTCACCGGGCTCGCGGAGAGCCTGCGCCAGATGGCCACCGGGCTGAACGCGTTCGGCGAGCTGGTCCGCAACGAGGGCGACGTGCACGCCGACCTCAGCGGCGACGACATCGCCCGGCTCAAGGAGGCGCTGGACGGCATGTACCGCACCCGCGCCCGGCTCGACGCCCAGGTCACGAGCGGGCCCCCGGAGGTGCAGGAGCTGCGCTCGATGGAACGGCTCACCCTCAAGCGGCTGCTGCGCGAGCTCGACCTCGAGGAGCGGGTTCGCCGCCAGCTGCGCCTGCTGCGCCCGCGCCGGCGGGTGGTCACCCCGCGCCCGGCCCGTCCCCGGCAGGAGGTCTTCCCTCCTGCCGGTCCGGACGACGAGACGCAGGTGCTCAAGCAGCCCCGCGAGCGCGGCCGGGACTGAGTCCCGCTCTCAGGACTCCATGATCGTCTTCGCGTTCTCCAGGTTGGCGCGCACGTCGCGGCCGTACATGCGCAGCACGATCGGGTCGGCGAACTTGAAGAAGCCCTTGAGCGACTCCATCTCCTGGTGCCAGGTCACCTTGGTGCCGGTGCCCTCGTCGGCGTAGCGCAGCTCGAGCGAGTAGGGAATCGTCGCGTCCTCGGAGACCAGCTTGCTGCGACGTCCCTCCTCCATCTCCACGATCTCGTCCTTGAACTCGACCCGGCGCCCGGCGACCTTCGCGGCGCCCTGGCACGTGCGGCCGACCTTGTCCCTGTCGCCGTCGAGCAGCGTGTACTCCACGATGTTGCTGCAGTAGACGGGCACGTTGTCGGGGTCGATGAAGAACCCCCAGACCTCCTCGCGTGGCCTGTCGATGACGATGGACTCCTCGACGGTGAGCACGGCGACCTCCCTCTCCCGGGGGTGTCGGCGCCCCGAGTCTCGACGCTGGACTGGGAGTACGCCGCGAGGCGCTCGACGGTTCGAACCGCTCGACTTCGCTCCCGGGTGGGGTAGACCGGCCCCCGTTCTTCGCTCCCCTCAGGTGCGACGGCGCAGCGCCAGCACGAGCGGCACCACGAGGGCGACCACCGCGACGCCCCACAGCGCGATGCTCAGCGGGGTCGCGAACAGGCCGCTGATGCTGCCGCCCTCCAGCAGCACCGCGCGCAGCGCCTGCTCCTCGAACAGCGGGCCGAGGATCAGCCCGACCACGGCGGGCGCGACCGGCACCTTGGCCAGCGACATCAGCACGCCGAGCAGGCCGATCACGTAGAGCAGCAGCAGGTCCGAGAAGCTGCCGCCGGTGGCGAAGGTGCCGAGGGTCGCGAACACCATGATCCCGGCGTAGATGCCGTAGGCCGGGATCTGCAGCAGCCTGGCCCAGACCCGGGCGAGCGGCAGGTTGAGCACGAGCAGCATCACGTTGCCGACGTACAGGCTGGCGAGCAGGGCGTAGACGAGCGGGCCGGACTCGGTGAACAGCTGCGGGCCGGGCTGCAGGCCGTAGGACTGGAAGGCGGTGAGGATGACCGCGGCCGTGGCGGAGGTGGGCAGGCCGATGGTGAGCAGCGGCACCAGCACCCCGGCAGCCGCCGCGTTGTTGGCCGCCTCGGGGCCGGCGACGCCCTCGATCGCGCCCTTGCCGAACTGCTCGGGGTGCTTCGAGAGCCGCCGTTCGGTGGCGTAGGAGAGGAAGGTCGGGATCTCCGCCCCGCCGGCGGGCAACGCACCGATCGGGAACCCGTACGCCGTGCCCCTCAGCCAGGCCGGCCAGGACCGCCGCCAGTCCTCCCCGGTGAGCACGGCCCGGCCGGTGAGCGGCGTGACCGTGCCGCCCCCGCCGCCGGTGAGCGCGTGGGAGAACACCTCGCCGATGGCGAACAGCGCCACCACGACGATGACCACGTCGATGCCGTCGAGCAGGGTCGGCACGCCGAGGGTGAGCCGGGCCTGGCCGCTCTGGGTCTCGATGCCGACCAGCCCGATGGTCAGCCCGATCAACAGGCTGGCCGCGCCCTTGAGCGGTGAGGGACCGAGCAGGGTGGCGACGGTGACGAACGCGATCGCCATCAGTGCGGCGTAGTCGGCCGCGGTGAACGACACCGCGATGTCCGCGATCGGCTGGGCCAGGAAGGTCAGCAGCACCGTGGCGATGGTGCCGGCGACGAACGACCCGATCGCCGCGGTGGCCAGTGCCGCAGCGGCACGACCCGAGCGGGCCATCTTGTTGCCCTCCAGGGCGGCCACCATCGAGGCGCTCTCGCCGGGGGTGTTGAGCAGGATCGCGGTGGTCGACCCGCCGTACATGCCGCCGTAGTAGACGCCGGCGAAGAGGATCAGCGCACCGGTCGGCTCGAGGGTGAAGGTGATCGGCAGCAGCAGCGCGACGGTGAGGGCCGGGCCGATGCCGGGCAGCACGCCCACGAGCGTGCCGAGGGTGACGCCGAGCAGCGCGAGCAGCAGGTTGGTCGGGGTCAGCGCGTCGCCGAACCCGTCCATCAGTGCGGAGAAGGCGTCCACGTCAGAACCCCCAGACCGCGGCCGGGAGCGAGATGCCGATCAGCACGTCGAAGAGCAGGTAGATCGTGCCCGCGACGACGAACCCGTAGGCGAAGGCCTTCGCCCGGTGCGGGGCCCCGAGCACGATGGCAGTCACTCCGAAGAGCAGCGTCGCGGAGACGACGTAGCCCAGCCACGGATTGACGACTCCGAAGATGATCAAGGCGACCAGCAGCACCCCGAGTCGTTGCCAGTCCTGCGGCTCGGTCCGGTGCCAGTCCTTGCCCTGCGTCGCGTCGGCGTGCTCCCGGCGCCCGCGCAGCACCATCAGGGCACCCACCACGAGCAGCAGGACACCGACCACCCACGGCGCGGTCGCCGGGCCGACGGCGTTGCCCTGGTTGCTCAGCCGCGACGCCTGGGTCACCGTCGCGATGCCGAGCACCACCAGAAGCGCGCCGAGCACCAGGGTGGCCAGCGCGGTGGTGCGGTCGTCCTCGATCGCCAGCTCCTCGGCGCCCTCGTGGCCGACCAGCTCGCCGCGCACGTTGACCGGGTGAGGGTGACGGCGGTGGGTGTCGTCGGAGGTCTCCCGCGGGGTGTCCGATGTGTCCATCACTGCACCTTGCCGATCCCGAGCTCCTCGACCACCGCGGTGACGCGATCCACCTCGCTGGCCAGGAACTCGTCGTACTCCTTGCCGAGCTTCACCACCGGCGTCCACCCCTCGCGTTCGAGGGTCTCCTGCCACGAGTCCGTGCGGGTCATCTCCTCGACGATGTCCTGCAGGCCCTGGCGCTCGTCGTCGCTGATCCCCGGCGGTGCGACCACGCCGCGCCAGTTGGTCACCTCAACGTCGATGCCGCTCTCCTTCAGCGTAGGGGTGTCCGGGAGCTGGTCGATGCGCTCGGCGCTGGCGACCGCGACCGGGCGCAGCTTGCCCGCGTCGATCTGCGGGCGGAACTCCGAGACGCTGGAGACCCCGACGGTGTCCTTGCGCGACAGCAGTGTGGCGATCGCCTCGCCGCCACCGGCGTGCGCGATGTAGTTGACGTCGGCCGGCTCCAGACCGAGGTCCTGGGCCAGCAGTCCGGCGAGGATCTGCTCGGCACCTCCGGCCGAGCCGCCGGCCCAGGCGACGCTGCCGATGTCCTCCTTCATCGCCGCCTCGAGGTCGCCGACGTCCTTGATCGGCGACTCCGTCGGTACGACGATCAGCTGCTCCTCGTTGACCAGCTCGGCGATCGGGGTGACCTGGTCGAGCTGCACCTTCGGCTCGTTGGCCGCGATCGCGCCGACCATGACCAGGCCCATCACCATCAGCTGGTGGGACTGGCCCTCGTAGTTGACGAACTGGCTCAGCCCGATCGTCCCGCCCGCGCCGGTGACGTTGTAGACCTCGCTGCGCCCGACGATGTCCTCGAGCGCGGACTGCATCGCCCGGGCCGTCGAGTCCCAGCCACCACCGGGGTCGGCGGGCGCCATGATCTTCAGCTGCTTGCCGCCGAGGGTGTCCCGCGCCGCGTCGGAGGGTCCGCCGCGGGAGACGGTCACCACGACGAGTACGACGGCCATCAGAACGGCGAGGACGTAGGGCACCACGGCGCCGAAGCCGCGGCCCGACTGCCTGGCGGAATCGGGACACATGGGGACCTCCGCGACACGCGTACCCCCACCGGCGCGATCTACGCGTCGGCGCCCTCAGTCATCCTCGCTCAGCCGGTCGAGACCGTGGTCGAGGGGTGCAGCCGCCAGCCGGCCCAGGCCAGGGCACCGACCGGGATGGGCAGCCAGAAGGAGAAGAGCCGGTAGAGCAGGGTGCCCAGCACCGCCGCGTCCGTCGGCACACCGGCCAGGACGAGGATCGCGGTGAGCCCAGCCTCGACGAACCCCAGGCCTCCCGGGGTGATCGGGATCAGCGCCAGTCCCAGGGCCAGCACGTAGGCGAGCAGGACCATCGACGGCCGGGCGTGGGCGCCGACGGCGTAGAGCGAGGCGACGAGCGAGGCGTAGTCGAGCATCCGGTTGGCCGCGGCGTACGCGAGCGCCCGGATCCAGCGGCCGCGGAACGCCGCGGCGACCGTGTCGCGGTGCTCGGTCACCTTGTCCGCCACCGAGGTCGCCGAGACCCCTCGCCGCACCAGGTGGACCAGCCGTCCGGCACCGCGCCCCACGGCGTGCACGAAGCTGTCCCACTTCAACAGCGCGAACCCGAGCCCCACGAGCAGCACCCCGACCACCAGCGAGACCACCAGACCGAGCTGCAGCTGGCGGGCCGGCGGCGGCCGGAGGATCACCGCCGGGATCGTGAGCAGCGGCAACGCGAGCAGCATCCCGGTGGTCAGCAGGCCCATGCTCCCCATGGCGGCACCGACTGCGCCGGCGGGCTGGCCGCCCCGCACCAGCATCGTGGCCTGGACGACGCTTCCCGACGCGTTGCCCCCGGGCAGCACCCGCCCGGCGGCGTTGCCGGCCAGCTGCGAGCTCGCGGCCACGAACCAGCGCGTGCCGGGCAGGGTGATGCGCAGCAGGAACCACAGCGCCGCCATGCTCCCGGCCTGGAGCAGGACGAGGACGACGAACCAGACAGGACGCACGGTCTGGAGGTCCGGCCACTGGTCGAGCACGGCCACCAGGCTCGGCGCCACGACGTAGAGGCCGACGCCGGTCACGGTCAGTCCGACCGCACGCCAGCCCCACCGGCGAACTACCGACATCACGCCTGCCCGGCCATGGGTGCTCCTCGGTTGCAGGAGGTCCCCACGCTAGGAGGCCCCGGCACCGGCAGCCTCACCCGGCAGAGGCGAGGGCCCTGCTCGACAACCATGGGTCATCCCACCCATCCCGCCGCCTCCCCGGAATGCACATCTCGCCCGACGCGGCCGAACCCGCCCGGTTCCTAGCGTGCGAGGACACGCAGCACAGCGCCCCGTCGGGGAACACCGGGAGGAACCATGAAACACGTCGAGACCGTCATCATCGGCGCCGGACAGGCCGGCCTGGCCACGGCGTACCACCTGAAGCAGCAGGGCCGCGAGTGCGTGGTCCTCGACCGCAACCAGCGCCTCGGCGACGGCTGGCGGCAGCAGTGGGACAGCCTGCGGCTCTACTCCCCCGCGCGGTACGACGGGCTGCCGGGGATGCCCTTTCCGAAGGACGGGTGGTCCTACCCGACCAAGGACGAGATGGCCGACTACGTCGAGGCCTACGCACACCGCTTCGACCTGCCGGTACGGCTGGGCGTGGGCGTCTCACGTGTCTCGCGCAACGGTGCGGACGGCCGGTTCGTCGTGGACACCGACACGGGTCCACTGACCTGCGACAACGTCGTCGTCGCGACCGGCACGTTCGGGCGGGCTCCGAAGGTCCCCGACTTCGCCAAGGACCTCGACCCGTCGATCCTGCAGCTGCACTCCAGTGAGTACCGCCGGCCCGGCCAGCTCCGGGAGGGCCCGGTCCTGGTGGTCGGCGGGTCCCACTCCGGCACCGACATCGCCTACGAGGCCGCGGCGACGATGCCGACCACGCTCGTCGGCCGTGACCCCGGTGAGATCCCGGTGCGGCTGGAGTCGCGGCGCATCCGGGCGATCTTCCCGATCCTCTGGTTCGCCTGGCGGCACGTGCTCACCCGGCGTACCCCGATGGGGCGCAAGGAGATGGACGAGATCCGCTTCCACGGCGGGCCGATGCTCCGGGTGAAGCGGTCTGACCTCGCCGAGCGCGGCGTGGTGCGCAACGAGTCCCGCGTGGACGGCGTGCTCGACGGTCGGCCGGTGCTGTCCGACGGCACCGTGGTGGACGCGGCCAACGTCGTCTGGGCGACCGGCTTCCGGCAGGACTTCGGCTGGATCGACCTGCCGGTCTTCGACGAGGAGGGCTGGCCCCGGGAGTACCGCGGCGTGTGCGAGGGCGAGGAGGGGCTGTACTTCTGCGGCCTGTCGTTCCAGTACGCGTTCTCCTCGATGCTGGTGGGCGGCTGCGGGCGCGACGCGGAGCACGTCACGCGCCACATCGCGGAGCGCACCCCGAAGCGGGTGGAGCGACGTGAGCGCGAGGCCGCCTGAGGGCGCTCAGCACGCACCGCTCTTCGGCACGCCCGCGCGAGTATCGTCCGAGACGGAGGTACCCGCGATGGGCGTGCTGGAGGACCTGGCGCAGGCTCGGGCGGAGTACGAGCGCGGCAACTGGCCCGCCGTGCGGGACACCCTGGCGGAGCTCGACCCCGAGGACCTCGGTGTCGAGGACCTGCGCGCCGCCGCCCGCTCCGCCCAGCTGCTGGGCCGCCGGGACGAGGCGATCGAGCACTACCAGCGCGCGTTCCGGCTCTGCCAGGACACCGGGGACGCCGCCGGCGCGCTGGCCTGCGCGTTCCACCTCGCGATGATCCTGGGCCGCGCCGGCGAGCCCGCGCTGGCGGCCGGCTGGAGCACCCGCGCCGAGCGCCTGCTGGCGGAGCTCGGCCCCGACCCGGTCGAGGAAGGCTACGTCGACTTCCTGCGGATGTACCGCAACATGGGTGCCGGCGACTGGGCGGCCGCGGGCGCCAGGGCGGAGCACGTCGCGGAGGTCGGTCGGCGCCACGGCGAGAGGGACCTGGTCGCGCTCGGGCTCGCCGCCGGAGGACGGATGGCGATCTACGGCGGCCGGATGGCGGAGGGCCTGGGGCGGCTGGACGAGGCCATGGTCGCGGTGGCAGCCGGCGAGGTCTCCCCCGAGGTCTTCGGCGACGTCTACTGCATCGCGATCGAGGGCTGCCAGGAGGTCCGGGCGCTCGACCACGTGGTCGAGTGGACCACCGCCCTGCACCGCTGGTGCGTGGAGCAGCCGGGACTGGTCACGTTCACCGGCCAGTGCTCGGTGCACCGCGGCCAGGTCATGCGCCAGCGGGGGGCGTGGGCCGAGGCGATCGAGGAGTTCACCCTCGCCGGCGAGCGCTACCGGTTGGCCGACACCCCGGACGCCATCGGCCACGCGGAGGGCGAGCGCGGCGACGTGCTCCGGTTGCAGGGCGAGTACGCCGCCGCCGAGGCCGCCTACCAGCGAGCCGGGGAGCACGGGTACGACCCGCAGCCCGGGCTGGCGCAGCTGTGGCTGGCCCAGGGGTCGCGGGACGCCGCCGCCTCCGCCGTACGCCGCCTGGTGGCCGAGACGACGCACCCGGTCGGCCGGTGCCGCATGTTGCCCGCGGCGGTGGACGTGCTGCTCGCGGTCGACGCTCTCGACGAGGCCCGCGCGGCCGCCGCCCAGCTCGACGA
>DASSLA010000003.1:0-8672 GCA_035689885.1 Marmoricola sp. | reverse complement strand
GCCTGCGTGGCGGCCCAGGCCGCGAACTCGTGGTCGTCGTCGAAGTCGGTCACGACGCCAGCCTAGGGGTCAGCTGTTGAACCGCTGTTGGGCCTCCGCGAGGCCCTTCTCGACGAGGCACTCGACGGCGTCCGCCGCGGTGTCGACCTGGAAGGGCAGCTCCTTGCGCTCCACGGTCGAGTAGTTGGACAGCACGAAGTCCGCCGGGTTCTGCCGGCCGGGCGGACGCCCGATCCCGACGCGGACCCGGTGGAAGTCGCCGGTGCCCAACGCGGAGCGCATCGACCTCAGCCCGTTGTGGCCGTTGTCGCCGCCGCCGAGCTTGCTGCGCAGGGTGCCGAACGGGATGTCGAGCTCGTCGTGGATCGCCACGATCCGCTCCGGCGGCACCTTGTAGAAGGTGGCCAGCGCCTTGACCGGCCCGCCGGACTCGTTCATGTAGCAGCGCGGTCGGGCGATCACCACGCGCGGCGCGTCCGGACCGATCGGGCCGAGACGTCCCTCGACCACGTCGGCGCGCCCGGTCCGGTGCGACTTCCAGCGCCCACCGATCCGGCGTACCAGCTCCTCGGCGACGAGGTAACCGACGTTGTGGCGGGTGCCGGCGTACGTCGGGCCGGGGTTGCCCAGCCCGACGACCAGCCAGACGCCGTCACCGTCAGACATCGGCGCGAGCCGTGCTCAGCTCTCGTCGCCGGACTCGGCGGCCTCTGGAGCCTCGCCCTCGGCGGCCTCGCCCTCGGGAGCAGCCTCCGTCTCGACCTCGGGCTCGTCGTGCTCGATGCCGGCCTCGGCCTCGGCCTCCTCGAGCTCGGACTCGATCTCCTCGGCGGTCGGGGCGTGCACGACGTTGACCACGAGGGCCTCGTCGTCGGTGAGCAGCAGCGAGCCCGTGGGCAGGTCGAGGTCCTTGGCAAAGATCTGCACGCCGACCTCGGCGTCCTCGACGGAGACCTCGACGTACTCGGGGATGTTGGTCGCCTCGGCCTCCACGCTGACCACGTTGAGGTCGGTCACGACCATCGCGTCGGACTGCACCTCGCCGACGACGTGGACGGGGATGTCCACGGTGACCTTCTCGCCCTTCTTCACCTCGACGAAGTCGATGTGCTCGAGGAAGCCCTTGATCGGGTCGGCCTGGATCTGCTTGGTCAGCGCCAGGTGGGTGTTGCCGTCGAGGTCGATGTGGAGCAGGGCGTTCGAGCCGCCGTGCTTGAGCGCCATCATCGTCTCGTGGCCCGGCAGCGAGATGTGCTTCGGGTCGGTGCCGTGGCCGTAGAGGACGGCGGGCACCTTGTCGGCCCGGCGGATGCGGCGAGCCGCGCCCTTGCCGAACTCGGTGCGGGTCTCGGCCTTGATGAGCTCCTGGTCGGACATGCTGTCGTGCTCCTCGGAAGTACGTCGTCGATTGTCGTCGGGATCGTCGGGTCGCCATCGGATCGGGAAGCGGTCGGGCCCGGAGACAGCACATGCACCGCAGGCCGACGGGCGCGGTGCATGGTTCTCTCACCGACCACGTCGATCACGGAGCCCGGACTGTCCGCCGGGTTGTCCCTCGCCGAGGCAACCGGGAAAGCCTAACCAATCCCCTGCCTGCTTGCGAATCGTGCTCGTGGCTCGTCGTCGTGAGGGGCGTGTGGGTGCTGCGTCACTCCGCCGACCGGGCACTTCTGGTTGCTCGAATCGTGCCGAGCGGGCAGTTCTGGTTGCTTGAATCGTGCCGACCGGGCACTTCTGGTTGCTCGGACCGAGACCGGACCGGCGCCAAGCTGGGGGACGAGCTGCCGATGCCGGTGGACCAGGCGCAACCAAAGTTGCCCGGTCGGCGTACTTCAGCCAACCAGAATTGCCCGGTCGGCGTACTTCAGCCAACCAGAACTGCCCGGTCGGCGGGTTTACGCGTGGCCGTCGAACATCGAGGTGACGGAGCCGTCCTCGAAGACTTCCTTGATGGCGCGGGAGATGAGGGGGGCGATCGACAGACAGGTGAGCTTGTCGAAGTCGCTCTCGGGGGCCAGCGGAAGGGTGTTGGTGACGATGACCTCGGTGGCCGGGCAGTTCTTCAGCCGGTCGACCGCGGGGTCGGAAAGGATCGCATGGGTCGCGGCGATGATGACGCCGGCCGCGCCGTCCTTCATCAGCGCCTCGGCGGCCTTCACGATGGTGCCGCCGGTGTCGATCATGTCGTCGACGAGCACGCACATCCGGCCCTCGACCTGGCCGACGACCCGGTTGGCGACGGTCTCGTTGGGGCGGTCGATGCGGCGGGTCTTGTGGATGAACGCCAGGGGTACGCCGCCCAGGCGTGCCGACCAGCGCTCGGCCACCTTGATCCGGCCGGCGTCGGGCGAGACCACGGCGAGGCTCTGGTCGCCGTACTTGCCCTTGACGTAATCGGCCAGGATCGGCAACGCCATCAGGTGGTCGACGGGGCCGTTGAAGAACCCCTGGATCTGGTCGGCGTGCAGGTCGACGGTGATCAGCCGGTCGGCGCCTGCGGTCTTGAACAGGTCTGCCATCAGGCGCGCGGAGATCGGCTCGCGACCGCGGTGCTTCTTGTCCTGCCGGGCGTAGCCGTAGAACGGCAGCACCACGGTGATCCGCTTGGCCGACGCACGCTTGAGTGCGTCGACCATGATCAGCTGCTCCATGATCCACTCGTTGACCGGAGCGGTGTGGCTCTGGATCACGAAGGCGTCGCAGCCGCGGACGGACTCCTCGTAGCGGATGTAGATCTCGGAGTTGGCGAACTCGTAGGCCGACGTCGGGACCAGCCCGGTGTCGAGGTCCGCGACGACCTCTTGCGCCAGCTCGGGGTGTGCTCGGCCGCTGAAGACCATCAGGTTCTTCTCGGTGGTCTTCTTGTATCCACTCACTGCTGGCTGCTCCTCGTGGGCACGTGCGAGCCGGTCACTCGACGATTGTCACCCACCGCCGGTGGTCCCGGCGAGTCAGGGTGCGTCCTGAGACGGCGCGTCGCTCCCGAGGGCCTTTTCGGCGGCCTCGGCCTGGGCCGTACCCGGGCGTCGGCGCAGCGCCCAACCCTCGATGTTGCGCTGCGGTCCGGCGCTCAGGCCGAGCGCCCCGGGAGGTACGTCCTCCCGGATCACGGCGCCGGCACCCGTCCCCGCACCGTCGCCGATGGTGACCGGCGCGACGAAGGTGTTGTTGCTCGCCGTCCGCGCGTGCCGCCCGATGGTGGTCCGGTGCTTCGCGACGCCGTCGTAGTTGGCGAAGATCGTGCCGGCCCCGATGTTGGTGCCCTCGCCGATCTCCGCGTCCCCGACGTACGACAGGTGCGGCACCTTGGCACCCTCACCGATCCGGGCGTTCTTGGTCTCCACGAACCCCCCGATCTTGCCGCCGGCTCCGAGGTCGGTGCCCGGACGCAGGTAGGAGAACGGGCCGACGTTGGCCCCGGCGCCGATCACCGCCAGCTCGGCGTGGGTGCGCACCACCCGGGCGCCCTCCCCCACCTCGACGTTCTTCAGGGTGCTGTCGGGCCCGATCACGGCGTCCTCGCCGACCACGGTGGCTCCAAGGAGCTGTACGCCGGGCAGCACTGTGACGTCACGAGCGAGCTTCACGTCGGCGTCCACCCAGGTGGTGTCCGGGTCGAGGACGGTGACCCCCTCCTTCATCCAGTGGGTCAGGATGCGGCGGTTCTTCTCCTTCGCCAGCGCCGAGAGCTGAGCCCGGTCGTTGGCCCCCTCGGTCTGAAGGACGTCGTCGAGGGGGTACGCCGCGACGGTGCGGCCGTCCTGCCGGGCCAGCGCGACC
The DNA here is from genome assembly GCA_035689885.1 of Marmoricola sp. GTDB lineage: Bacteria > Actinomycetota > Actinomycetes > Propionibacteriales > Nocardioidaceae > Marmoricola. The sequence continues at coordinate 4,892 of DASSLA010000003.1, read as the reverse complement.
ACGTCGGTCAGGTAGTACTCGCCCTTGGCGTTGTCGTCGGAGATCCGTGGAAGGGCCGCCTCGAGGAAGTCGGCGTCGATGGCGAGGATCCCGGAGTTGATCTCCCGGATCGCCGCCTGGTCGGGGGTGGCGTCCTTCTCCTCGACGATCGCCTCGACCCCGTCGTCGTCACCGCGGACGATGCGGCCGTACCCGAACGGCTCGTCGACCAGGCCGGTGAGGATGCTGACCGCCGCGTCGTTGCTGCGGTGGAAGTCGGCGAAGGCCCGCAGGCTCTCGCCCTCCAGGAGCGGGGTGTCGCCGTACGCCACCAGGACGGTGCCGCCGGCGCTCCCGCCGTGGGCCTGCAGCGACTCCCAGGCGATGCGTACGGCGTGGCCGGTGCCCTCCTGGGTCTCCTGCACAGCCAGGACTGCGTCGGGGACGAGGTCCTGGACGTGCGGGCCGACCTGCTCGCGCTGGTGCCCGACCACGGCCACGATCTGGCTCGGCTCGAGCGCCTGGGCCGCGGTCAGGACGTGCCCGATCATGCTGCGCCCGGCGATCGGGTGCAGCACCTTCATGGTCTTCGACTTCATCCGGGTGCCGCCGCCGGCGGCGAGGACGATCACGGTGAGGTCGTTCATGTCGAGCCACCCTAGTGGGCGGCCCGAGGCTGCTCAGCGGTGCAGCGACTCGCGCCAGTCGTGCTCGCCGGCGCGCGGCAGGTACTCCGGGCCGGTCGCCGTGTGCTCCAGCAGCAGCACGGCGACGTCGTCGGTGAATGCACCGTGCGCGGAGTGCGCGCGGACCGCGGCCAGCACCTTGTCGAGCGCCTCCTCCAGCGTGCCGCCGACCATCAGTGACGCGAGCCCGCGCAGGTCGAGGAACGCACCGTTGCGGTTGCGCGACTCGCTCAGTCCGTCGGTGTAGAGCAGCAGCCGGTCCCCGGGACGCCAGGAGAACTCGTGGTGGTGGTAGTCCCGGCCCAGGCCGAGTGGGAGGTCGGCGTCCCGTTCGAGGAGCTCGCAGCTGCGGTCGGGGTGCACGAGCAGCGGCGGGGGGTGCCCGGCATTGACCAGCAACGGGCGGACCGCGTCGCTGGTGTCGAGCAGGATCGCGGTGACGAACTCCTCGTCGTCGAAGAACGGGACCAGGTAGTCACTCATGTCCTCGGCGACCGAGCCGACGTCGGGGTGAATTGCCGCGGCCTGTCGGAACGCCCGGATGACCCGGGCGGCCTGCTCGACAGCCTCCATCCCCTTGCCGCGCACGTCACCGACCAGGAAGCGCGTGTGGCTGCGCGAGTGGTAGCAGTCGTAGAGATCGCCGCCAATAAGGGTGTCATCGCCGGCGGACTGGTAGCGGACCGCGATGTCGGTACGCCGCGCGTGCGCGGGCAGCACCGGCAGCACTGCCTTCTGCGCGACCTCGGCGAGGGTGGCGAGCCGGACCATCTGCCCCTCCCGGCGCACCCTCACGATGGCCACGACGACCGCGGCGCCGCCGATGAGCGCGACGTCGAAGACGCGGACGAGGTGTTGCGGCGACCCGGCCGTGTCGTTCCATAGGCCGCCGCCGACCGCGGCCAGCAGGGCCGCGGCGGCGAACGCCGCCGTGGGCGTTGCCGGCAGCACCGCGCACGCGATCAGCGGTGCCAACGCGAACAGCGGCGCGAGCACGATCGAGTCGGTGATGACGATGTCGGCGAGCACGAGCCCGAGCAACGTGACGGCGGCGAGCACCGCCCCTACGTTGCGCGCTCCACCTGCCATCGACGGCCTCTCCTGTGACTGCCCGCGGTGTCGGCATCCGTGGATCCGCGTCAAACGCTAGCGCAGCAGGGGGCCGGTGGCGGGTGGATCGGAAAGTCGGCTCGATCGCTGAGAAACGCTCGCTCCCCGGGTAGGAGTCGAACCTACGTCGCTTGTCCTGATTCAAAGTCAGGCGGGCCCTGCCGACAGACCAACCGGGGATTGACGACGCCGAGGCTACCGGGCGGCTGACCCGGGAGTGAGACCTCAGGCGTTGCTGGACCGCGGGTCGTCTGCGAAGTGGTTCTTCTCGAAGTCGACGGCCCGCTGGGCGTTCGCCAGCGACGACACGACGACGGTGCCCAGCTTCCCCTCGCGGTCGAAGACCACCGCCGTACCCACGGCGATGCCGTCGGCGGAGACCCGGTCGGTGGCGGACAGGCCGATCTCGAGGGTCACCGGCAGCCGGGCCAGCGTCAGCGTGATGTCGGTGTTGATCTGTTCGACCCCGCGACTGCCCCAGTTGGTGACCATGCTCGCGGCGTCGGCCACGCTGGCCACCGCGACGAACGGCGATGGCACCTCGTCCGGCACGACGGCCATGCCGGTCTGCCACGTGGTCTTGCGCCCGGGGTTCTGGTGCTGCCCGAACTCGTCTGACCACCCGACGCCCTCGCTGGCGAACAGCGGCACGCGGGGCTTGTCCGAGACGGGGGCGAGCTCCAGCGGCGGCGGAGCCGGTGCCTCCTCGTCGGGCTCCCAGACCTCGCCCGTGGCCGGCTCGCCCGGGCGGAGGAAGACCGCACTGGCCCGTGCGACGCTCTCGCCGTCCTGCTCCATGAGCGAGTCCACCAGGCACAGCCGCGGACCCTCGCGCACCACGCGGGTGCTGAGCCGGCACGGCCGCAGCCGCGCCGCTCGGAACAGGTCGACCGTGTAGCGCGCCGGACGCAGGTCGGAGCGACCGACCTCCTCCACCTGTTGCTCCAGCGCCCGCGCGAGCGCCCCACTCAGCGCCACTCCGTGCATCTGGCCGGTGCCCCACAGGCTGCGGGCGAAGTCGTTGGGCACCAGCACGTCGGGGTCACCGGCGTCGCGGTCGAAGAACGAGAAGCTCACCCGGCAGATTGTCCCCGACCGGGCGCGGGGCTCAGTCCTCGGGCGACGCCGTGTGGCACACGGCCTCGACGTTGTTGCCGTCGGGGTCGCGGACGAAGGCGCCGTAGTAGTGCTCGTGGTACTCCGGCCAGAGCCGCGGCTCGTGGAGCACCTCGGCACCGAGCTCGACGGCGGCGTCGCGGAAGGCCCGCACGGTCGCCACGTCCGGCGCGGTGAACGCCACGTGCACCTCGCGGTTGGGCGGCATGTCGTCGTACCGGCTCAGCCAGAAGTCGGGCTTGCCGTTGCTCCCGTAGCCGACGGCGACGTCGTACTCGAGCAGGCGCGTGTGGCCGAGGACCCCCAGCACCTTGTCGTAGAACTGCTTGGACGCCTCGAGGTCGTCACAGTTGATGCCCAGGTGATCGATCATCGGCCCATCCTCGCGAATGGGCTCGGTCCCGTCACGTCAGCCGGGCCGGCGGGCAACCACGAACGCACGACGGAACGGCAGCACCACGGCGCCGTCATGCTCGGGGTAGGCCGCACGGAGACGCCGCTTGAAATCCGCCTCGAACACCCGGCGCAGGTCGGCGGGCAGCGCCTCCAGGGTCGGCCGCGCGCCGGTGCCGCTGACCCAGGTGAAGACCGGGTCCTCCCCGGTGAGCACGTGCAGGTACGTCGTCTCCCACGCATCGACCTCGCACCCCAGGTCGCGCAGGACGTCGAGGTACGTCGCGGCGTCGAAGGCGTCGGGAGTCGCCACGCCCACCGTGTGCTCGGCGTACGCCGGCTCGGCGGCGAGCTCGGCGCGGATGGCGTGGCTCGGCTCGTCGAAGTTGGCCGGCACCTGGAACGCGAACCAGCCTCCCGGCCCCACCATGCCGAGGAGGACGGGCAGCAGGTCGAGGTGGCCGGGCACCCATTGGAACACCGCGTTGGCGACCAGCACGTCGACGCCGTCGGGCGTCGGAGGACGCCACGACCGGAGGTCGCCGACGGCGAACTCGACGCCGCGGTCACCCGGCGCGGCGGCGATCATCTCGGCGCTGGAGTCGACGCCGAGGACACGGGCACCGGGCCAGCGCTCCGCGAGCAGCACGGTGAGGTTGCCCGGGCCGCAGCCGAGGTCCACGACCGTCGCCGGGCGAGCCGCGCCCACCCGCGCCACCAGATCGAGGAAGGGTCGCCCACGCTCGTCCGCGTAGTGCAGGTAGCGGTCGGGATCCCACGCCATGGCGTCACGATATCTCGATGTCGAGAATCTTTGCGGACTAGACTTCGCGCCCATGGAGCGCGACGAGGTGGACGACCTGGTCGAGGCCTGGACCCGGGAGCGGTCCGACCTCGACCTCGCCCCGGTCGAGGTGTTCAGCCGCATCAGCCGGCTGGCTCGCCTCCTCGACAGGGCCCGCCGCGAGGCCTTCACAGCCCACCGGGTCGAGCCCTGGGAGTTCGACGTGCTCGCGGCCCTGCGCCGGGCGGGCAGGCCGTATCAGCTCACCCCGGGCGCCCTGCTGCACGAGACGCTGGTGACCAGCGGCACGATGACCAACCGGGTCGACCGGCTGGTCGAGCGCGGCCTTGTGGAGCGGCAGCCCGACCCGCGGGACCGGCGTGGAGTGCTGGTGCGGCTCAGCGCCGCGGGCAAGAAGACCGTCGACGGGGCGTTCGAGACGCTCCTGGCGAGCGAGCGCGAGCTGCTGGCCGACCTGTCCGAGGACGAGCGTCGCGACCTGGCCGGGATGCTGCGGAGATTGATGCGTCCGCTGCGAGAGCCGGGTCGCTGATCCGGGCTCACTCGAGCAGCTCGGCCGCCTCCATCCACTCCATCTCCAGCGCCTCCTTCTCGTCGTGCAGCGCCGAGAGCTCCTTCGACAGCTCCGCGAGCCGTTCGTGGTCGGCGACCTGCACAGCCATCTCCGCGTTGAGCGCCGCCTCGCGCTCGGCGATGCGCTCCAGCTGCCGGTCGATCCGGGCGACGGTCTTGCGGGCCGCCCGTTCCTCGGCGCCACCGACCCTGGCCCGGGGCGCGGGTGCCTCCACCTCGGCAACCGGCGC
>DASSLA010000002.1:0-41448 GCA_035689885.1 Marmoricola sp. | reverse complement strand
CCACTGCCTCAACAACATCGCGGTCCAGGCCTACACCCACGGCCGCTGGGAGGAGGCACTGGTCTGCTATCGCGAGGCGACCCAGATCTTCCGCCGCACCGGCGACACGGCGAGCGAGGGCAACGCGGCGTACAACCAGGCTGAGCTGCTGGTGCGGCAGGGGAGGTGCGCCGAGGCGGGCGAGCTGCTCGACGAGGTGCTGGTCATCGCCCGGGCGGTGGAGGACGACGAGCTGGTCGCGCTCGCGATGCGGGAGCAGGCGCGCGTCGTCGCCGCCTCGGGTGACGCCGCCGGGGCGGTCGGCCTGCTGCACGAGGCGAGGCAGATGTTCGAGCAGCTCGACGAGCCGGACGAGCGCGTCGCCACCGACGTGGTGCTGGCCGAGGTGCTGCTCGACGCAGATCGGGTCGGCGACTGCACCGAGGTGCTCGGCACGCTGCCGGACGACCTGGACTCCGAGGCGCTCCCGGGTGTCGCTCCGCGGGTACGACGCCTGCGCGGTCGCACGCACGCCGCGCACGGGCGGTCCGACGAGGCCGTGGCAGAGCTGCTGGCCGGACTCCGGCTGGCCCAGCGGGACGACGACCGCTACGAGCAGGCGCTGCTGCTCCGGGAGCTCGTCGGCCTCGGCGTCCACGACGCCGGCGTACGCGACGGGCTCGGCACCTACACCGAGATCCTCGCCTCGCTCGGGGTGATCAGCTCGGCGTGATCAGCGCCAGCTGACCCGGGCGTCCCGGGTGAACAACAGGTGGAGGTGGGTGTCGCCGGACCTGTCGCGCTCGCTCTCCACGTAGTCGACGCACACCTCCTGGGCGGCACCGATGGTGTTCTTCGCCGGGCAGGGCGCGGCCGTGGTGAGCGCCGCGTTGCCGGCGAGGGAGTAGCTCAACATCTGCTTGTGGATGGCCGCGCCGCCGCACAGCGTCTTGTCGCACTTCATCACGACCGTCGCCGGCGAGGTCTTGGTGTAGCGCCCGGTCATGTCGGCGAGGACCTGCACCACCGAACCGCGGGCGCTGCTGCAGCCGGCGTACGCCGAGTCGCAGACGCCCAGCGAGAGCAGCACCTGGGCGCTGACCGCACCATTGGGCAGGCGCACGACACCACAGACGGGGCGCTCGGGCGTCGCCTCGGTGCACGTCCCGTCGCCTCCGATGCCCCGAGCGAAGCCCGGGGTGCTCTGCTCGAGCCGGATCTCCGCCAGCACGTCGAACAGCTGGGCGTCGCTGGCGACGCCCGGTGCCGGACCGGTGGGCTGGCCCCTACCCGTTGCGACCGCGAGCGTGAGACGCACCTGGTTCGCCGGCTGCGCGAGGCTGGTGGTCAGCACGTGGGTGCTGACCCCGGCGGGGATGACCCAGCTCGGGTCCGGGACCGGCTGGTTGCCCGCGCCGGTGCTCGCCGTGACGACCAGCTGGGTGGCCTTGTTGAACGACGTCAGCGTGCCCGCGGCGTCGCGCACCTCGATCCGGACGTGGACCGGGTCCCCCGCCTCGGCGAGGACGTAGGGCACCGCGGTGGTGGGCGTGCCGGACGGCGCGACGGTGTCTGAGAAGACCTCGACGAGGTCGATGCGGGCGGGAGGTGGGTCGGCCGAGGCCACGGTGGCCTGCAGGCCGACCAGCGCGACAGCGGCGCCCAGTCCGGCAGCGAGGGTGATCAACAGGCGGCGTGGGCGTCGCACCATCGGTAGTTCCTCCATGGGTCGGTCCGAGACCTGCCGGGAAGGTGCCCGAGATGCCGAGGCTCCTCACACCATGGCGGCGGGCCTTGGGGGCGTCAACGGACCGCGGTGGTGGAGGCCGACGGGGGCGCCCGCTATGCGACGACAAAACCGGAACTCGCCGTCGATTGCGGGCTAGACCGCGACAGGACGGGGAGAGGGGCGATCCCGGACAGACCGGGCGAACCGGCGATCGCGGACCTTGTCGGCCCCGAACGGCCGGGTCCATGCTGCGCTGGCGACGATGCAGCGGAGGGGGCCTGGCCGTGACACAGCTACAGGCGCGCACGCCGGCGTCCCGTGTGCTCGTGGTGTCGTCCTTCGGGGCCTTCCTGGCGTTCCTGGACGCGACCATCGTCAACGTCGCGTTCCCGTCGATCCGGGAGTCCTTTCCCGGCACCTCGATCGGCGACCTCTCCTGGGTCCTCAATGCCTACAACATCGTGTTCGCCGCCTTCCTTGTCGTCCTCGGCAGCCTCACCGACCTGGTCGGGCGGCGACGGGCGTTCGTGGGTGGGGTCGTGCTCTTCACCCTCGCCTCGGCGCTGTGCGGCGCCGCGCCGAGCGTGGAGCTGCTCGTGGCTGCCCGCGTGCTGCAGGCGCTCGGGGCAGCCATGCTGGTGCCGGCCTCGCTCGCCCTGGTGGTCGAGGCCTTCCCCGAGGACCGACGGGCGCACGCCATCGGGCTGTGGGGAGCAGCGGCCGCGGTCGCCGCCGGACTCGGGCCGCCGGCCGGCGGGGCCCTGGTGGAGCTCGGCGGGTGGCGCTGGGCGTTCCTGGTCAACATCCCGTTCGGGATCGTCGCGGTCTGGGTCGCCCGGCACGAGCTGGTGGAGAGCCGCGCACCGGGCCGCCGGCGGATGCCGGACCTCCGGGGCGCCGCGCTGCTCGCGGCCGGACTGGCGCTGCTCAACCTCGGCATCGTCAAGGGCACCGACTGGGGGTGGACCGGCGTCGCCGTGATCGTCACGTTCGTGGCGTCGGTCGCGATGCTGGGCCTGTTCGCGATGAGCTCCCGAGGGCATCCTGCGCCGATCGTCGACCCCGCGCTGCTGCGCATCCCGTCGTTCTCCATAGCCAACCTCGCCACCGTGCTGGCGGGCTTCGGCTTCTTCGCCTACATGCTGACCAACATCCTGTGGCTCCAGTACGTCTGGGGCTACGACGTGCTCGCGGCCGGGCTCTCGCTCGCGCCGGGTGCCGTGGTGGCCGCCGTCGTCGCCGGCGTGCTCGGCCCGCTGGCCGACCGGCACGGCTACCGCCAGTTCGTCGTACCCGGCGCGCTCGTGTGGGCCGGCGCCTACGTCTGGTACCACCAGCAGGTCGGTCCGGAACCCGCCTTCTGGGCGGAGTGGCTGCCCGGTCAGGTCCTCAGCGGGATCGGTGTCGGCGCCACGCTGCCCCTGCTCGGCAGCGCGGCCCTGGCGGCCGTCCCCGGCGGCCGGTACGCCGCGGCGTCCGCGGTGGTGTCCAGTGCGCGGCAGCTCGGCGGCGTCCTCGGCATCGCAGTGCTGGTGGTCGTGCTGGGTACGCCGACATCGGCGACTGCCGTCCCGCTCCTCCGGGACGGGTGGCTGCTGTCTGTCTTCGCGTTCCTCCTCGTCTCCGTCGTGGTCCTGCCGCTCGGGGTCCTCCAGCCGTCGGCGGACGAGGAGGCGGTGGTCGACGACACCGGCGCCCGCGTGCACGTGCCTGAGCAGCGTGACGGCTCCGCCGAGGAGGTCGCGACCCTCGCCGCACCCACGGGCGAGGCCCACGAGTCCGTGCTCGCCGTGCTCTCGCCGGAGGCTCGCGGCCGGCTCGAGGACGCAGGTGTGCTCCGCACCGTCCGGGCCGGGTCGTGGTTGCTGCGCGCGGGTGACCCACCGGGTCCGGCGTACGTCGTGCGGCGGGGGCGGCTCGAGGTCGAGGTCGGTGGCCGGGTGGTGCGCGAGCTCGGGCCGGGAGGGGTGCTCGGTGAGCTCGCCCTGGTGACCGGGGAGCGACGCTCGGCGAGTGTCCGGGCCCGTCGCGACTCGACGGTGCTCGAGGTGCCTCGCGAGGCACTCGAGGAGCTCCTCGCCACCGACCGGGGGGCGACCCGGGCGCTGCTCGGCCAGGTGGCCGAGCGGCTGCGCACCGCTGGCGCGGGGCCGGCCCTGAGGGAGCGTCCCCGGCAGCCGTCGGTGATCGCCGTCGTCGGGCTGGGCACAGGCGGCGACCTCGCCCGGGTGGCCACCGCGCTGCAGGAGCTGGTGGAGCGGCACCGCACGGTCGTCGCCCCCGGCGTGGTCGGGGCCGACGGGCTGGACCGTGCCGAGCAGGACCACGAGCGCGTCATCCTGGTCGCTCCCGGTGACCGGCCCGGCACTGTCGGCGAGGCGCGCGACGGCGTGGGGGCCTGGCGAGGCTTCTGCATCCGGCAGGCAGACGCCGTCGTCCTGGTCGCGAGCAGTGCGGAGGACGTCCCCGACGAGCCGCTCCGCCCGGCGCCGGCGAACCGACCTGATCTCGTGCTGGTCGGCCCGGCTCCCGCCCCGGAGGTGCGCGCCCGGTGGGTCGCGGCCACCGACGCGTGGCAGCTCACCTGCGTCGACGGGGACCCGCGTACGGCGCTGCGTCCCGTCGCGGCGCGGTTGGCCGGCCGGTCGCTGGGCCTCGCGCTCGCAGGCGGCGGGGCCCGGGCGTTGGCGCACGTGGGCGTGCTGCGCGAGCTCGCCGACGCCGGTCTGCACGTCGACAGGGTCGTGGGGAGCAGCATGGGGGCGGTGGTGGCCGGCCTGCACGCCACGGGCATGGACGGAGCCGAGCTGGAGGAACGGCTCTACCTGGAGTTCGTGCGGCGCAACCCGTTCGCTGACTGGCGGGTGCCGACCCGCTCGCTCGCCCGGGGTGCCCGGGTCAGGGCGGCGATCATCCGGTGCTTCGGTGAGGACGCCGTCATCGAGGGCCTGGACAGGCAGCTCGCGGTGGTGAGCACGGACCTGATCACGCGGACCCGTCAGGTGCACCGCCGTGGCAGCGCGGTTGACGCGCTGGGTGCCTCGGTGCGCCTGCCAGTGCTGTTCGCTCCCGTCCCGGAGGCCGGCGGCCGGCTGCTCGTGGACGGTGGAGTGCTGGACAACCTCCCTGCCGACCTGCTCACCGAGCGTGACGAGGGGCCGGTGGTGGCGGTGAACATCTCCATGGGTGGCGGCGGTGGCGGTGGACGGACCCGCACCGGAACCCCGCGGGTGCCCGCCCTGGGCGAGACCCTGCTGCGCACGATGATGATCGGCAGCGGTGGCGCCGTCGCGGCGGCCCGGTCCCAGGGGGCCTGGGTCGTCACGCCACCGACCCTCGGCGTGGGCCTGCTGGAGTTCCACCAGATGGACCGGATGGTGCAGGCCGGGCGGTCGGCGGCGCGCACGCTCCTCGAGGCCGCCGCCGGCGAGATCGGGGCGCCGGACCTGGACGTCGCGGACGGCTCCTCGGAGCACGCGTCGCCGGCGACCCGCCCGGAGGAGGGTCAGCCGGACAGGGCGACCTGGGCCGGGGTTCCCTCACCCCGCGGCTCCGCGGCCAGCAGGTCGGCCAGCCGGGCCGACTGAGCACGCAGGTCGGGGATCGCCGCGACCTCCCACTCGGTGCCGCGGCGGGCGGCGCCGAGCACGTGCAGCGACGGGCGCACCGCCCCGGAGCCGTCGACGACCCGGCCGTCGCGGTCGACGTCGAGCCCGAGCCCCAGCCGGTGCGGCCGGATCGTGCCGCGGGCGAGCAAGGCGTCGACGAGCGGGTTCCAGCCCGGCGTCGGGACGGGCGTGGGGCCGGTGCAGTTCACCACGACGTCGAAGCCGTCGAGGTCGACCTCGTCGAGGCGCGCGACCCGGAGCGCCCCGGAGCGCTGCATGGCCCGCACGTGCGTGGCGACGTCAGGAGCCATCCGGTGCCGGGCGGTCTCCCAGCGCCGGGCCACGTCGGCGACGAAGCGGTCCTGGTCCTGCGGCGTCAGCGCCTGCCACTGCCGGTTGGCGCAGGCGCGCAGCGAGTCCACCACGTCGCGCCAGTCGCCGTCGCCGGCCTGGAGCTCCCTGATCCGGGCGCGCACGCCGGCGACCAGGTCGTCGAGGGACGAGGGTGACCCGGGGTCGAAGATGTCGTGCAACCTGCTGGTTGCCGGCCGGTGCACCTCGGGGAGGAGGCCGCTGCGCGAGACCGCCGTGACCCTGGTGCCCGGCGAGTCGCGGCGGAACTGGGCCGCCACGTCGACCATGGTCAGGCCGGTGCCGACCACGAGCACCTCCGACCGGGCCGGCACCAGCTCGCGCAGGTCCGCGGCCCAGGGGTCGGCGACGTAGCGCGGCGCGAGGTGCTCGAACCTGGGCTGCCGGCGCGGCGGCGGGTTGCCGAGCGCCAGCACGACCGCGTCGGCGGCGAAGGACTGGCCGTCCGCCAGCCGAACCGTGTGGCCGCGGACGTCGTCGGTGACGTCGACGACGGTCCCGTGCGACCGGTGCAGGGCGCACCCGCGGGGCACGGCAACGCTGTCGAGCGTCTCGCGCAGGTAGCGCCCATAGACGGCGCGTTGCAGGAACGACGTGGGCGTGGCCGCGATCCCACGCTGGTCGCACCACCGGAGCAGGTGGTCGGGGTCGCCCTCGACCGCGCTCAACCGTCCCGCGAAGTTGTTCAGGGTGTGCAGCGGATGGACGGTGCGGTAGGCGAGGCCCGAGCCGTAGGACGGCCCCCGCTCCACGATGCGCACCTCGAGGGGCCGGGTGGGGGTGGCGGAGCGGAGCAGGTGCACGGCAGCGATCGCCCCCGCGGCGCCGCCGCCGACGATGACGACGCGCAGGGGCGTGGGTGCCTCGTCCGTGAGCAATGACAACTCCTTTCGTCCCCGGGTGGGCGGTCCGGGCGACATGTCGATCGTATGTCACGTAACTTACTAAAGAAATTTCGCGTACGTCGTGACCACAGGGTCGTGTCGCGGGTCAGGCGGCCGGCACGAGCGGCAGCGTCACCGTGAACCTGCTGCCGACACCTGGGGTGCTGCGGGCTGAGATGCTGCCGCCCATCAGCTCGACGAGGTCCCGGCTGATGGCAAGCCCGAGACCGGTCCCGCCGTACCGCCGGGTGATCGAGGGGTCCGCCTGGGTGAACGAGTCGAACAGGTGGTTCATCTGGTCCTCGGCGATGCCGATGCCGGTGTCGGAGACCTCGAAGCGCACGTCGACGACGGCCCCCTCGGCGCCCGCGAGGTCGACGGACAGGTCGACCCGCCCCCTCTCGGTGAACTTCACGGCGTTCTCGAGCAGGTTGGTCAGGACCTGGCTGATCCGCAGCGCGTCGCCGACGACGGCGTCCGGCACCTCCGCCGCAACTGAGCTGCCCACGCGCACGGCGGCCGGGTCGTCGACCTGCCCGCTGACCGCCATCGCCTCCTCGACGAGCGTGCGTACGTCGAACGTGCCCGGCTGCAGCTCGACCTTGCCCGCGTCGAGCCGGGAGAAGTCGAGGATGTCGTTGACCAGGCGCAGCAGCCGCCGCCCGGACCGGTCGATGATGTGGGCGAGCCGGCTCGGCGCCTCCGCCAGCTCCTCGGTGACGAGCAGCTCCGCCGCCGCGAGCATGCTGGTCAGCGGGGTGCGCACCTCGTGGCTCATGTTGGCCAGGAACAGCGACTTGGCCCGATTGGCCTCCTCCGCCTCGGCCCGCGTCCGCTCGAGCGCCCGGCGCAGCTCGTTGCGCTCGGTGACGTCCTCGCCCACGCCGTGGACACCGACCACGGTGTCGCCGATCACCACGGGCACGGAGGTGAGGCTCAGCTCGATGACGTGGCCGTCACGGTGCAGGATCCGCGACTCCAGCTGCTGAGGCCGGCGTCGCAGCGCGGCCTCGAAGGCGGCGACGGTGTGCGGCAGGTCGTCGGGGTGCACGACGTCGACGAAGTTCATCCCGCGCAGCTCGTCCTGGGAGTAGCCGGCCAGCTGCTGGGCCACTGGGTTCGCGTCGGTGAACCGACCCTGCAGGTCGAGGGAGAACGCCGCCTGCGGGTTGTAGACGAACAACGACCGGTAGCGCTCGCTGTACTCCTGCAGGCTGCGCTCGGAGAGGTCCTCGGACAGCCAGCGTTCGCGCGCCGAGCGCGTGTCCTCGCGTGGAGCCATCCCGACCTCCCGAGCCGATCGTGCCCGCCCATCGTGGCAGAGGTACCCATTGTCCGGATGCCTCAGCCGCACCAAGCCGTCACTGAGGGTTCACGGGGCCGTCACTGGTAGATGTCGGGGATGCCGTCGCGATCGGTGTCGGCCGCCTCCCGCACCGCGATGCGCCGGTACGTGCGGTCGCGCGACTTCACCACCAGCGATGCCAGCAGTGCGGACAGCAGCGATCCGGCGAGGATCCCGACCTTCACGTGGTCGTCGGCCGTGCTCCCGGAACCGAAGGCCAGGTCGCCGATGAGCAGCGAGACCGTGAAGCCGATGCCGCCGAGCAGGGAGAGGCCGAGGACGTCGAGCCAGCTGAGCTCCTCGTCGAGGGACGCGTGGGTGAGTCGTGCGGTCACCCAGGCGGTCCCGAAGATGCCGATCGGCTTGCCCAGCACGAGGCCGGCGATGATCGCCAGTGCGATCGGGTCCGTGACGGCGTCACCGAGGCCGGCGAGCCCTCCGAGCGGCACCCCGGCGGCGAAGAACGCGAAGACGGGGACGGCGAAGCCGGCCGAGAGCGGCCGCAGCCGGTGCTCGAGGTGCTCGGCGAGGCCCGGACCCGCGTCGGGACCGCCGGCTGCCTCCGACCGGAGCACGGGCACGGTGAAGCCGAGCAGCACCCCGGCCACGGTGGCATGCACGCCGGACTCGTGCACGAGCACCCACGTGGCGGTGGCGAGGGGCACCAGCAGCCACCACGAGCGGATGCGGCGCTGGACGGCGAGGCCGAAGAGGGCCAGCGGGACGAGGGCGGCGACCAGCGCCCACACCTGGAGGTCGTCGGTGTAGAAGATCGCGATGATGGTGACGGCGACGAGGTCGTCGACCACCGCCAGGGTGAGCAGGAAGGTGCGCAGCCCGGTCGGCAGGTGGGTGCTGATCACCGCCAGCACCGCCAGCGCGAAGGCGATGTCGGTCGCGGTGGGGATCGCCCAGCCGCGCAGGCCGTCACCGCCGGCGACGCCGGTGACCAGTACGTAGATCAGCGCGGGCGCGGCCACGCCGCCGAGTGCCGAGAGGATCGGCAGCGCCGCCACCGACGGCTGGCGCAGGTCGCCGGCCACCATCTCCCGCTTGAGCTCGAGCCCGACCACGAAGAAGTAGATCGCGAGCAGCCCGTCGGCGGCCCACGTCCCCAGGGTGAGGTCCAGGTGCCAGGCCTCGGGGCCGATCCGGGCGTCCCGGAGCGCTTCGTAGGAGGCACCCCCTGGGGAGTTCGCCCAGACGAGCGCGACGACGGTGGCCACCAGGAGCAGTGCGCCACCGACCGTCTCCTCGCGGAGCACGTCGGCGATGCGCCTGGCCTCGGGCCACGACCCGCGACCGAAGGCGACGGGAGTCGGGTGGTCCTGCATCTGCGGTCCTTAGGGGTCGACGACGTCTTGCCGACCAGACTTCCCGGCGCACCGAGGTCAGACTATCGGTCCGTCGGATGACGGCCGGGGTCGCGGGACCGTCGAGGGAACCTAGGATCGGGCGCGGTCGAGCCGGACCAGGACACCGCGCTCGTAGTCACGGGTCTCGCGCACCTGCAGGCCCGACTCCGCGACGAGGTCGGCCAGTGACGTCACCTGGGCGCGGTTGCCGAGCTGGAGGACCCCGGACCCGCCGGGCAGGAGGTGCCGCCCGATGGTGCGCACGCACGAACGGGCGAGGTCGAGGCCGTCGTCGCCCCCGTCGATGGCGAGCAGGGGGTCCTCGGGGAAGCGCGAGGTCTCGGCCCGGCGTACCCAGGGAGGGTCGGCGATCACGACGGCGAACAGCTCGTCGGCCCCGAGCACGCCCTCGATGTCGCCCTCCCGCACCTGCACCCGCTCGGCGAGACCGGCCGCGGTGGCGTTGCGCTCGACGTACCCGCAGGCGACCGGATTGAGGTCGACCGCGACCAGGTCGCGCGGTCGCGTCGCGATCGCGAGGAGGCCGATGTGGCCGGCTCCGGCACAGAGCTCGAGGACCGGGCCCTCGGGAGTGGACCCCATCAGGTCGGCCGCCCAGTAGGACTGGGCCGTGGTCCAGTCGCGCGGCTCCAGCAACCGCTCGTCGTAGCTGATGCGCAGGCTGCCGAAGGGTCGGTCGAGGACGTCGTGGGGGCGCGGCGGAATGGTCGCGTCGGGGAGCACAGCCGTGCGTACCCACTGCCGATTCGGGTACTCACCAGCGCCGGAATCCCGGCACCCATTCTTCGAAAGGACCCTGCGTTGCAGCTACCCCGTGCTCGCGGCCCGCTGAGCTCCGCCGTGGTGGGACGTCTCGGCGGCTCGGTGACCCGGCTCGACCCGGACGCGATCGACGGCCTGCCCGACGACGTCCTGCGTGACGACGACTTCCAGCTCGCCCTGTGGACGCTCTACGAGCTGCACTACCGCGGGTTCGACGACCTCGCCGAGGACCCAACCGACGACCCTGCCGACGACCTGGAGTGGACCCCGGACGTGCTCGCGTTCCGCCGCGCCCTCGAGGAGACCTTCGAGGCGGCGCTGCGTGCCCTGGTGCCCGCGATCGACCGCAGCGATCGGCCCTTCGTCGATCGGCTCCTGGAGGTCATCGAGGGCGGCGAGGGTCCCTCGCTCGCCAGTTACGTCCAGCGCGAGGCGACCACCGAGCAGGTCCGCGAGCTGATGGCGCAGCGCAGCGTCTACCACCTCAAGGAGTCCGACCCGCACTCGTGGGCCATCCCGCGCGTCGACGACGGCACCAAGGCCGCGCTGGTCGAGCTGCAGTACGACGAGTACGGTGCGGGCCGTGCCGACCGGGTGCACGCGACGCTGTTCGCCAACCTGCTCGACGCCCTCGACCTCGACTCGTCGTACGGCGCCCACCTCGACCGGGCCCCGGGCTACGCCCTGGCCGAGAACAACATGATGTCGCTCTTCGGCCTGCACCGCCGCCTGCGCGGCGCCTCGATGGGCCACCTGGCGGCGTTCGAGTCCACCAGCTCGCTGCCGTGCCGGCGCTACGCCCAGGGCATCCGCCGGCTGGGCCTGCCCGACGCGGTCGCGGAGTACTACGACGAGCACGTCGAGGCCGACGCGGTGCACGAGCAGGTCGCCGTACGCGATGTGTGCGGGCGCCTCGTGGCGGCGGCTCCCGAGCTCGAGGACGACGTCCTCTTCGGTGCCGCGGCGTACGTGAAGGTCGAGGAGATCGTGGCCACCTCGGTCCTGGAGGCGTGGTCGCGCGGCGAGAGCTGCCTGCGACCGGAGCAGATCGGCGCGGTGGCATGACGAGTGGCATGAGGAGCCGGACGAGCCGGCGAACCGACGAGGTAGAGATCCGGGTGGTGCCCAACGGTCCTGCCCTGGTCCGGGGGGCCGACGCGATCCGCGACGAGGACGGCGGCAGCCACCCGACGACGCGGCCGGTCGTGGCGGTGTGCCTGTGCGGCAAGAGCCAGCGAGCACCGTGGTGCGACGGCACGCACAAGGTCATCCCACGCGGCTGAACGGCCGCATGCCCCGAGCCCGCGCTGGGCACGGGGCGGCATGACCTCCCTGTGGCTCGATGACGTCCCCCGCCTCGCCGACGACCCGCTGCCGGTCGACGAGCAGCTCGACGACCTCGTCGTCGGGGCCGGCCTCACCGGCCTGACCACCGCCCTCCTGCTCGCGCGGGCCGGTCGGAGGGTCGCCGTGGTCGAGGCGAGGCACGTCGGCGCCGTGGCGACGGGGAACACCACCGCCAAGCTCTCGCTGCTGCAGGGCACCAAGCTGTCGCGCATCCTGAGCCGCCAGTCCCACCACGTGGCCGAGGCGTACGTCGAGGCCAACCGGGAGGGGCAGCAGTGGCTGCTGCGCTTCTGCGACGACCACGACGTCCCGGTGCAGCGCCGGAACGCCGCGACGTTCGCCCTCGACGATGGGGAGGTGCGCACCGTCCGGCAGGAGCACGAGGCCGCCTCGTCCCTGGGCCTGCCGGTCACGTGGGCCGACGAGCTCGACGTGCCCTTTCCCGTGCACGGCGCGACCGTGCTCGCCGAGCAGGCGCAGTTCGACCCGCTCGACGTGCTGCACGCGCTGGCCGAGCAGCTCCGTGCCCACGGCGGGACGCTGCACCAGGGGCACCGCGTCCGCAAGGTCTCGCGCACGGGCGCTCCGAAGGCGACCCTGGACGGCGGGACGGTGCTGCGCGCGGAGAACCTCGTGCTCGCCACGGGCATCCCGGTGCTCGATCGCGGGCTCTACTTCGCGAAGGTCGAGCCGCAGCGTTCCTACGCACTCGCCTTCGACACCGCCGCCGCCCCGGCCGGCATGTACCTCTCCGCCGGCTCCGACAGCCGCTCCGTGCGCGACGCACCGTCGAGCAGTGGGACACGGCTGCTGGTCGGCGGTGCCGGGCACACGGTCGGCCGCACCAGGTCGGAGGCCGAGCACGTCGACCGGCTGCGGGAGTGGACGGCGACGTACTTCCCGGACGCGGTCGAGACGCACCAGTGGTCGGCCCAGGACTACAAGCCGCACGACGGCATCCCGTTCATGGGCAAGCTCCCCCGGGGCGCAGGGCGCATCTACCTCGCCACCGGGTTCGAGAAGTGGGGGATGACCAACGGCGTCGCGGCGGCGCGCAGCATCTCCGAGGAGATCCTGGGCGGCGAGCGCCCGTCCTGGTCGAAGACCCTGGGGCATCGGATCACCCGTCCCTCAGGGGCGCTCGAGGTCGCCGGCATCAACGCCAAGGTCGGACTTGCCCTGGTCGGGGGCGTGGTGCGCACGGCGCTGCAGAAGGCCCCCGATGACCCCGCCCCGGGCACCGAGAAGGTGGGGCGCGACGGACTGGTGCCGACCGGCCGGACCCGCACCGAGGACGGCACCTGTGCCGTGGTCGGGGTGTGCACCCACCTCGGCGGCATCCTCGAGTGGAACGACGCCGAGGGCAGCTGGGACTGCCCGCTGCACGGGTCGCGGTTCGGGCCTGACGGCAGCGTGCTCGAGGGTCCCGCGACCCGGCCGCTGCCCCGCCGCTGATCCGGGTGTGCCGGGCCGGTGACAGGGGTACCGAGCAGGCATGACGACGCTGAGCAGGACGGTGGACGCGACCCCCGAGCAGGTCTGGGAGATCCTCGCCGACGGCTGGCTCTACCCGTTGTGGGTCGTGGGGGCCTCCCGGATGCGCGACGTGGACGACAACTGGCCGGAGGTGGGTGCCCAGCTGCACCACTCGGTCGGCACCTGGCCGGTGCTCATCGACGACACCACCGAGGTGACCGAGTGCCGCCCGTTGCGCGGCCTGAAGCTGCGGGCCCGTGCCTGGCCGACCGGTGAGGCGGCGGTCGAGATCGAGCTGGTCCCGGAGGGCAGCGGCACCACGATCACGATGAGCGAGGACGCCGTCAGTGGTCCCGCGCTGCTGGCGCCCAAGCCGATCCGCGACTTCGGGCTGCTGTGGCGCAACAAGGAGACGTTGCAGCGCCTGGCCTACCTCTGCGAACGGCGTCCGTGAGCACCTACGACGCCGTCGTCGTGGGTGCCGGGCCCAACGGCCTGGTCGCCGCCAACCACCTCGCCGACGCCGGCTGGTCCGTGCTCGTCGTCGAGGCCCAGCCCGAGCCGGGCGGGGCGGTCCGCAGCGACCGGGAGCTCCACCCGGACTTCGTCCACGACACCTGCAGTGCCTTCTACCCGCTGGGCGCCGCCTCGCCGGTGCTGCGTGGTCTGGAGCTGGAGAAGTTCGGCCTGGCCTGGCGGCATGCGCCGGCCGTGCTCGGGCACCCCTTTCCGGATGGCAGCTGGGCGCTGCAGGAGCGGGACCGCGAGGCCACGGCTGCCCGGCTGGACGCGGCCCATTCGGGGGACGGCGAGGCCTGGCTGACCCGGTGCCGGGAGTGGGACGCGATCGGGGAGCACGTCGTCGGCGCGCTGCTCTCGCCGTTCCCGCCGGTGCGCCACTCACTGGGCGCGGCGGCGCGGCTCCGCTCGGTGGGGGGTCTCGACTACGTCAAGATGCTGCTCACCCCGGCAGCGGAGCTCGGCGAGACCTACTTCGGCGGGCCGGCACCCCAGATCCTGCTCGCCGGCAACGCCGGCCACGCGGACATCCCGCTGGCTGCGCCCGGTTCCGGCCTACTCGGCTACCTGCTCACGATGCTGGCGCACACGGTCGGCTTCCCGGTCCCGGAGGGCGGCGCCGGGCGACTGACCGACGCCCTGGTCCGGCGCCTGCGCGCAGGGGGCGGGGAGATCGCTTGCTCCGAGCCGGTCACCGGCATCGAGGTCCGCAACGGGCGCCCGACAGCGGTGCGTACGCCGGCGCGCTCGATCGGCGTACGGCACGCCGTGCTGGCCGACGTCAACGCCCAGCAGCTCTACGGTGACCTGCTCGCGGACCACGTCGTGCCCTCCCGGGTCCGGCGCGGGATGCGTTCGTTCCGGATGGACCCCGGGACGGTGAAGGTCGACTGGGCCCTCGACGGGCCGGTGCCGTGGGAGAGTCCGCCCGACGTCGCGCCCGGGACCGTGCACGTCTCCGACTCGCTGGCGCAGATGGTCGAGGCGCTCAGCCAGGTGGCTGCGGGCGGCATCCCCGCCGACCCCTTCCTGCTGACCGGCCAGATGACCACCGCGGACCCCACCCGGTCGCCGGCGGGCACCGAGTCGATGTGGGCCTACACCCACGTCCCGCAGCGCACCACCCACGACGTCGGCGACGGCGGGGTTCGCGGAGTGTGGGACCGCGACGACTGCGAGCGGTTCGCGGACCGGATGCAGGCGCGGATCGAGGCGCGCGCCCCCGGGTTCGGCTCGCGTGTCATCAGTCGCCGGATCCTCGGACCCCGCGAGCTCGAGGCCCGCAACGCCAACCTCGTCGGAGGAGCCGTCGGCGGCGGCACCTCCCAGCTCCACCAGCAGCTGGTGTTCCGTCCGGTGCCCGGCCTCGGGCGTGCGGAGACCGGGGTCCGGGGCGTCTACCTCGCCTCGTCCTCCGCGCATCCCGGCGGCGCCGTGCACGGTGCCTGCGGGATGAACGCCGCCCGCGCCGCCCTGGCGCATCGCCGGGTCGGCAGACTGGTGCCGGTCCGCCGGTGAGGCCCTTCCAGCGACGGGTGTGATCGGGTGCCCGTGGGTACACCTGCTCGCGGAAGACGAGCCACGAACGGAGGAGCGACTGATGCCCGAGCCCCAGACCGACCAGGCGGCGCGCATCGCCGAGCTCGCCCAGGAGACGGGCCGCTCGGTGGCGACCGCCGAGTCGTTGACCAGCGGGGCGGTGGCGGGCCGCCTCGGTGCGGCGCCCGAGGCGGCCGACTGGTACCGGGGTGGCCTGGTGTCCTACCACGACGAGGTCAAGCACGAGGTGCTGAAGGTCGACCCCGGCCCCGTGGTGCGGGACAAGGCCGCCCGGCAGATGGCCGAGGGCGTGGCGCGGCTGCTGTCGGCGGACGCCGCGGTCGCCACCACCGGTGCGGGCGGGCCCGACGAGCAGGACGGGCAACCGCCGGGCACGGTGTTCATCGCCGTGTGGGCCGACGGCGACGTCCGATCGCGGGAGTTCCACTTCGACGGAGACCCCGTGGCGGTGATCGAGAAGGGCGTGGACGCCGCGCTCCAGATGCTGCTCGACGCCCTCAGCGAGGCCGCGTCGGGCTGACCCTCACCCGGTGCGACTCAGCCGCACCGCCTCCTGCAGCCGGGTCAGCTTGCCGGGGTTGCGGACCGCGAAGATTCGGCTGATCCGGCCGTCCTCGACCACCACGCTGACCGCCGTGGCGCCCCACTCGTCGCCCGGGTCGATCAACGCCGCGGGGGCGCCGTTGAGCCACAGCGTGCCGATCTGTGCGTCGGGCACGAGGGCGGCCAGGCGGCTGAGCAGCCTCGCCACCCGGTCGGCCCCGGCGAGTGGCTTGCTGCGGGCGGAGACCACGCCGCCGCCGTCGGCCACGAGAACCACGTCGGGGGCGAGCACGTCGAGCAGTCCCTGGATGTCGCCCGTGGTGAGGGCCGCGAGGAAGCGCTCGACCACGGCGACCTGCTCGGCCCGCGCGACCCGGGTGCGCGGCTGGCGGGCCCGCACGTGCTCGCGCGCCCGGCGGGCCGTCTGCCGCACGGCGGCGGGCGTCTTGTCGACGGCACGCGCGATCTCGTCGTACGGCAGGTCGAAGACCTCGCGCAGCACGAAGACCGCCCGCTCGGTCGGGCCGAGCGTCTCCAGCACGGTCAGCATCGCCATCGACACGCTCTCGGCGAGCTCGACGTCCTCGGCCACGTCCGGACCGGTCAGCAGCGGCTCGGGGAGCCACTCTCCGACGTACTCCTCGCGCCGCCGCGACAGCGTCCGGAGCCGGTTGAGCGCCTGCCGGGTGACGATCCGCACCAGGTAGGCGCGGGGGTCCTGCACCTCGTCCTGGTCGACGTCGGCCCACCGCAACCAGGTCTCCTGCACCACGTCCTCGGCGTCGGCGGCGGAGCCGAGCATCTCGTAGGCGACGGTGAAGAGCAGGTTGCGGTGGGTGACGAACGGGTCGTCGCTCATGCCGGGGAGCGTACGGCGTCCGGCTCCGCGAGCGGCTTGAGCCCGCACGCCGCGGAGAACCCCTCGGACTCGATGCCGAGGGCGGTGTTGGAGCGCGTCGTCATGTTGGCGAACGCGATCACCGTGGTCAGCTCGATCACGCCGTCCGGCCCGAGCTCGGCGTGCAGGTCATCCACCATCTCCTCGGTGACGGTCGGGGGCGTCTGGCTCATCGCCTCGGCGTACTCCATGACGGCGCGCTCGAGCGGGGTGAACACCTCCGAGGTCCGCCAGCGTGGGACCTCGCGTGCCTTGTCCATGTCGAGGCCCTGGTTGTTGGCCATGAAGTAGTTGAAGTCCAGGCACCACGTGCAGCCGACGTACGACGCCACCGCCATGTGGGCGAAGGACTTCAGTCCCTCGTCGACCCGGTCGAACGCCTGGATCTTCCGGCCCAGGCCCATGGTGGCCTTCAGCGCCGGCTGGTGGTGCCACAGCACGCCGAGCGACTCAGGCACCTGGCCGAACATCTTCTTGCTGAAGCGCTTGACGAGCGCGCCGAACGGGCCGGTGATCTCCGTGGCGGGGATCCTGGTGGTCATGTCTCCTCCTGGGGGCTCGGATCTGCCTTCGACATGGAGACACCGGCCGGCGCCGAGATGTGACATCCCGGCCGGAAGTCATCTGCGGATCATTCGAGCAGCGCGTGCAACCAGCTCGGGCTCATCGTCCGGCAGCCCAGCACGTCCACCCGTTGCTGCAGGGCGCGGTCGGCGGTCACCACCTGCACGTCGGCGCCGCGCTCGATCGCCGCCCGTGCCTCCTCGACGATGCTGGCGTCGCCGTCCCGGGCTGCGTGGACGGTGCGCAGGTGGCCGTCCTTCCCACGCGGCACGCCGCCCTTCGCGGCGCCCTCCAGCACCATCACGATCTCGTCGTAGGACGTGTCGGCCACGGCCAGGCGCCCGTGCAGGCGGGCTGCGGCTCCGGCGCGGTCTCGCCACCACCCGTCCGGTCGTGAGCCGACGACATTGGCGGCGTCGACGACGAGGACCCGGGTCACCCGCCGATCCTGTCACGTCGCCCTGGCTGGGCGGGCGCCGTCATCACGCGTGATTCCGCCCTGGCAGCGGGTACCTCGGTGCCAGTGACGACTGGGGAGGTGTGTGATGACGGCGACGGGTGAGAACAGGCGCAAGGGTGGCGCCGCGGTGCGTCCCGAGTCCGCGAGCGGTGACAACGAGCGCGGGCGGGTGGTGGCCGAGAAGCAGGCCCACTGGGTGCGCCAGGCCGCGGTCGCCGTGGGAGCGGTGTTCCTGCTGGTCGGCGTCGCGGGGTTCGTCCCGGGAATCACCAGCTACTACGGCGAGCTCAGCTTCGGCGGGCACGAGAGCGGTGCCGAGCTCCTCGGCATCTTCCAGGTCTCGATCCTGCACAACGCCGTGCACCTGATCTTCGGCGCCGCCGGCCTGGCGCTGGGCAGGACCGCGAAGGGTGCCACCCAGTACCTCGTCTGGGGCGGCATCGTCTATCTCGCGCTGTGGTTCTACGGCCTGGTCATCGACCACGACAGCGGGGCGAACTTCGTGCCGGTCAACCACGCCGACAACTGGCTCCACCTCGGCCTCGGCGCGGTCATGGTGCTGCTCGGGTTGATCGGTCGGCGCGCTGCGATCGCGCCCGGGAGCCGGGTCGACACCTGAGCCTTCGGCTTCGCGAGGGGCCGATCAGTCGAGCGAGCGGCCGAACATCTCGGCCGCGGCCCGCGCGCTCGGCGTACCGGCATCGAGGTCCGCGCCGGCCTCGACCAGTACCCGCACCACGGCGTCCTCGCCCTTGAACACGGCGCCGGCCACCGGCGTCTGGTCGCGGTGGTTGCGCAGGTCCACGTCGGCACCTTGCTCGACGAGCATGCGCACCGTCTCGGCGTGGCCGTGGTAGGCCGCGAGCATCAGCAGGGAGTTTCCCTCGCCGTCCTGGGCGTCGGCCGGCAGCCCGTGGTCGAGGAACGCCGCGAGCTCGGCGGTGTCGCCGGCGCGGGCCAGGCCCATCGCGAGCTCGACGACGCGTCGGGTCTCCTCGGGGGAGAGCGGCCTGGGCTCTTCGTTGCTGGGCTCTTCGTTCATCGCGCTGCCTCCACCAGGTGCAACCGGTGCGTGCCCGGCAGCCCCTTCAGCTCCACGGCGTCCTGCTCGGTGAACCGCAGCCCCGGCGATCCGTCGAGGGTCCGGGCGATCTCCTCGGTCACCAGGATCTCGCCGCCGTCGGCCATCGCCGTGACCCGGGCGGCCATCGCCACGTTGCTGCCGAACCAGTCGCCGTCGCGCTCGATCGCGGTGCCGGTGTGGAGGCCGATGCGCACCCGGATCGGCGTACGACGCAAGCGGCGACTGCGCTGCCGCTTCGCCCCGAGTGCGCGCTGGATGTCCAGCGACGCATCGACCGCCAGCTGCGGGGTCGAGAACACCACCATGTAGCCGTCCCCCTGGTTCTTCACGATCAGGCCGCGGCGCTTGTCGACCCAGGTGCGCACCAGCTGGTCGTGCGCGGCCAGCAGCTTCACCCACGCAGCGTCGCCGAGCTCCGAGTTGAGGCTGGTCGACCCCTCGATGTCGGAGAACATGATCGTCACCGTGCCGTCCGGTCCGGCGACCCGGGCGATCTGCTGGCGGTCCTCGACCGCCCAGCGGATGAAGTCGTCCACCGACGCGAGCACTGTGCTGCGGACGCCGTGTTCGCGCATCCGGGACACCGTCTCCACCGCGGTCCGCATCGCTGCCCCGGCCGCCTGCACCGCACGCGGGCTGCGCGGCCCGGCCGTGTCTGCCGGTGCATCTGCCTGCTCGAGCTCCTCGATGCGCTGCCGCGCGGCAGCCAGCTGTCGCGCGAGCACGACGACGGCGACCAGGGCGGCGAGCAGCAGCACCACGACGAGCGCGAGCCAGGTGGTGGTGGACACCGGGCCAGACTGGCACATCGCGGAACACCGATCAGGGCATGAGATAGTGAGAACCTGTTCTAGTTTTCAGGAGTCCGGATGCCAGAGCTGACCACCACGCCGGCAATCGAGGGCTGGTTCACCACCGGAGCCGAGCCGGCCCTGCTGGGCTCTCGGTGCACGGCCTGCGGGTGCGTGTTCTTCCCACCCACGTCGGGGTTCTGCCGCAACCCCGGCTGTGCCGGGGTGGAGTTCGAGCAGACCACGCTCTCCCGGCGCGGGACGGTGTGGTCCTACACCGACGCGCAGTACCGGCCGCCCGCCCCCTACGTGCCGGCGTCCGATGCCTACGTCCCGTTCGCCGTCGCCGCCGTCGAGCTGCCCGAGGGCATCGTCGTGCTCGGCCAGCTCGCCGAGGGGTTCGGTGTCGCCCACGTTCATGTGGGGTCGGAGGTCGAGCTCGTGGTGGAGCGCCTCTACACCGACGAGACCGGTGACCGCACCGTCTGGCGGTGGAAGCCGGTCGTCGAGCTCGGCGAGGAGGCCGACCAGTGAGCAACGACGTCGTCGTCGCCGGGGTGGGCATGCACCCCTGGGGCAAGTGGGGCCGCAGCTTCGTCGAGTACGGCGTGCACGCGGCCCGCGCCGCCCTCGCCGACGCGGAGGTGCGCTGGGAGGACGTGGACCTCGTCGTGGGCGGCGAGACCGTGCGCAACGGGTACGCCGGCTATGTCGCCGGGGCCACCTTCGCCCAGGCCCTGGGCTGGAACGGTGCGCGCGTCGCCACGTCGTACGCCGCCTGCGCCACTGGTGCGCAGGCCCTCGACACCGCCCGGACGCGGATCCTCGCCGGACTGTCCGAGGTGGCGCTCGTCGTCGGCGCGGACACCACCCCCAAGGGGTTCCTGGCCCCCAACGCGGGGGAGCGCTGGGACGACCCGGACTGGCTGCGCTTCCGACTGCTCGGGATGACCAACCCCGCCTACTTCGCGCTCTACGCGCGCCGCCGGATGGACCTGTACGGCGCGACCCCGGCCGACTTCGCCGCGGTGAAGGTGAAGAACGCACGGCACGGCCTGCACAACCCCAGCGCCCGCTATCGCAAGGAGATCTCGGCCGACGACGTGCTCGCGAGTCCGGTGGTCTCCGACCCGCTGCACCTGCTGGACATCTGTGCCACCTCCGACGGGGCCGCCGCGGTGCTGCTCACCTCGGCCGACCATGCGCGGCGGCACGGCCTGACCGAGCCGGTGCGGGTGCGCGCGGTCTCGACGGTGACGCCCAGCTTCCCCAACACGGTCATCGACATGCCACAGATCGCGACCGACCCGTGGGGCGTCGTACCGCCCGGGGCGACGACGTTCAAGGAGTCGATCGCCGTGGCTGCCTACGAGGAGGCCGGCGTCGGCCCCGCCGACGTGGACCTGGCGGAGGTCTACGACCTGTCCACGGCCCTCGAGCTCGACTGGATCGAGGACCTCGCGCTGTGCAAGCGCGGCGAGGCCGAGTCCTTGCTGCGGGCCGGCGAGACCACGATCGGTGGTCGGATCCCGGTCAACCCCAGCGGCGGGCTCGCATGCTTCGGCGAGGCCGTGCCCGCCCAGGCTCTGGCCCAGGTCTGCGAGGTGACCTGGCAACTGCGCGGCCGGGCCGAGGGCCGCCAGGTCGAGGGCGCCCGGGTCGGGATCACCGCCAACCAGGGGTTGTTCGGCCACGGCTCGGCGGTGGTGCTGGGTCGGTGAGGGGGTTGTCCCGCGGCCGCGCCCCCGGACGTCATACGAACTGGCTGCTGTTGCGACGAGATCGCATTCCCTCCGCTGCGACGTCACGCGAACTCGTTGCCATGGCGACGAGAACGTATGACGTCCCGCGGACCCGCGCCCGGATCGCAGGACGTCCCGCGTGACCGGGGAGGGCGCGACTCGTTGACCCACGCATGCGACGTACCGCCCTCGCCGCCCTGCTCGCCCTGCCCCTCGCCCTGCTGACGACCGGATCGGGCACCTCCGCGGCTGCCGAGGAGCCGACCGGCGACCCCGCCCTGCGTGACGTGATGTTCGTCGGGAACAACTGGGCCGGCACCGCCTCGATCGTGGACGCGCGCTCGTTGGACGTGCTCAAGCGCGGCGTCAACCTCGTCCCCGACAAGCAGCAGGAGCTCGCCGACATCCGCAAGGCGCCGGACAAGCTGGCGTTCTACCTGCTGATCCAGCAGGGCCCGGGCGAGGGGCACGACCAGTACGTCGACGACATGTTCACCACCCGCGACGGTCGCTATCTCGCCGTCTCGCGGCCCAGCTTCGCCGACGTCGTCTGGATCGACGTGGCCAAGGCGGTGGCGGGGGAGACGGGCAGCATCGTCCGCGAGCAGCAGATGGACGGCTACCGCACCGACCACATGGGGCTGTCCCCGGACGGCCGCCGGCTGCTGGTCAGCGACTCCACCGAGCGCCAGGTGGTGGAGTACTCGATGGTCGACGAGGTGGTCGACGGCCGCAGCATTGCGGTCGGCGACCGGCTGCGCGCGTTCGAGTCCGGTGAGACCCCCCACGAGAACAACTACAGCGAGGACGGCTCGCGCATCTTCCACGCGAGCATCGGCAAGGTCTACACGCCGGGCGACTACCCGAGCCTCGGCCCGGTGAAGCTCGGCCCGGCGCACGACGCCCTCAAGGGCGACCGCTGGTTCCAGGTCGTCGACAACGAGGACTTCTCGGTGACCCAGCGCTGGGACATGGGCAAGGAGCTGGCGGAGGCCGGCTACGAGGACATGAGCTCCGCCGTACGACCGATGGCCGTCGCACCCGGTGAGCGGTTCGTCTACTACCAGGTCTCCTACTTCCACGGCCTGGTCGAGTTCGACACCCAGGCTGCGGACCTGGACGGTCGCGTGAGCTACCACGCCGGCGGGAAGCCGGAGCCGCGCACCGGCGCCGTGACGCGCGTGGTGAACCTGCCGAACCGGGTGCCGACGATGCCGCGAGAGCAGTACGTCAACGACTCCGCCCACCACGGGCTCTCCATCGACGCGAACGGCGAGACGCTGTGCGCCGCCGGCACGATGGACGACTACGCCGCCCTGGTGGACCGCGAGACGATGTCGCACACGATCTTCGACAAGGCGACCACCGGGCACTCCTACGGCAAGCCCTACTGGACCACCGAGGGCCCGGGCAACACCTGCTGGATCTCGCTGAGCGAGGCCGACGCGGTCGCGGTGCTCGACTTCGAGACGCAGGAGGAGCTCGCCCACCTCCCGGTCGGCGATCATCCCCAGCGGGTCCGGCACGGGTACGTCGCCGAGGACGTGCTGGCGGACTGACCGGCTGGCCGGCGTTGTCCTCCCCGGCCGGCGGCTCGCTCCCTGTGGACACGAAGCGGACGGTCCGGTCGGCCGATACTGTGCCCGTCGTACCAATGCATTGGCCGACCGGGACGGGTTTCACCGGCCGCCCGGTGAAACTTGTGACAACCCAACCCCACCCCCCAACCCAAGGACCCCCATGCGCCCCACCCTCGCCGCCGCGGCACTGCTCGTGGTGCTGGCCGGGTGCGGCGAGCAGGGTCCGCCCCGGGACGCGTCGAAGGGCGAGTTCTGCGAGCGCTTCCGTGAGGTCAGTGCGCAGACGTCGTGGGCGAAGACCCAGGACGCCGTCGGCGAGCTGCGCGACGTCGGTACGCCGGGCGAGATCCCGCGGGACGCCAGGGAGGGGTTCCTCGCGATCACCGAGCAGACCGCCGAGGCCCAGGACCGGGCGGCCCTGGTCCAGAAGGTCGAGTCGCTCGGCGAGAACACCAAGCGCCAGGTGGACGCGTTCAACTCCTACGTGCGGGCGACCTGCCCGCAGCGCTGACGCGGACCGGTCCAGATCAGCGTCTTCCGACGCTGAGTAGCGTGGACGAGGTGACGACGACACCGCCTGAGATCACCACCGTCGGACAGCTGCGGGCGAGCGGCCACCGGCACCGCCCGTTGCGTCAGGAGCTCCGCGACAACCTGCTCGCCGCCCTGCGGGACGGCCGCGATCCGTGGCCGGGTCTGCACGGGTTCGGCGACACCGTGATCCCCCAGCTCGAGCGCGCGATCCTCGCCGGCCACGACATCGTGCTGCTCGGCGAGCGCGGCCAGGGCAAGACCCGGCTGCTGCGTACCCTCCTCGGCCTGCTCGACGAGTGGACTCCGGTCATCGCGGGCGCCGAGCTCGGCGAGCACCCCTACGAGCCGATCACGCACGCGTCGCGACGCCGCGCGACCGAGCTCGGCGACGACCTGCCGGTCGAGTGGCGCCACCGCGAGGAGAGGTACGCCGAGAAGCTCGCCACCCCGGACACCAGCGTCGCCGACCTGATCGGTGACGTCGACCCGATGAAGGTGGCCGAGGGACGGCACCTCGGTGACCCCGAGACCATCCACTTCGGCCTGATCCCGCGCTCCCACCGCGGCATCGTGGCGATCAACGAGCTCCCCGACCTCGCCGAGCGGATCCAGGTGGCGATGCTCAACGTGATGGAGGAGCGCGACATCCAGATCCGTGGCTACGTGCTGCGGCTCCCGCTCGACACCCTCGTGGTCGCCAGCGCCAACCCCGAGGACTACACCAACCGCGGGCGCATCATCACCCCGCTCAAGGACCGCTTCGGGGCGGAGATCCGCACCCACTACCCGGTCGCGCTCGAGGACGAGGTCGCGGTGATCCGCCAGGAGGCCCACCTCGTGGCCGACGTACCCGACCACCTCGTGGAGATCCTCGCCCGGTTCACCCGTGGCCTGCGCGACTCCAGCTCGGTCGACCAGCGCTCCGGCGTCTCGGCGCGGTTCTCCATCGCCGGCGCCGAGACGGTGGCCGCGGCGGCCCTGCACCGCGCCACGGTCCGCGGCGAGGACCACGCGGTCGCCCGTCCGGTGGACCTCGAGACCGCCGTCGACGTCCTCGGCGGCAAGGTGGAGTTCGAGACCGGCGAGGAGGGCCGCGAGACCGACATCCTCGAGCACCTGCTGCGCAAGGCCACCGCCGAGACCGTCCGCACGCATCTGCGCGGCGTCGACCTGGCCCTCCTGGTGGAGGCGATCGAGGACGGCGCGACCGTGGTCACCGGCAACCGGGTCACCGCGCGCGAGCTGCTCGGCGGCCTGCCGGTGCTGGGCGAGTCCGAGTTGTACGACGAGATCTGTGACCGTCTCGGCGCCACCCACGACGGGGAGCGGGCCGGCGCGATCGAGCTCGCCCTCGAGGGGCTGTTCCTGGCCCAGAAGGTCAGCAAGGACTCGGTCGACGGGGAGACGGTCTATGGCTGATCACCATCGGGTCCCGCGACCGGCCGGCCGTTCGCGCTACGGCCGCTACGCCGGCGGTCCGGACCCGCTCGCGCCTCCGGTCGACCTCGCCGAGGCGTTGGAGGCCATCGGCGAGGACGTGATGGCCGGTTACTCGCCGGAACGGGCGATGCGCGAGTTCCTGCGCCGCGGCGGGCGCGAGCAGCGCGGTCTCGACGACCTCGCCCGCCAGGTGGCGGGGCGCCGCCGGGAGCTGCTGCAGCGGCACAACCTCGACGGGACGCTGCAGGAGGTGCGCGAGCTGCTCGACCACGCCGTGCTGGAGGAGCGCAAGCAGCTCGCCCGCGACGTGGACATGGACGACGCCGACCGGGCGTTTCGCGAGATGCAGCTGGAGAACCTTCCGTCGAGCACGGCTGCCGCCGTCAGCGAGCTCTCGTCGTACGACTGGCAGAGCAGTCAGGCCCGCGAGGACTACGAGAAGATCAAGGACCTGCTCGGCCGCGAGCTGCTCGAGCAGCGCTTCCAGGGAATGAAGCAGGCTCTGGAGAACGCCACCGACGAGGATCGCGAGCGCGTCAACGAGATGCTGCAGGACCTCAACGAGCTGCTCGACAAGCACCGGCGCGGCGAGGACTCCGACCGGGACTTCGCCGACTTCATGGACAAGCACGGCGACTTCTTCCCGGAGAACCCGCAGAACATCGACGAGCTGATGGACGCCCTCGCCCAGCGCGCGGCGGCCGCCCAGCGGATGCTCAACTCGATGACGCCCGAGCAGCGCCAGGAGCTGATGGAGCTCTCCGCCCAGGCGTTCGGCAGCCCGCAGCTGATGGAGTCGCTCGCCCGGCTCGACGACAACCTGCGTGCACTCCGGCCCGGCGAGGACTGGACCGGATCGGAGCAGTTCGACGGCCAGGAGGGCCTCGGGCTCGGCGACGGCACCGGTGTGCTCCAGGACCTGGCCGAGCTCGACGACCTGGCCGAGCAGCTGAGCCAGTCGTACGGCGGCGCTCGGATGGACGACGTCGACCTCGACAAGCTCACCCGCCAGCTGGGGGACCAGGCGGGCGTGGACGCGCGCACGCTGGCCGAGCTGGAGCGGGCGCTCAACGACACCGGCTACCTCAAGCGCGGGTCCGACGGGCAGCTGCGGCTCTCGCCCAAGGCGATGCGCCAGCTGGGCAAGGCGCTGCTGCGCGACGTCGCAAACCGCATGTCGGGCCGGCAGGGCCAGCGCGACCTCCGGCAGGCGGGTGCGGCGGGCGAGCTCAGCGGCGCCTCACGGGAGTGGGCGTTCGGCGACACCGAGCCGTGGAACGTGACCCGCACCGTCACCAACGCCGTGCTGCGCACGACCGCCGACGGAGGCGACCCCCGACACGGCGTACGCCTGCAGGTCGACGACATCGAGGTCAACGAGACCGAGGCGCGCACGCAGGCGGCCGTCGCTCTGCTGGTGGACACGTCGTTCTCGATGGCGATGGCCAACCGCTGGGTGCCGATGAAGCGAACTGCCCTGGCGCTGCACCAGCTGATCACCACGCGCTTCCGCGGCGACCACCTGCAGCTGGTCGGGTTCGGCCGCTCGGCGCGGGTGATGGACATCGAGGAGCTGACTGCTCTCGATGCGATGTGGGACAAGGGCACCAACCTGCACCACGCGCTGCTGTTGGCCAACCGGCACTTCCGCAAGCACCCCAGCGCCCAGCCGGTGCTGCTGATCGTCACCGACGGCGAGCCGACCAGCCACCTCGAGCCCGACGGCGAGGTGTGGTTCTCCTATCCGCCGCACCCGCTGACCGTGGCCTGGTCGGTGCGCGAGCTCGACAACGCCGCACGCCTCGGCGCCCAGACCACGATCTTCCGGCTCGGTGACGACCCCGGCCTCGCCCGGTTCCTCGACGAGCTCGCGCGCCGCGTCGACGGCCGGGTGGTCGCGCCCGAGCTCGACGACCTCGGCGCCGCGGTGGTCGGCAGCTACCTGGGCGGTCGCGGTGGCCCCGCCGCCGACTACGGCCACCTCAGCGACTGGTACGGCGGCCGCGGTTTCTGGTTCGGCGACAGGTAGCCCCCGCCGGCGAGATCGCGTCAGGTGGCCCCAGCGGCCTTGGACGACTCCACGGCCTGGGCGAACCCGGTCGCGAAGTGCGCCACCTCAGACCAGTCGGTGTAGACGTGGTCGCGCGAGGTGTCGGTGCTGAGTGCCGCGGACTTGCTGGCGACGATCCGCCGCATCATGCGGCGCTTGATGAACCCGTAGTGGGTGTAGGGGAGCGCACCCGCGACGAGCGAGACGGCCTCGGGCTTCCAGCCGGTCTCCTGCTCGAGCTGTTCGACGTACTTCCGCGCCTCGGCGGTGTCGTCGAGAGCCGCCAGGCTGACGGAGAAGAACGCCGCCGGCATCCGGGCGAGCGTGTCCCGGTGCGTCCGGATGAAGTCGACCATCCGGCTGGCGTGCTTGCCCATGTGGATGGACGCTCCCACGACGACGGCGTCGTACGCCGCGAGCACGGTGTCGTCGGTGTTGCGGACGTCCAGGACGGTGACGTCGTGGCCGCGGTCCCGGAGCACCTCGGCGATGCGGTCGGCGACCCGGGCGGCCTGCCCCTCGGTGGTGCCGTAGACGACGAGGATCTTGCTCATGACGGCTCCTCTCGTGATGCCGAGATGACCTCTCATCCCAAGCTAGGACCGCGCCGCGGGGGCAGGTAGAGGCAGAGGTCCCGACCGCACGGGCAGGCCGCTGCGCCTGGCCTGCCACCCCACCAACGCCATGGTCACCAGCACGGCGGCCACCTGGACGGCTGCCTGCGCACCTCCTGTGCCCGCGCCACGATCGGAGAACCCCGCCAGGCCGAGGAACGGCAGGAAGAGCATCGTGGTCAGGTTCACCACCACGTGCAGTGCGATCGCCGCCTCCAAACCGCCGGTGCGCCACGTGAGCACCGAGGCAGCAAGGGCCAGGCAGGTGTAGAAGACGTTGAGCCAGAGGTCCTGCGCGCCGTGGAGCAGCACGAACGCGAGGGTCGTGGTCGCGGTCGCCGCCACCAGGCCGACCGCGGTGGAGGTGAACCACGCTCCGACGATGCGCGTGCCCAGGCCACGGAACGCGACCTCCTCTCCTGCCGCCTGCAGCGGGGTGGTGAGCAGCACCGCAGCCAGAAGGAACCACGTGTCGGGCCGGACGCGCATGCCCTCCGGAGTGCCGTTGACGAGCAGCCACGCAGCGAGCGCGACGGCGTGCACCAGTGCGGCGAGGAGCAGGACCCGCCCCAGCAGGGCCCAGCGGAACCGGCCGTGGATCGAGAAGAGCCACCCCGGCCGTTGTCCGAACACCAGCGCGTGGGCGAGGAGGGCTGCGGGGACGGCAAGGGCGATCCCGATGTTGTTGGCCAGGAACAGCGCCGGTGTCTCCAGACCCTGCGCCAGGTCGTCCAGCTCGGCGCCACCGGCCAGGACCTCGTACAGCACCGCGACCACCGTCGCCCCGAGCACGGCGAGGCCCCAGCAGACGAGGAAGAGCAAGAGCGCCGCGACCGGG
The DNA here is from genome assembly GCA_035689885.1 of Marmoricola sp. GTDB lineage: Bacteria > Actinomycetota > Actinomycetes > Propionibacteriales > Nocardioidaceae > Marmoricola. Next base: position 13,353 of record DASSLA010000002.1, on the reverse strand, counting down.
TGCCACCAGCGCAGCCGCGGCGTCCGGTAGAACCCGTGGTATTCGCGCGGGCCATCGGGCAGCCCGGCCAGCCCTCCACGCGCGGCCGGCGGCACCTCGATCTGCATGACAGCAGCGTGCGACGGACCGGCCGCTCCGCACCACGGCCGATGGTCCTCACCGGGGCGTCGGTCGGTCCCTCAGCTCGTTGGACCGAACGGCCCGTTGCCGGCCAAGGTGACCCTGCGCATCACCCGGGTCTGGGTGTAGTCACGGTTGGCGTAGTGCAGGGTGCTGCGGTTGTCCCAGATGCCCACGTCGCCGGCCTGCCAGCGGTGCCGGACGATGTGCTCGGGCTTGGTGATGTGGGCGTAGAGCAGGTCGAGGATGTGGCGGCTCTCGGCCTCGGAGACGCCCACGATGTGCGAGGTGAAGCCCGGGTTGACGAACAGCCCCTTGCGGCCGGTCTCCGGGTGGATCCGGACCACCGGATGCTCGACCGGGGTGAGCTCCGTGACCACCTCGCCCTCCCAGGTGTTGCCCACGCCGCCGCGACCGTGCTTGAGGTAGTGCCCCCACTCGCGGTTGCCGTCGTGGACCGCGGTGAGCTGGTCGGCGAGCCGCTGCACCGCGGGGGAGAGGGACTCGTAGGCCAGCTGGCTGTCGGCCCAGCTGGTGTCGCCACCGGTCTCGGGCAGCTGTACGGCGCGCAGGATGGAGCCCAGCGGCGGACGCTCCATGAAGGTGACGTCGGTGTGCCATACATCGGAGAAGGAGAAGTCCGGGTCGGCGCTGTCGATCGAGTAGACCTCGGGGTGCTCCTCGTCGATCGACGGCGCCACCGGGTGGGCTGCGGTCAGCTCGCCCAGGCGCCGGCCGAGCGAGACCTGGTCGGTGTCGGTGAGGTCCTGGCCACGGAAGAACAACACCTTGTGGGCGACCAGGGCCTCACGGATCGCGGCGACCTGCTCGTCGGCCACGTGGCGCAGGTCGAGACCGATCACCTCGGCGGCGAAGGACGGTCCGAGCCGGTCGAGGGTGAGGGTGGTGCTGGTCGACGGGGGGCGTGCGGCGGTCACGCTCATGAGTTGCCTCCTGCAGGGGGGAAGGTGCTCCCCTAACTGTAGCAACTCTATAAAATTACTAAGTCCGAGGCGACGTCATGCGTTTCTCGCCGCAACAGCGACCAGTTCGGATGAGGTCCCGGGCAGACTCACCAGTCGACGGGCTTCTCCGGGCTCCGCAGCCAGATGTCGAAGAACTCGTCGAGGTCCTGCCCTGAGACCTCCTCGTGGACCGCCTGGAAGTCAGCGGTGGTGGCCGTGCCGTCGTCGTACCGCGAGACCCAGAGCCGCGCCGCCTCGAAGAACGCCTCGTCGCCCACCTTGTTGCGCAGTGCGTGCAGCGTCGCCGCCCCGCGGTTGTAGACCTGCGTGGCGAACAACCCGAACGGTCCGGGGTCGTCGACCTGCAGCGACCAGTAGGCGGGTGTGCGGGCAGGCGCGTACCAGTTGTCGAAGGCGGTCTGGGCCGTGATGCCGCCACGGTGCTCGGTCCACAGCCAGGTCGCGTACGTCGCCCAGCCCTCGTTGAGCCAGATGTCGCTCCAGCGCTCGGGGCTGACCGCGTTGCCGAGCCACTGGTGCGCGAGCTCGTGGAGCGCGGTGCCCTGGCTGGCCGAGCCCGAGTAGAAGGGACGGGTCTGGGTCTCCAGGGCATAGCCCACGGAGTCGTTGTCCACGATCGAGCCGTAGGCGACGAACGGGTAGTCACCGAACCGGGACTCGAGGAAGTCGATCATCTGCGGCTGCAGCGCGAGGGTGGCGTTCGTCGTGTTCATCGCGCCGGTGTTGAGCTTGGCGTCCACGAAGTCGTAGATCGGCACCCCGCTCGAGGACTGTCCGACCGGTCGGGCGACGAAGTCGCCGACGGACGCGGTGGTGAGATAGCTGGCCTGAGAGTCCGGAGCGTGCCAGCGCCACGTGGTCCATCCGTTCGCGGTCTGCGCCGCACCAACCTGTACGCCGTTGGCGACGGCCGTCTTGCCCTCGGGGACGGTGATCTCGAAGTCGTAGGTGGCCTTGTCGGTCTGGTGGTCGCTGACCGGGTACCACGTCATCGACCCCTCGGGCTCGCTGACCACCATGGCACCGTCGCGCGTCGTCACCCAGCCGTAGAGGGCGTCCTCGATGTCGGTCGGGCGCACCGTCTCGCCGCCGTAGGTGACGACGACCCGGGCGGACTGCCCCTTCTTCAGCTTGGGCCGCGGCTGCAGGGTGAGCTCCCACCGGCGCGCCTCGTCGTCCTGGACGTGCCACCACGCACGCTCGTCCACGACGTCGCCCGGAGCCGGTGCCGGCACCTCGACCAGGGGCTTGCCGTTCACGACCACCGACTCGACGTCCATGCCGCGCAGGTCGAGGTTGAAGGCGTCGAGGTCGCGGGTGGCGGCCAGGTCGATCGTGGCGACGCCCTCGAGCTGGCCGCGAAGCGGAGCCGGCGCAGGCGGGGGCGGGGTGTACTTCACGTCGAGGTCGTAGTGCTTGACGTCGTAGCCCCCGTTGCCCGCGAAGGGGAAGTAGGTGTCACCTGCTCCGTCGCTGCCCGCCCCGAAGCGTGGCTCTCCCGGACCCCCGGGAGCTGCCGACGCGCCGCCGGCCAGCCCGGTCACCATCACCACGACAAGGCCCGCGACCAGCGTGCCCCATGTCCTCGAACCTGCCCGAGCCACCCGATCTGCTGGCACCGCTGCTCCCTCTCCTCGTCCGTGCTCCATGGCGCGCTCCGAGCCAATCGCACGTGGGCCGCAACCTAGCGGCGCCGATTCCTGGCGGTCAACGGTTCGGGCGAACCACGCGATCGGCCCGGTCCAGGCACTCCGCCACCAACCGGGCATTGGGGGTGTCGACCGCCGCGACCCAGGCCCGGGCCGCCGCCTCGCTCTTGCCGAACTCGACGTGCCTGGCCACGAGTCGCTCGGTGCGGAGGTCGGCAGGCACGTCGAGGTACCAGATCTCGTCGACGGCCGCCCGCACCGCCCGCCACTCGGGGGAGTCGAGCAGCAGGTAGTTGCCCTCGGTGACCACCACCTCGACCTCGGGATCCACGGCCACGGCGGCCGCCAGTGGCTGCTCGAGGTCGCGGTCGAAGCCGGGGGCGTAGACGGTGTGGTCGGTCTCCTCCCGACACCGGCGCAGCAGTGCGGCGTACCCCCAGGCGTCGAAGGTCTCCGGGGCGCCCTTGCGGTCGAGCAGCCCACGCGCGGCCAGGGTGACGTCGGCGAGGTGGAAGCCGTCCATCGGCACGTGCACCGCCGTCGATCCCAGCGCCTCGACGTGCGCCTGCGCGAAGGTGGTCTTCCCCGCCCCCGGCGGGCCTGTGATGCCGAGGACCCGCCGGGCTGCAGACATCAGGGCAGCGGCTCGACCACGCCGTACTCGGAGAGGCGGCGCGACAGGTTCCGCACCTGCTGGCGGCCGTCGCCGAGCAGGTGGTCGATCGCGGTCAGCCGCGCGGTGTAGTGGCCCACGGCGTACTCCGCGGTCATCCCGATGCCGCCGTGCAGCTGGATCGCCTCCTGGCCGACGTGCCGCCCGGCCCGGCTCACCTGCAGCTTGGCGCGGGCCGCGGCCTCACGCTTGCGCTCGGGCGACTGGTCCGGGTCGGCGAGCACCATGGTCGCCCAGGTGACGATGCTGCGGGTCAGCTCCAGCGACATGTACATGTCAGCGGCGCGGAAGGTCAGCGACTGGAAGCGATTGAGGGTGACGCCGAACTGCTTGCGGGTCTTGAGGTACTCCGTGGTCAGCTGCAGCGCCGTGTCCATCGCGCCGAGCGCCTCGTGGCAGTAGGCCACCACGGCGGCGGCGATCACGTCCTGCGTCGCCTCGGTGGCGTCGCCACCGTCGCCCAGCGGCACCACCGGCGTGCGGTCGAAGGCGATCCGCGCCGCGTGGCTCCCGTCGAAGCTGCGGTACGACGTGCGCGTGACCGTCTCACCGCCCAGGGTCTCGGCGGGGACGAGGAACAGCTGGCCCTCCGCGAACACCACCAGCGCGTCGGCGCGACCGCCGTTCAGGACCGGCTCCTTGACCCCGATCAGGGTCTCGCCGTCGACGGTGACACCGGCCTCGCCCCCGGTCGGGTCGGACCAGGCGAAGGCGAGCACGAGCTCGCCGGCGGTCACGGCACCGAGGAGCTCACTGCGCTGCTCCTGGCTGCCGCGCGCGGCAACGAGGCCGCCGGCCAGCACCACCGACTCGACGAACGGCTCGGGGGCCAGCACGCGGCCGACCTCCTCGGCGACCACGGCCACCTCCACCGGGCCGGCGCCGACACCGCCGTCGTCCTCGGGGAACGGCAGGCCCAGGGCGCCCATCTCGGCCAGGCGGCCCCACATCTTCTCGTCGAAGCCGGGCTCATCGGCCACGACCTCGCGGCGGTGCTCCGCGTCGTACCCCTTCAGCAGGCCGCGCACGGCGTCGCGCAGGGCAGCCTGCTCGCTGTCGAGGGTGAAGTCCATCGTCTGCTCCTGTCTCGACGCGGGCTCAGAGGCCCAGGATCGTGCCGGCGATGATCTGGCGCTGGATCTCGTTGGACCCGCCGTAGATCGAGGCCTTGCGGAGGTTGAGGTACGTCGGTGCGACGAGCCGCGCCCACTCGGGTACGTCGGACTCGGTCGCCTTGGAGACCATGGCCAGCGGCCCGGCCAGGTCGACGAACAGCTCCGAGACGGCCTGCTGCAGCTCGGAGCCCTTGAGCTTGAGCACCGACGAGGCCGGGTGCGGCTTGCCGTCGGAGGAGTGCGCGACCACGCGCAGCGCGGTGAGCTCGAGGGCGAGCAGCTCGTTCTCCAGCTCGATGACCCGGGCGGCAACGAGGGGGTCCTCGAGCTGGCCGGTCTCGGTGGCGATCCGCTTGGCACGGGCCAGGACCCGCTTGGTCGCGCCCACCGGGGCGACGCCGACGCGCTCGTTGCCGAGCAGGAACTTCGCGTAGCTCCAGCCGGCGTTCTCCTCGCCCACGAGGAGATCGCCGGGGATGCGGACGTTGTCGAAGAAGACCTCGTTGACCTCGTAGTCGCCGTCGATGAGCTGGATCGGCCGCAGGGTGACGCCCTCGGCGTCCATCGGGCAGAGCAGGAAGCTGATGCCCTGCTGCTTGCGCTCGGCCTCGGGGTTGGTGCGGGCGAGCAGGAAGATCCAGTCGGCGTGCTGTCCGAGGGTGGTCCAGGTCTTCTGGCCGTTGATCACCCAGTCGTCACCGTCGCGGACCGCCTTGGTCTTCAGCGAGGCCAGGTCGGAGCCGGCGTCGGGCTCGGAGAAGCCCTGGGCCCACCAGATGTCGATGTTGGCGGTCGGCGGCAGGAACCGCTCCTTCTGCTCCTGGGAGCCGAAGTTCGCGATCACCGGCCCGACCATGTTGGCGTTGAACGCCAGCGGCGGCGGCACGCAGGCGAGCTGCATCTCCTCGTGCCAGATGTGCCGCTGCAGCGGGGTCCAGTCCTTGCCGCCCCACTCCACCGGCCAGTTGGGCACGGCGATCCCGGCCTTGTTCATGATCCGCATCGACTCGACGAAGCCGTCCTTGCCGATCGGCCGGCCCACGGCGACCGCGTCGCGGATCTCCTGTGGGATCTCGGTGGTGAAGAACGTCCGCATCTCCTCGCGGAAGGCGGTGTCCTCCTCGGTCAGCGCAAGCTGCATGTCAGGCTCCTGGGCAGAACGTCGAGACGTGCTGCTGAGGGTACGACAGCGTTTGCGCTGGTCAGCGCGCGGCTTACTCCGCGAGCGCCTTCTCGATGTCGGCCGCGATCTTCTCCGGCTTGGTGGTCGAGCCGTAGCGCTTGATCACCTGGCCGTCCTTGCCGACCAGGAACTTGGTGAAGTTCCACTTGATCGCGTCGCCAAGCATGCCGCCCTGCTCGGTGCGCAGCCACTGGAAGAGCGGGTGGGCGTCCTCGCCGTTGACGTCGACCTTGGAGAACATCGGGAAGCTGACGCCGTAGTTCTTCTGGCAGAACGCGCCGATCTCGTCGTCGCTGCCGGGGTCCTGGTTGCCGAACTGGTTGCAGGGGAAGCCGAGGACCGCGAGGCCCTGGTCGCCGTACTGCTGGTGCAGCTGCTCGAGGCCCTCGAACTGGGGCGTGAACCCGCACTGCGACGCGGTGTTCACCACGAGCACGACCTGGCCGGCGTAGGCCTCCAGGGACTGTACGTCGCCGTCGATGGTGGTGGCCTTGAAGTCGCTCAGCTGCGGCACGGGTGCTCCTGGTGGATCGGGGACGGTTCCAAGGGGTAACGACCTCGTGCCCAGTTTGTTCCCCACGCACCGAGTCGGCGCGGGCGGGTTGGGTAGGTTGCCAGCACGATGTCGACCTCCCTCATGGCCCCGGACACGACGGCCGATGCCCAGCGTCTGACCCGCCTGCGCCGTATGCAGGCGGTCGCCCTCGGCCTGCTGGCCTTCGCGGCGGTCGTCTACCTCATCACCCTCGACCGGGGCGGCTTCCTCGGCTTCGTCAACGCCGGGGCCGAGGCGAGCATGGTCGGCGCGATCGCGGACTGGTTCGCGGTGACCGCCCTGTTCCGGCACCCGCTGGGCCTGCCGATCCCGCACACCGCCCTCATTCCCAAGCGCAAGGACGAGTTCGGGCGGAGCCTGGAAGAATTCTTCGGCGAGAACTTCCTCCAGGAGGAAGTCATCCGGGAGCGGCTGGCCTCCGCCGACATCGCCCGCCGCGTGGGAGCGTGGCTGGGCGAGGAGCCCCACGCCCGGCGGGTGGTGCGGGAGGCCGCCTCGGTCACCGCGATCGGATTGCGCCGGCTGCGCAACGAGGACGTGGAGTCCCTCGTCCGCGACGTGCTGATCCCGAGGTTCATCGACGAGCCGGTGGCGCCGGTGGCCGGGGGCCTGCTGCAGGAGATCGTCGCCGACGACGCGCACCACGGCCTCGTCGACCTGGCGCTCGAGGAGCTGCACGGCTGGCTGGTGCACAACCAGGACACCTTCGCCGAGGTGGTGGGGGAGCGAGCTCCCTGGTGGGCACCCGACCGGCTCAACGAGGCGGTGACCACCCGGCTGCACCTCGAGGCGGTGCGCTGGCTGGCCGACATCCGCCACGACCCTGAGCACCGTGCCCGCAAGGCGTTGGACAGCCTGCTCACCCAGCTGGCGCACGACCTGCTGCACGACCCGGCCACCCAGGACCGTGCGGAACGACTCAAGCGACGTGTCCTCGAGCAGCCGCGCATGGTCGACACCGGCATGTCGCTGTGGAGCGCCCTGCGCACCGCGCTGCTCGAGGCGCTGGAGGACGCCGACGGCGGGTTGCACGAGCGCGCGGTCGCGGAGCTGGTCGCCTTCGGCCACCGGATCGGCACCGACGACGCGCTGCGCACCCGGCTCGACGGGTGGGGCGCCGACTTCGCTGTGTGGGCGGTGGGTCGTTACGGCGACGAGCTCACCGCGGTGATCACGCACACCATCGAGCGATGGGACGGACGCGAGGCGGCCCGCAAGATCGAGCTGCACGTCGGGCGCGACCTGCAGTTCATCCGGATCAACGGCACCATCGTCGGCGGGCTCGTGGGCGTGCTGATCCATGCGGTCACCCTGGCGCTCTAGGACCCGCAGCAGCACCCGTCAGGAGACGACATGGACGACGTACCGATCCGGGACGAGTCGATCCGGCTCGGCCAGTTCCTCAAGCTCGCGAACCTGGTGGAGAGCGGCGCAGACGCCAAGCCGGTCGTCCAGGACGGCCTGGTGACCGTCAACGGTGAGGTGGAGACCCGCCGCGGGCGTCAGCTCGCGCCCGGCGACGTGGTCACGCTCGGTGGGCTGTCGGCCCGGGTGGTGACCGCTTAGTCCGCCGACCGGGCACTTCTGGTTGCCCTGAGGGTGCCGACCGGGCACTTTTGGTTGGCCCGAGCGCGCCGACCGGGCACTTTTGGTTGGCCGACGACGAGCGGCGAGCGGATGCCTCTGCGGGTTGCACCTCGAGTGGCAACCAGAACTGCCCGCTCGACATGTTCTCAGCAACCAGAACTGCCCGCTCGACATGTTCTCCGCAACCAGAACTGCCGCTCGACATGTTCTCAGCAACCAGAACTGCCCGGTCAGCGGACGTCGAGGAGGTCCACCACGAAGATCAGGGTCTCGCCCGGCTTGATCACGCCGCCGGCGCCGCGGTCGCCGTAGGCGAGGTGCGGCGGGATGACCAGGCGACGACGCCCGCCGACCTTCATGCCCGGGACGCCCTGGTCCCAGCCGGAGATGACCTGGCCGACGCCGAGGCGGAAGTCGAGTGGCGCGCCGCGGTTGTACGACGCGTCGAACTCCTCGCCGGTCGAGTGGGCGACGCCGACGTAGTGCACCGAGACGGTGCTGCCGGCGGTGGCCTCCTTGCCGTCGCCCTCGGTGACCTCGTGCACCTCGAGGTCCGAGGGGGGTGGGCCGTCGGGGAAGTCGATCTCGGGCTTCTCAGCAGTCATGGCCCCACCCTGTCACGGCCGCGGTGAAGGGCCGCGCCTGATCGGGGCTCGATCAGGTCTGGTGCACGTAGTGGTCGAGCTGGTCGCGCTCGAACTCGAGCTCGGTGATCCGGCTCTTCACCACGTCGCCGATGCTGACCACGCCGACGAGCTGGTCGCCCTCGACCACCGGCACGTGCCGGATGCGGTGCTCGGTCATCTGCGCCATCAGCGAGTCGACGTCCTGCCCGGGCGCACAGGTCTGCACGGTCGTGGTCATGATCTGCTGCACGGGCGCGTCGAGGACGGCGTCGTCCTCGTTGAGCCGTCGTACGACGTCGCGCTCGGAGACGATCCCGTCGACCGCACCGCCGTCGCCGCTGACGATCACCGCACCGATGTTGTGCTCCGCGAGGAGGGCCAGGAGCTGCCGCACGCTGGCGTCGGGGGAGATCGTCACGATCTCGTGGCTGGCCTTGGCGCGCATCACGTCGTTGATCTTCATGGTCGGCCTCCTTCACTGGGTGCGGAAGCACTCGGCGTGCTGTCGAGTTCGATGGCTTGAATGTAGTGCCCTGCAGGGCCGTGCGACAGGGGTGCGAGACCCCCGTCTCGGGACTATTCGGAGTGGTCGCCGGAGCCGTCGCCGGAGTGGTCCAACGAGGCGCCACGGCGGGCGCTGAGGTCGTGGACGGTGCCGCCCGGATGGGGGTCGTGACCCTCCTCCAGCGAGCCCAGGAAGGCCAACGCCTGGTCGTGCAGCTTGCCGTTGGTGGCCAGAGCGCTGCCGCCCGTGGGGCCGGGCTCCCCGGACAGCGAGGTGAAGTAGCCGCCGGCCTCACGGACGATCACGTCGAGGGCCGCCATGTCGTAGATCTCCAGCGCCGGCTCGGTGGCGATGTCGACCGAGCCCTCGGCGACCATCATGTAGGACCAGAAGTCGCCGTACGCCCGGGTGCGCCAGCAGCGCCGAGAGAGTGAGAGGAAGTCGTCCAGCCGGCCGCGCTCGTCCCAGCCGGAGAGCGAGGAGTAGGACAGCGAGGCGTCCTCGACCCGGGAGATGTCGGAGACCTGGCAAGCGGTGGCGCGCAGCAGCGACTTGCCGGTCCAGGCGCCGCCGCCCTTCATCGCCCACCAGCGTCGGTTGAGCATCGGTGCGGAGACCACCCCGACGACCACCTCGTCGTCGACCATCAGCGAGATCAGCGAAGCCCACACAGGCACCCCGCGCACGAAGTTCTTGGTGCCGTCGATCGGGTCGACCACCCAGCGCCGCTGGCTGTGCCCCGTGGAGCCGGTCTCCTCACCGACGACCGCGTCGCGGGGGCGGGCCCGGGACAGCGTCCGGCGGATGCCCTCCTCGACCGACCGGTCCGCGTCGGTGACCGGGGAGAGGTCCGGCTTGGTCATCACGTGCAGGTCCAGGGCCTTGAAGCGTGCCTGTGCCGTGGAGTCGGCGTCGTCGGCCAGCACATGGGCGAGCCGGAGGTCGTCGGTGTAGTCGGACGGCATGGGCCACAGGGTATGCCCACGAATTCCCGACATCGCCCGTGTGTCCGTCGCCGTGTGTCCGCGGTGGTGTGTCCCTGTCGCTCCGTCGGCAGGTCGTGAGGACCTGGTCACCACTGCTCACCGGCCTCCCGGCTCGCGAGCAGCCGGCGGAACGACTCGACGCGCTGGGCCTGCTGGCCAGTGGCCTCGTCGAGACCGCACTCCGGCTCGCCTACACCGTGGGTGCACCCTCGCGGGCAGTCGGCGGTCAGGTCGCGCAGGTCGGGGAACGCCCGGATCAGGTGTGCCGGGTCGACGTGCGCGAGCCCGAAGGACCGGATGCCGGGCGTGTCCACGATCCAGCCTCCGCCCGGCAGCCCGAGCATCAGCGCGCTCGTCGACGTGTGCCGGCCGCGCCCCGTGACGGCGTTGACGTCGCCGATGAGCCGTCCGGCTCCCGGGACCAGCCCGTTGACCAGCGTCGACTTGCCGACCCCGCTGTGCCCTAGCAGCACGCTGGTGCGTCCGGCGAGCCGCTCGGTCACGGCCCCGAGGTCCCCACCACGCTGCGTCACGACATGGCGCACGTCGAGGGCCCGGTAGTGCGAAAGCAGCGGTCGGGGGTCCGCGAGGTCGGCCTTGGTCAGGCACAGCAGGGGATCCATGCCCGCGTCGTACGCCGCCACCAGGGCGCGGTCGATCAGTCGCGGCCGGGGCTCGGGGTCCGCGAGCGAGGTGACCACGACCAGCTGGTCGGCGTTGGCGACGATGACCCGCTCCACCGGGTCGTCGTCGTCAGCGGTACGGCGCAGCACGGTGGTGCGCTCGTCCACCGTGACGATACGGGCCAGCGACCCGTCCGCGCCCGAGGTGTCCCCGACCAGGCGCACCCGGTCGCCCACCACCACACCCTTGCGCCCCAGCGGACGCGACTTCATCGCGGTGACCAGTGGCGCATCGGCCGGTGCGTCCTCGAGCCGGCAGGTGTAGCGGCCGCGGTCGACGGTGACCACGACCGCGGGCACGGCGTCGTCGAAGCTCGGTCGTTCCTTCGTCCGGGGGCGGGTACGCCGGCGGGGTCGCTCGTAGCTCTCCGGGTCGTGCTCGTCGTACCGCCCGGCCACTCAGAACAGCCCCGCCCAGACCTCGGCGAAACCCGGGAACGTCTTGGCAGTGGTGCCGACGTTCTCCACCAGCACGCCCTCCACCGCGGAGCCCACGATCACGGCTGCCTGCGCCATCCGGTGGTCCTCGTAGGTCTTGAACTCCCCGCCGTGCAGGGGCGCCGGCGCGATGGTCAGCCCGTCGGCGTGCTCGGAGACGTTCGCGCCGAGACCGCGAAGCTCGGTGGCCAGGGCGGTCAGCCGGTCCGTCTCGTGGCCGCGGATGTGCCCGATACCGCGCAGCCGGGAGGGGCTCTTCGCCAGGGCGCACAGCGCCGCGACGGCGGGCGCGAGCTCGCCGGCGTCACGGAGGTCGAGATCGACACCCTCGATGCTGCCGGTGCCGGTCACCGCGAGCCCGTCGTCGTCGAGCCGCACCTCCGCGCCCATCGCGGCGAGGATGTCACGCAACGCGTCACCGGCCTGCGTGGTCGTGGCCGGCCAGCCCGGGACGGTCACCGAGCCACCGCTGGTCAGCGCCAGCATCAGGAACGGCGCGGCATTGGACAGGTCGGGCTCGATCTCCACGTCCACCGCCCGGACCGGGCCGGGCGCGACCGTCCACGAGTCCTCGCCCTCCGAGACCTCGACCCCGTGCTCGCGCAGGCTCGCGACGGTCATCGCGATGTGGGGCAGCGACGGCACCGGTGGACCCTCGTGGCGCACGGCGACGCCCTTCTCGAAGCGGGGCCCCGCCAGCAGCAGGGCGGAGACGAACTGGCTGGACGCGGAGGCGTCGATGACCACCTCGCCGCCGTGCACCGGCCCGGTGCCGCGCACCGTGAACGGCAGCGTGCCGCGCCCGTCGTCCTCGACCTCCACCCCGAGGCTGCGCAAGGCGTCGAGCACCGCGGACATCGGCCGGGTGCGGGCCTGCGGGTCGCCGTCGAAGACCACGTCGCCGTCGGCGAGCGCCGCCACCGGTGGCACGAACCGCATCACCGTGCCGGCGAGACCGCAGTCGACCTCACCGCCGTGCAGCGGCCCGGGAGTGACGGTCCAGGACGTGCCGGCCGTGTCGACGCGCGAGCCGAGGCCGGTCAGCGCATGCGCCATCAGCTCGGTGTCGCGCGAGCGCAGCGCCCGGCCGACCCGGGAGGGACCCTCGGCGAGGGCGGCCAGCACCAGCGCCCGGTTGGTCAGCGACTTCGAGCCGGGCAGCTCGACGCGCGCGTCGACCGGCGTACGGGCGACCGGCGCGGGCCAGAGAGGGGTGCGTGATGCCACGCACCGAGGTTATTGGCCGAGCGACTTCGCAGCGAGCTTGGCCTCGAGCCGGGCCTCGCGGCCGCGGTGCCGGGCCTCGCGGCGTACGCCGGTAGCGGCGTGGCGAGCGCGCCACGCGACCCCGGGACGCCCCTCGGTGTCGACGGCGGCGAGCATCAACCCGCCGAGCGCGGAGAGGTTCTTGAAGAAGTGCAGCTTCTGGTTGGCCCGGGTGGCGGGATCGGTCTCGTTCCAGAACGCGTGGCCGGCGACGGTGGTGGGCACCATCGAGGCGGCGAGCACGCTGCTGGACAGCCGCGGGGCCCTGCCACGGGCGAGCGCGATGGCGGCCGCGAGCTGCACGGCCGCGTTGATGCGCACGATCGTCGCGGGGTCGCCGGGCAGCGCCTTCGCCTGCGGGACCGCCTTCTCCAGGGTCGGGCGCACCCGGTCGATCACCGGCTTGGCTTTCGCGGACAGCGCGTCGGCGTTCTTGAGGGCGTTCACCGAGCCGACCACGAAGATCGACGCGAGCATGGGTCGGGCGAGCAGTCTGGTGGCAGTCATGCCCCCTGCATACCCGATGTGCGGCCGCTCAACCCAGACGGAGCTCCCGGCGCTCACTGAAGCCAGGGCCGGAGAGCTCGACGGTGACCGACGTCTCGCGCCTGTCGTTGTGGTCGAAGACGAGGGTGGCGCCGCCCGGTCCCACGCGGCAGGTGAAGCCGCTGCCGCTGCTGGAGCAGTTGGGGGCCAGCACCCGGCGCAGGTTGCCCCGGGTGGCCGAGATGCGCAGGGTCCCGTCACTGCCCGCCGGGACACCCGCCACGACGACCGTGACGATCGCGCGGTTGCCGGTGGGCAGTCCGACACTGGCCGAGAGGCGGACGTCAGGTCGCTGTGGCGGGGGTGGCTCGCTCGGCGGCGGTGGGGGCGGAGGTGGTGGCGTGGTCGGCTCGGGGTCCGGTTTGGGGTCGGGCCGGGGGTCGGGCCGGGGGTCGGGTCTGGGGTCGGGTCTGGGGTCGGGCCCGGGGTCGGGC
>DASSLA010000001.1:0-11289 GCA_035689885.1 Marmoricola sp. | reverse complement strand
GATGATCGCCGCCATCGCCAGCGCCTTCGTCCCCATCAGGTTGATGATCAGCGCGAGCGTCAGGATGATCAGCGCGCAGGCGATCGTGGAGCCGGTGCCGGCGGTGAAGCCGAGCAGCTGGGCGAGGTAGGGACCCGATCCGTAGGTCACGCTAGCGATCGTGGTCAGCAGCGCGACCAGGTAGACCCAGCCGGTGATCCAGGCCCACTTGCGGCTCCACAGGTGCCGCGCCCACGGGTACACCCCGCCGGCCACCGGGAACTGGGAGACGATCTCGCCGAACACCAGCGCCACCAGGAGCTGGCCGAGGCCGACGATCACCAGCCACCAGATCATCGGCGGACCACCGGTGATCAGCGCGACGGCGAAGAGCGAGTAGATGCCGACGACGGGGGAGAGGTAGGTGAACCCGAGGGCGAAGTTGGCCCACGGGCTCATGTCGCGCTTGAACTCCGAGGTGATGCCCAGGGACGCCAGCCGGGCGGCGTCCTCGTCGTGCTCGTGGTGCTCGTGCTCGTGCCCGGGTGCCGGGGTGCTGGTGTCGTGGCTCATCGCTCCGCCGCCTCGGAGTCGAGCTCGGCGAGGAGCTCCGATCCCGAGACCACGTGGTGTGCGAAGTGCCGGTGCATCCACGCGAGGTGGTCGCCGCGGCTGTTCATGATCCGCAGGCTGTCCCAGTTGGGAAACTGCTGCTGCAGGACCCAGCGCTCCATCAGCCGCGGGTCCACCTCGTAGACGTGCTCGTGGGTGGTGATCGCGACGTCGGAGGCGCGCTGCGGCTCCGGCGGGGTGTGCTGCTCGTCGTACCGGTAACCCACCCGGTCGTTGTCGGACGTGGTGCTCACTGGTCAGGCTCCTGTCTGGTCGGCGCCGTAGGCGCGGTCGAGGAGGTACTTCCCGGGATTCATGATGTTGTTGGGGTCGAGGGCCCGCTTGACGTCGAGCATCACGTCGTAGCCGCGGCCAAGCTCGTCGGGCACCAGGTCGACCTCGCCCTCGCGGCAGGACCCGTGGCAGGCGCTGATCGAGCCGTTGTGCGCGATCGCGACCGCGGCGATGTCGCGCTTGGCCTTGACCCACATCTCCCACGCTCGGTCGTCGAGCTGCTGCTCCCAGATGCCGACGTCGATCTCGGTGAGGTAGTCCACGCCGGTGTCGGCGGAGGTGTAGGCGAACATGCCCCAGTCGTCGAAGACGTCGGTACGCCGGCGCAGGTCGGCGACGATCTCGTGCCACGCCTTCGTGACGCTGGGCAGGTTGGTGTAGTTGATGGCGGCGTCCTCGCAGTGCCAGCTCATCGGCACCACCTGGCCGGCCTTGGTGCGACCGTGCAGCGGAGTTGCGTAGCGGTCGTGGCGCGCGGCCCAGTCGCCCTCGGAGATCTCGTCGCCGAGGTAGCGGGCGTTGTGCTCCTTGGCGATCCGGAACAGCCGCTTGCCGGCGGGGCGCACCTCGTCCTCATAGCCGTACATCACCGCACACACCAGCGCGCGGACGTCGCCGGGCTGCGGGATGTAGGCCTCGTCGTCGCGCCGTAGGTAGGCGACCTTGTGCTCGTCGAAGAGCACCGCGCCGGCGAAGGTGGCCACCCCGGCGCGGGCGAGCGCCCCGACGCATCGGTAGGCGTCGTCGTAGTTGTCGAAGGACCAGAACGGCGAGAGCTCGGCCTCCGGCTTCGGGTAGAGCTTGAGCGTCGCCTCGGTGGCGATGCCGAGCGTGCCCTGGTGGCCCATGAAGAGGTGCTTGAGCTGGTAGCCGCTGGAGGACTTGCTGACCTTGTGGCCGATGCCGTCGCCGACGTGCATCACCTCACCGGTGGGCAGCACGAAGTCGAAGCTGAGCACCAGGTCGCGGGTGTGGCCGTAGCGCGCGCCGATCAGCGACCACCCGCTGGTGCCGATGCGTCCGCCGACCAGCGAGCACGGGTACGACGCCGGGTCGTCGGGATAGAACAGGTCGTGCTTGCCCAGCACCTCGTTGAGCTTGAGCATGTTGATGCCGGTGCCGACCGTGACCGTGCGGTTCTCCAGGTCGAGCTCCTTGACCTGGTTCATCCGCTTGACGTCGACGATGATGCCGCCGCGCAGCGGGACCGCACCGTCGGTCAGCCCGGTGCCGCCGTCGCGCGGGACGACCGGCACGCGCAGCTCGTTGGCGATCCGGACGACGCCCGCGACCTCCTCGGTGCTGGTCGGGAGCACGGCGAGGTCGGGGAGCCGTTCGGCCCACCGGTGCACCGGGACCGGCGCCGGGACGCGCGCCCGGTTGTAGCGGTCCGGCTTCGAGGTGAGGATCTGCTCGTCCTGCAGCACCGTGCGCAGCGCGTTGACGATCTCGTCGAGGCGGCTGTCGGTGATGGTCATGACTGAATCCCGTCGCGGCCCCCGTTGCGACTGCCGCCGACGGTGATGCCGAGCGACTCGGCGAGCAGCTCGTGGATGTCGACCACGTCGATGTCGGCACCGGCCCCGGCCTCGCCCAGCGGCCGCTCCGACCAGGGGCACGCGCTGACCAGGGTGTCGACCTCGAGCTGCGCGGCCTTGTCGACCCTGCTGGCGGAGATCGCCGCGGTCAGCTCGGGCTTCTCCACCGGTAGCCCGCCTCCACCGCCGGAGCAGTAGGACCACTGGGTGACCCGGTCGACGTCCTTGAAGTCGAGGCCGGGGATCGCGCGCAGGACCTCACGCGGCTCCTTCCAGATGCCCTTGCGCTTGTTGAGCCGACAGGGGTCGTGGTAGGTGATCGACCGCTCCACCGGGACCGACGGGGTGAGCCGGCCCTCGCCGATCAGCTGCGCGAGCAGCTCCACCACGAGCACCACCTCGATGTCGTAGTCGGCGCCGAAGTACTTCGGGTAGTCCTCGGTGAACGAGATGTAGTCGTGCGGGTCGAGCACCAGCACCCGCTTGGTGCCGGTCGAGCGCCAGTTGTCCAGATTGTGCTGGGCGAAGCGGCGCGCCTGGTCGACGTACCCCATCTCGGCGGCGGGTCCGCCGCAGCACCACTGCTCGCCCATCAGCCCGAACTCGTAGCCGGCCATCTGCAGGATCTGCGCGACCGCCCGCGGCACCGAGGTGCGGTAGAACGCGGCCTCGCAGTCGACGAACAGCACCGTCTCACCGCCGATCGGGATGTCCAGCCCCTCGGACCAATCACGCACGTGCTCCTGGCTGACCGGGGTCTCACCCAACACCGGCTCGTGGGTCCGCTCGTCGGTGCGCGCGTTCCAGCTCTGCCACTCCGGCTGGTGCACCCCGCTCTCCACGGCGAAGGCCCGCACCGCCTTGACGACGTCGACCGTCCGGGTGCGGAACCGGTAGAAGTCACCGGTGAACAGCGTGTTGGGGCAGCGCAGCTCGCAGGCCCCGCACTGGGTGCAGTTCACGTAGTCGGAGGCGATCTCCTCGATGGACAGCTCACCCTTGTCCATCGCGACCACGTTGGCGTGGAAGGCGGTCGGCGTCCACGACTCGTTGCGGGTCACCTGCATCACCGGGCAGACCTCGCGGCAGAACTTGTGGCCCGAGGAGAAGCAGTTGTACGACGCGTTGCGCCACTCGGCCGCGAACTCCTCCGTCGGTGTCGGGTCCTCCGGCAGTGGATGCTCGCGGGCGATCTCGTCGGGGATGAGTGTGAGCTCCTCGGGGTTGTCCCGCATCCCGGGGGTGAAGGGCCTGGAGAGGGCGTCGGGATCCGAGCCCTGCCGGTCGAGCTGTGTCATCCGTGCCTCCTGCTCGTGCGTGCAGCGGCGGTGTGATCCGCCTCACAGATAGCCCGCAACCTAGAGGGGCACTGCAGGAACTACAAGAGGTCGTCAGGCGTAGGTCGGGGTGAAGCGGACCAACGGGTGCAAACGCCCCGAGGGCCGCCATAGACCACCGAAGGAGAGCGATGGACGTCCCCACCTGGGTCTGGGCGCTCACCGTCCTGGGGATCGTCGGCCTTCTGCTCTTCGACTTCTTCTTCCACGTCCGCACCGCCCACGTGCCGACACTGCGCGAGGCGGCCGTCTGGTCCACGGCGTACGTCGGGATCGCCGTGCTGTTCGGCGTCGGCGTGCTGGTGCTCGGTGGTGGCCAGGCGGGAGGGGAGTACTTCGCCGGCTACATCACCGAGAAGGCGCTCTCGGTCGACAACCTGTTCGTCTTCCTGGTGATCATGGCCAGCTTCCGGGTGCCGCGGGAGGACCAGCAGAAGGTGCTGCTGTTCGGCATCGTGTTCGCACTGGTCGCACGCACAGGCTTCATCCTGGTCGGGGCCGGACTGATCAACCGGTTCGCATGGGTGTTCTACCTGTTCGGGCTGATCCTGATCCTCACAGCCGGCCACATGCTCAAGGGGGAGGTGTCCGGCGAGGACCACGGTGAGGGCCAGAACGTCGTGGTGCGGCTGGCCCGGCGCTTCATCCGCACCTCGGAGGAGTACGACGGCGACAAGCTGACCACGGTCGTCGACGGCAAGAGGATGCTCACCCCGATGGTGCTGGTGATGGTGGCCATCGGTGGCACGGACATCCTCTTCGCCCTCGACTCGATCCCGGCGATCTTCGGCCTCACCCAGGACGTCTTCATCGTGTTCACCGCGACGGCGTTCTCGCTGCTCGGCCTGCGGCAGCTGTTCTTCTTGATCGAGGGGCTGCTGGAGCGGCTGATCTACCTCTCCTACGGTCTCGCGGCGATCCTGGCGTTCATCGGCGTCAAGCTGATGATCCACGCGCTGCACGAGAACAACGTGCCCTTCATCAACGACGGCGAGCACGTCGAGGTCGTGGAGATCAGCACCGGGTTCTCGCTCACCGTGATCGTCGGGATCCTCGTGGTGACCGTGGCCGCCTCGCTGCTGAGCAAGAAGGGGCGTGCAAAGACGGCGATCGGCAACGCACGCCGCCATCTGCAGGCCTACCTCGACCTCGGCTACACCCAGGACGTCGCCGAGCGGGAGCGCATCTACGGCCTGCTGATGGACGAGGTCGACCAGATCCGCAGGCTCGGTCCGAAGTACCGCGCGATGGCCCGCGACGAGGACGAGCTGATGGAGCAGTACGCCGAGGCCAAGCGCCGGCACGCCGAGCTGGTCAGCTCCTGAACCCTACGTCGGCCAGTGCCGCAGTCGCGGCCACAGTGCGAGCAGGCAGGTGACAACCGCGAGGCCGCTGATCCCGAGCCACAGGTTGCGTACGCCGGCCCCGAACTCGCCGACCGGGTAGATCGACTCCCAGCCGAGGAAGGCGGTCACGACCACCGGGCCGAGCACGGCCAGAACGACGGGGCCGGAGAGGGAGCTGCCCGGCCGGGAAACGTGGCGGCGCGAGGCGAGGGCCGCGAGCCCGGTCGTCAGCCCGATCGCGCCGGCGCCGAGGAGCAGCCAGGGCCCGCGTGCGAGCGGGAGGTCGCCGGGTCGCACCGCGACGACGCATGCGAAGACGACGAACGGGACGGCAGCCGCTCCGAGCCGGGCCACGCGCCGCCAGGCCGCCCCGCGCGGTGTCACCGCAACCACCGGGAGCGCGGTCTCGTCGAAGCTGAACGCAGCGGCTGCTGCACAGCAGGCCAGCAGGGTGGGCAGCAGGACGAGCACGCTGGACGGCCACCGCTCCAGCAGCACGGCGACCACCAGGGCCCCCGCCGAGCACCCGAGCAGGGTCGTCCAGGGGACGGCGCGGCGCAGGTACCAGGCGACGGAGGTCATGGTGGTCTCTCCCGGTTCCTCAGTCGGCCACGTGCCGGCGGGTCACTTGTCGACCTGGAACGGGATCGGCTCCGAGCGCTGGTTCTCCGAGCTGCCGGTGGTCATCGACAGGGCCAGGCAGGCCAGGCCGACCACGGTGACGCCGACAATGGCAAAGCGCAGCCGCCGGGTGCGGGCCGAGCGGTCGTGCCACATCGCGACGAGTGCCGCAGCGGCGCAGAGGCAGAGCAGGTAGAGCAGGTAGAAGAACGGGTTGCCGGCGAGGAGGTCGGCGGTGCCGTTGGCGGAGTCGCTGCCCGAGTGCCACATCGCCCACGGCACCCACAGCCGCAGCTCCGACGCCGACTCGTAGGCCACCGGCAGCTGGCCCACCATGGTGACGACCACGACGGCGACCACCATGACGGCGGGCGCGCCGGGGAACCGCATCCATCGGCCGGTCAGCACGCCGAGCACTCCGCCGCCCAGGCAGGCGACCGGGACGAGCGCGATCAGGATGCTCCACACCTGCCAGTCGGGCATGGTGCCGAACCACCACTCGTTGGGGTGGACCGACTCGGTGACGGTGACGACGAGCAGGAGGCCGAGCCAGAGCAGTCCGGCGGCGAACGGCACCAGGCACGCCAGTGCCAGTGCCTTGGTGCGGTCGGCCTCGGTGCCGGGCGCGGTGCCGAGGGCCTCGGCGGTCGCCTCGGTCGACCTGGTCAGCCGGGCGGTGGCGATGAGCGTGGGCAGCCCGATGAAGAAGGCCGCGACCACCGGCGTGGACAGGACGTCGCCGAACGCCGGGGCGTCGTCGAGCACCGCCATCAGGACGAGGACGCCGAAGCCGAGGACGTTGCCGATGATGAAGGCGGGGTGGCGGGCGAGGCGGCGGGCCTCGATGCCCGCCATGGTGCGCAGGCTGGTGCTGGAGGAGGGCAGGGCGAGGTCGGTCATCGGTGCTCCCAGGGTGCGAAGTGGTCGGGTCGGGTGGTCTGGTGTGGGCTTGCTGCGCTCAGGCCGGCGCGGCCCGCGCGCTTGCCGTACGCGCGTCGGCGCCGAGCATCAGCAGGTAGGCGTCCTCGAGCGTCGGTTCGGCGGGCACCGCGCCCGGCGGGGGCATCCCGCCGACGACGTGGTGCCGGCCGGTGCCGGTGCGCCAGCTGACGACGGCGTCATGTCCGGGGTCGTCGGCGAGCCAGACCTGGCCCTCGGCGGTGCGGATCATCTCCGAGACCGCGCCGTCGAAGCGGACCCGGCCGCCGGCGAGCACGACCACGCGCTCGCACAGGGCAGCGACGTCCTCGGTCTGGTGCGTGGAGAGGAGTACGGCGCACCGGCCGGCGACTACCGACAGGGTGCGGCGCAGGTCGGCCCGCTGGGCGGGGTCGAGACCGGTGGTCGGCTCGTCGAGTACCAGCACACGCGGGTCGCCGAGCAGCGACTGGGCCAGCCCGACGCGGCGCTTCTGGCCTCCGGAGAGCTTGCTGACCTTGCGGGTGGCCAGGTCGCCGAGCCCGACGAGGTCGAGCACCCGTCGCACCTCGGCGAGCCGGCGGGTCCGGTCGTTCCACTCCTTCAGCACGGCGACGTACTCCACGAAGCCGAAGGCGGTCATGTCGCTGGGGTAGCCGAGCTCCTGGGGCAGGTAGCCGAGCTCGCGACGGATCGCGGTCACGTCGCCGTGGGTGCCGTGCGGGTCGCGGCCGAGCAGGCGCACGGTGCCCGAGTCGGCGCCGATGGAGGTGGCCACGATGCGCAGCAGCGTGGTCTTGCCGGCGCCGTTGGGACCGAGCAGGCCGGTGACGCCGCGGTCGAAGGAGAGGTCCACCCCGGCGAGCGCCCGGGTGCGGCCGTAGGACTTGGTGACGCCCTGCAGGTCGATCGCGTTCACAGCACGGCTCCGATCTGACGGTCGTGACGGGTCCTGACGTAGAGCACGACGCCGGCGAGCGCCGCGAGCCCGAGGTAGACGACCTGCTGGGTGGCCTCGACCGGCCAGGTCGCCGGCAGCGGTCGCAACGAGCCCAGCACCACGGCGCTCCAGCCGATGGCGACGGTGGCCCCGGCTGCCCGCGGGCCGACGAAGCTCGCCAGGGCCAGCAGCACCGGTACGAGCGCGAGCGCCGGCCCGAGCCACGCGACGGCGAGCCACACCGGGCCCGGGAGCAGGAACCCGAGGGGCACGGCGACCGGCAGCGCCGAGGCGAGCACGGCGAGGGTGCGTAGCAGGATCAGCCGGGTCCGGCCGTACGGCGCGGTCACCACCAGCGACTCCAGCGGGTCCTCGTGCGGGCCGTAGGCCGCGGCGACGCCGAGCACCGGGATGAGTGGCGCGACGAGCAGGAACGGCGCGATCACGCCGTCGCTCGACCAGGCCGCCGCGAGCACCGCGAACGCGAGCGCCACCACGGCACTGGCCAGCCACGCCGTGCGAAGCGACGCGGTCGCGGCGAGCAGCACCGAGGTCGGCTCAGGCAGGCCGAGTCGCCGAGCCACCCGGATGGGGAGGGGCAGCACCGGGCTCTGCACGGTGTCGCGGATGGCCAGCCAGGTGCGGTCGAGCGCGGGGACGTCGACGAGCGGACGGATGCGCACGCGGCACTCGGCGCACCGCGTCAGGTGCTGCTCGACCGAGGCGCCCCCGATGGGGTCGAGCTCGCCGGCGACGTACGCCGCCAGCAGGTCGTCGTCGGCGTGCCACGTGGTGTGGGGCGTGGTCATCGTCGACTCACCTCCAGTCCTCGAGCGCGGCCTCGGCGAGCGAGCCGCGCAGCTGTGCCTTCGCCCGGTGCAACCGGGTCTTCACGGTGTTCTCCCGTACGCCGAGCAGCCGCCCGGCCTCGCGAGTGGTCAGCCCGTCGAGCACGACGGCCTGCACGACCGCGCGGAACTCGGGGGACAGGCGCCGCAGCGCGCCGGCGAGGTCGCCGTACTCGACCCCGAGGAGGGCCTGGTCCTCGGCTGCGGGCACGAGGGTCCGGTCCAGCTGCGCCCGGGCCGGCCCCTCCCACACCGACAGCAACACGACGTCCTTGCGCTTGCGGAGCCTGGAGACCATCCGACGGAACGCGATGCCCCACAGCCAGCCCGCGACCTCCCCGTCGCCGCGGTACGACGTGGCGTCCTTCCACAGGGCGACGAAGGTGTCCTGCAGGACGTCGGCCACCACCTCGGGGTCGTTGCAGCGGCGCATCAACCGGGCCTGCAGCCAGGCTGCGTGCCGGTCGTAGAGCTCGCGCAACGCACCGGTGTCCCCCTCGGTCACCCGTGCGACCAGGGCGGTGTCGCCCTGCTCGGGTGCGTCCGGGGTGGGGCCCGGGTGCCGGATGGCCTCCATGACCTGACTGTCGCAGGGGAGGACGCAAAAGGTTACCGAGTTGGAGGATTCGGTGTTGGGCCGTCGTGGAGCACAATGAGGATGTGGTCCTCCTGGACGCTGTCATCGTGCTCGGCGTGGTCAGCGTGTGCCTCTACCTGGTCTTCCGTGCGGTGATGGTCGACCAGGAGGCCGGGCCGCGGCTCCTGACCTCCTCCTCGAGTGGCTCGTGGGAGGTCACCCACTACGACCGGTACGACGCGACCCGGGTCGTCGTACGGAAGACCACGCGGGGTGGTCAGCGGCTCGACGAGCACGTCGTCGCCGAGATCCCGATCGGCGACCCCGACTACGACGAGAAGTTCCTGACCGCGATGGCGACGGCGCGGGAGCGAAAGGCGCTGTTCGAGTCCGAGGACGGGTAGGGCGGCTCGCTCGTCTTCCCGGGGTGGGTCGCCCACGGCCATGATGTGCCGATGACGACCTACTCACGTACCAAGGAGTTCGAGGGCGCGACCTTTGTTCGGGCGAGCTTCAAGGGCGCCACCATCCGGTTCTCCGACGTCAGCGACGTGACGATGCGTGGCGTCGACTGTGGCGGTCTCGACATCGACAGCCACGACCTGTTCTTCGGGAGCCTCTACGTCAACGGGGTCGACGTGGTGCCGCTGGTCGACGCCGAGCTCAACCGGCAGTTCCCGGGCCGCGAGCTGCAGAAGGCGCAGACGCCCGAGGGGCTGCGCGAGGGCTGGGTCGCGGTGCAGGCCGCGTGGGCGGAGACGGTGGCGACCACGCCGCCCGAGCTGGTGGACGCGCACGTCGAGGACGAGTGGTCCCTCGCCGAGACCCTGCGGCACCTGATCCTGGCGACCGACACCTGGCTCGGTGGCGGGATCCGGCGGATCGAGCAGCCATTCCACGAGATCGGCCTGATCTTCACCGGTGCCGCGGAGATGGGCTTCGACATGTCGATCTTCCGGTCCGAGCCTCCGTCGTACGACGAGATCCTCGAGGTGCGCGCCGAGCACCAGCAGCAGGTCACCGACTTCCTGGCCACGGTGACGCCGGAGCTGCTCGCGGAGGAGCGCAAGGACCCGTGGGGCGACGAGGACTGGAGGCCGACCGTCGGTGACTGCGTCCGGGTGATCCTGGAGGAGGAGTGGGCGCACCTGCGCTACGTGCGGAGGGACCTGGCGAAGCTGGGGTGAGGCGGCGAGGTCAGGAGATCAGCCGGTCGAGGAGGTCGAACGACTCATACGGCTGGTCAACGTCTCCGAAGTGGCCGTCGTCGCGGACGATCTGGGTGCCGCCGAGCCGTTCGAACATGGCGCGCCCCTGCTCGTCGTCGCAGCCGTACG
The DNA here is from genome assembly GCA_035689885.1 of Marmoricola sp. GTDB lineage: Bacteria > Actinomycetota > Actinomycetes > Propionibacteriales > Nocardioidaceae > Marmoricola. Next base: position 942 of record DASSLA010000001.1, on the reverse strand, counting down.
GGTCCACGCAGGAGTTGATGAAGTAGAGGTCGCGAACATGTGCCCGGATCGCCGCCCAGTCGTAGGTCTCCTGCAGCACGGGTTCGTCCGCGCTGTTGGGCTGCGTGCAGTAGCCGGCGACGAGAATCGCCTGGTCCACCGTGGTGCCGATGTGCTCGAGGATCGCGAGCAGCAGTGCTGCCCCGCCCGAGTGCCCGACGAGCACGGTGTTCTCATCGAACGTGTGGTTCGCCAGCACTTCTGGGAGGAAGGTGGCGAGGGGTTCCACGTTGAGTCCCGGATAGTGCGGAGCCTCGACGGAGTAGCCGCGTCCAGCCAACCGGTCCCGCAGCCACGGGAGCCACGCGACGTCGGGGTGGGCGCCGGTCCCGTGGAACAGGATCGCCTTGCGATTCACCAGATGTCCCTTCATGCCGGGGCGAACGCGCCGGCTCGAGTGTTGGGAAACCGCACGGGCGGTGGGCGGATGACGGTGACGAAGTTGTATCAGTAGGGCGCGGACGCGGCACGCGTGGGCATGGCGACCCACATCGGTAACGGGCCCGGTTCAAGGTGGAGACCGGGATCCAGATCTACGTCTGCGACCCCCGGGCGCCTTGGCCGCGCGGACCGACGAGGACACCAACGGCCTGTTGCGGCAGCACCGGCCCAAGGGGCGGACCCGCGCGAGCGCACCCAGGTCGAGTGTGACGACGTCGCCCTCCGGCCGAACAGCTGACCCCGCAAGACGCTCGACCGGCATCCGCCACATTCTTTTCTCTATCTCTTGCCGTCATATTCGAACAGGTGTACGCTCGACCTTAGGTCCGGTGGTGATAACGATGGCTCAGGCTCCGGACCTGGCTCGGCACCAGTTGTCGGGTCGGCCCCTCACAGGCCGGCAGCCCATCAGCTGTGAGAACCAGACCCGTTCTTCGGGTGCGTGTGGTTCGTGCTGGTGAG